>CAZQDZ010000013.1:0-101854 GCA_964591455.1 uncultured Saprospiraceae bacterium
CCATCCTCAACTGATGTTGAGGTTCCTTGACTTGAAAGCAAGATTTACTTGCTTTGATTTTGATGAATCAGAACCGTTCAGTCAGAATCACCGTTCGTCGCGACTTGTAGTCGCGATGCAATATGCTTGCATAGAATCAATACCTACTAAATTTACTATGCGCCTTATCTTCATGTACCTTCATCCCCTTTAACGAGCACGGAGAAATCTCCACAAGGTCGATTTGTAAAGGTTTTCTAAAATGGAGGAATCATAATCTTGTTCATCTAATAATCCTAAAAATCTTAATCAAGACAAAAAGCATGAGCGGGCAGGGCTCCCTCCCATCCTCAACTGATGTTGAGGTTCCTTGACTTGAAAGCAAGATTTACTTGCTTTCATTCTGATAAATCAGAACCGTTACATGCCTCCCACCCTCAACTGATGTTGAGGTTCCTTCACTTGAAAGCAAGATTTACTTGCTTTCATTCTGATAAATCAGAACCGTTCAGTCCTCCATAAACTTATATCCTACACCTCTCACAGATATTATGTGAGTTGGATTCTTGATATCTGTCTCAAATCTTTTTCTAAGGGAGGAAATAAAGTTGTCGATTGTACGTGTAGAAGGAAACACATCATAACCCCAGACATTTTTGAGTAAGTCATGTCGTGAAACAACTTGTCCTTTCTTACTAATAAGAAATTTCATAATCAGGCATTCCTTAGGACTTAACTCGAACGACTCATTTTCATTGTATGCTATAAATGTGCTGAAGTTGATGCCATTTTTTCCAAATTGATATTCTTCTATTTCAGTTGCTGTCTGAGGTTGGATACGTGCCAATAATTTTTGCATTCTAATAAGCAACTCTTCCATTTCAAAAGGCTTGACCAAGTAGTCGTCAGCCCCTTCTTTTAATCCTTTTATCCTGTCCGAGGAAGTGTCTTTTGCAGATGTAATAATTACAGGCAAGTCTGCATGTTGTAATCTAATTCTAGAGAGGACATCCATTCCTGATATTTTAGGAAGCATCAAGTCTAGTATGACGATGTCATAATGAGCATTGCTGATTTTGTCCAGTGCCTCCGCACCGTCCATAGCTACATCTGTTGTATAACCCTCTAAGTCCAGATTCATTTCGACCAATTGGCGCAAAGTGGCTTCGTCTTCTATTATAAGAACTTTCATTTTATACAGGAAGAATTAAACTAAATATAGATCCCTGAGGCCTATTGTCCTCTACAGATATATGACCTCCGTGTGCTGTTATAACAGATTGGACTATCCATAATCCAAGTCCAGTGCCTTTGGTCTCTCGAGTATCTTCGTGTCCTACGCGGTAAAATTTTCTCCATACTTGAGTTTTCTCATCATCACTTATCCCGACACCTTGGTCACTCACTTTGATTATAATCTGATTACTTTCTTTTTGTAGGCTTACTATAATTTGAGGATTGGCACCAGAATACTTTACTGCATTACTAATGAGATTATCTAATGCCTTGGTAAATGATTCCCTATCTATATTATAATGCAGACTTTCTTCCACTTTAATGGTAATTGAGGCAGAAGGATATCTTCGATGATAACTGTCTATTTTTTCTTGTATAAAATCACCCAAATCAGTATCCTGATAATTGTAGATGTATTGGCCGTCTATCTGTGCGGCAGTAAGTAAGTTATTGACTTGTTGTTCCAGGCGAAGCACCTCTGTCTGTCCAGTATCTAAAAGAGATTGTTTTTGATCTGGTCTTAATCCTTCCCGCATCAAAGTTTTATTCACAAGTTTAATACTCGCTATCGGTGTCTTGAGTTCATGTGTGATAGATAATAGAAAATCATTCATTCGCTCATTGAATGTACTTTCTTTTCTAAAAGCTCTGAAGATAAGTAACAAACCAAGTAGTATCGATATGCCAAAGACCAAGCCCTCGCTGATGATCATGTTACGTTGGCGATTATAATCTATAACCAGTTCTGTATTCTCTACATCATTTTTGTACGTAGCCAATTCAGTTTTTAGCAAATGAGCTTCCTCATTTTTTTTGTATAAAAGAATAGCCCACCATGTAAATGCTGTAATAAGATAACACATGACAAAAGCATGTAGAAAAAGATATTTTTTCTTTACGGATTTCATCCTAATATCTCATCCAACAATTTGCAAATAGTGGCAGCACCCTGCTTTAAGTATTTACGTGAATGGGCAGTAGAAATGAAGCCTACTTCATAACCTGATGGACCCAAGTAGATACCATGATCAAGTAAGCTAGCGTGCAGCTTCTTGAAGAGTGACATTGTACTAGCATCTATCTCATCAGCAGCTTGTATTCGCTTCTCCGAAAAAGCAAACCAAAATATAGAACCTATGTGCTGTATATTGAAAGCATACTTTTTCTTCCTGACATGTTTCATAATGGTATCTACAAAGTAGGCTGTTCTTTTCTCTTGGTCTTCATAAAAGTTCTTCTGCAGTAGCTTTTCCAACATGGCAATACCTGCGGATAGGGCTATCGGATTTGCGGATAGCGTGCCAGCTTGGTAGACATTTCCTTCTGGTGCTACGTGATTCATGATTTTTCGCTTCCCTCCAAAAGCACCTACGGGCATCCCGCCGCCAATAATCTTTCCATACGTGATTAGGTCTGGCCTGATTTTGTAATAGCCAGCTGCACCTTCAAACCCCACTCTAAAGCCTGATATAACTTCATCAAATATCAATAAGACCCCATACTTATCACAAAGCTTGCGCAAAGCTTTTAAGTAGCTTTTATCCTGAAGAAGTAATCCATTATTAGCTGGAATAGGTTCTATAATTACCGCAGCGATATCCTTACTGGCTTTCATAGTCTTTTCTACCTTAGCTATATCTGCTAGGGGTAGTACTATTGTCTCTTTGGCAAGACTCGCAGGAATTCCCGCAGAGCTAGAAACGCCAAAGGTAGCTAGTCCAGATCCTGCCTTGACCAGAAGGGAATCTACATGACCATGATAGCATCCATCAAATTTTATAATCTTGTTTTTTCCTGTATATCCTCTAGCCAATCGGATTGCTGACATGACCGCCTCAGTCCCACTACTCACAAATCGAATTCGATCCAGATACTTGTGATTATCCAGTATCAGTCTGCCAATCATGTTTCCTGAAGGAGAGGGAGTCCCAAAGGAGGTTCCATTTTTGAGTGCCTTCTCTATTTTTTTTCTAACATAGCTGTTATTATGACCAAGAATGAGTGGCCCCCAGCTACAACAAAAATCCAGAAACTTATTGCCATCCACGTCTGTAATATGGCAGCCTTCTCCTTTGGTGATAAAGAGGGGAGAGCCACTTACTGACTTAAAAGCTCTTACTGGTGAATGGACGCCACCAGGAAACATTTTCTTAGCCTCAGCAAACAGCTTATTACTTTTCTTTCTCTTAAGTTTCATTGTATAGAGTTATGAGACCACGAAAATCTCAATTTGTGCATTAACATCTGAACTCAGACCTCATTTTCTTCATATTATCTTATTCCTTATGATAATACCCTTCAAAATAAGTGAGAAAATCACTTGCTAATCTTGATAGGTATGGAATCTAAATTACTTAATTAACTTTACGGTAATTCAAAGTTTACTGTCTGTGAAAATTAACTTTTCGAAAGCCATTGATGCTGTTTTAGATCAGCGAAATTCAGTGCATTTGCCTGGTATAGGAACTATTAGATTAGAGAATCGACCATCTAAAATCTCTGCTGATGAGTCAGCTATTTCGCCACCTTCGGTGATTTTAACTCATTACAATGCAACAACTAAGAATAAAGCGCTAAGAAAGTACTTGGAACGTAAGTACGATTTGTCCAAGGTAAAAGCGGATGAAGCCATCAATAGCTTTTCTAAGGTGCTTATAAAGACGATGAAGAAGCATGGAAAAGTAGAGATAGAGAAACTGATGACAATCAAGCCTAATGGCAAAAAGTATCTAGTCAAAGCGAAAAAAAGTTATTTAAAGAGGTACTATGAAGGTCTTCCAGTTGTAGAGCTTAAAAAGATTAAAAAGAAGGATCGCAAAAAGGTAGGGTTAGAAGCTAAATCAGGTTTAGATAGCAAAAAGCAAAATAAAAAGCAGAAACCTGGTACGGATTTGAAAACTGCTGCAGCAATTGCAGCAACTACTTCCAAGGCTAATAAAATGGATGAAAAGAAAAAACAGGCGAAAAATCTTCTAAGCTCAAGCAAAGAAGATTCAGGGAAATCTAAGCTAGTAACAAAACCTGTAGACTCGCCACCGAAGAAGGTAACCCCACCTTCAAACCCTACTTCCTCATCCCAAAGCCCTAAACCAAATGTCACCTATGTAAAACCTAATTTTTCCTTTCCTGCTACTAAGGCAAAAACGCCATCCCCAACACCCGCTGTAAAGAAACCGACTGTAACTGAGAAGGCCCTGCCTATGAGTTTGAATGAGAAACTCAAACTACAACAATCAACTAGTAAGCCTGCTGGTGCAACAACAAGTACAACTAGAACCACTTCATATTCTAGTACCACCTCCAGTGCTAAGCCACTGGCTATCAAAGATCCCAAACCAGTAGGCAAAGTCGATTATACACCGGTTCCTCCTAGTGATGAAGGATTTGGTTGTGTAGGCCCTGCCCTCGCATTGTTTGCCTTACTTGTAATATTGAGTCTAATTTATTTTGGATGTAATAAAGTAAGGAACATGAGCAAAGGTCAAACTAAGATACCTGCAACCGAAAAAATAGCTAGCTCAGAATCTAATTCAAGTACAACGACTACTATAGAAGAGGATACTAATAATATAAACGATGATGCTCAGTCGAATGAGATATTAGAAGATGAAGAATACGCCACCAGTACCAATAACCCTTCTGAGTGTATTATCATAACCGGTGTTTATTCTAATTATACCAATGTATCCAGAATGGAAGAACTCCTGGCAAGGAATGGATACGAGGTATATATAAGTGAATACGGACCTTATACAAGAGTGGGTTTTACTTATGATTGCTCTAACGTGGACTTGGCTGACTATCTCAATAATATAAGACGACAGATAGAACCGAAAGCTTGGTATTTAGAACCTGAGTTATACGTGGAATACGAATATTAATTACAACCTAAGTCTTCTCGAGAACGAGGGTCATTATTTGGAAAACAATTGCCAGACTTTAGCTCAGAAGGCTTATATCTGACTAGGTCAGGGTCTCTGAGGCTTTTCTCTAAAAACAACTGCAGCTGCATCTTCTCCTCTTCTGTCAACTCTAGAGGAACAAACTTTTCAGATAAGAGCTCCTGTGGAATACGGTCATTTTCTGTCCTTGCAAGATTCTTATATTCTATAAGCTCATCCAATTCTCTGACACTAGAACCATGGAAATAGAATGGTGCATCACTAACATTATAGACTTGTGGAACCTTAAAGCGATAGTTGTCTGATGGATTTCCTGTGAAAGCACCTCTTCCAAGGTTTCTGTCCTGAACTTCTGCGTCTGTAGTTTTATAGAATGGCCTGTCGCTCATATCATTTACGCCGAGGGCATGGAACTCTCCTGATCCCAAATTTTGATTGTAGTGACAATTCGAGCAATTGGCTTTTCCAAAAAACAAGATACCACCTAATTTTTCATCTCTAGACAAAGCATCTTTGTCACCTTTGAGCCATTCTTGAAAAGGCGCTCTGTTTGTAAGCAAGGTTCTAATATATGCTGAGATAGCAAGTGCACCACCGTGATTACTGTATCTATCCTCCTCACTGAGTTCTGGAAATGATGCATCAAATAATTCTGTATATCCAAACTCATCTATCATTTCTTTGGTGATATGAATACGATGCGTTTCTAATCCTTCAAAATTCTGCGTTTCTAGTGAGGCAAAACCATCTCCATTGTGAATGGTGCCATCACTTTGCTTCCAGTATGCCTCCGTACCTACATTGGCATCTGTATTTCCAAATCTGCCATTCCATGTTGTGTTTTTCACAAAAGCCACATTCAATAAGCTGAGTGGTCTGGCGGCTTGAACATCTAATTCATTATCTTGGTAATCACTGCTCTTTCGGCGATCTTCTCCATTAATGCCAAATCCAACGCCTCCGTCTGCTATACCTTGGAAATTACCTGACTTAAAACCAGCCTCTGGAACATGGCAGCTAGCACATGAGTAAGTACCCATACCTGATGCATAGGTCGCGTTAGTCGCAAATCCAGTTTCGAAGAACAAGAATCTTCCTAATTCGACTTTCTCTGCGGTCAATGGATTATTCTCTAAATCCTGAGGGATGTTCTCTAGATTATTTTCATCAGGCAGAATATAATAATCCAAACCTTGATTGTTTGGCGCTGATCTGGACACTAGATTCTCCATCTGCAAATCCATAGATATCAAATCTGGCATTCTATCTTGAGTGCATGAACAGACAAAAATTGCTGCGATACTGATTGTAATTATTCTTCTCATTCTTCCTAAAATAACAAGCTGCAAAAGTAATAAATTATTGTCAAAGTAAATTTATTATATTATAAGAATTATTCATTTGTATTATATTGAAAATCAATTACATATGTTTGAATTGAATCACATTTTCGTGATTAGCGTATCTGGTTATTGATTCTAATTATAGAATACCAATGCACAAAAGAAACCTATAATGTATCTGGACCTATAATACTAATCATATAACGTATCCATTTGCTGCATCATGTTCGAAAATCATTGATATTTGAATATTTTATAATATAAAAGGAGGAATGGACAATACACTTTTAATTCTTGCTGCTGGGATGGGCAGTCGATACGGAGGGCTGAAACAAATGGATAGCTTTGGCCCCAATGGAGAGACAATAATAGAGTATTCTATATATGATGCGATAAATGCCGGTTTTACCAAGGTGGTATTTGTCATCAGAGAATACTTCAGAAAGGATTTTGAGGCATTCTTTAAGAAGAGATTAGGAGATAGAATAAAAATGGAGTTCGTAACCCAAGAGCTATATGATATCCCATCTGGCTCCAGATATATTGCCTACAGAGAAAAACCATGGGGGACGGCTCATGCAGTGCTACGAGGTAAAGATGTTATTAATGGTCCTTTTGCAGTCATCAACGCAGACGATTATTACGGAATAGATGCCTATAGCACACTAATCAAATTTTTTAAGCAGAATAAGAAGAAAGATACTTATGCCGTAGTGGCATACCGACTCAAGAATACTTTATCAGATTATGGCACCGTGAACAGAGGGATATGCAAAAGTGATAAGCATGGCTATCTCACTGAAGTAGTGGAAACACTGAAGATATCTAAGAATAAAGATGGTTCTGGTGTGTATGATTCACCTTCAGGGCCTAAAAAACTATCTGCCAACTCGTTGGTGTCGATGAATATGTTTGGTTTCTTACCTAGCTACTTTTCCAAGACAGAAAAACATTTCAAGAAGTTTCTTAAGGAACATGGCATGGAGATGAAATCTGAGTTTTTTATTCCATTCACATTGGATACAATGATTAATTCAAACACAGCTAAAGTAAAAGTGCTCACTTCTCAGTCTAAGTGGTTTGGCGTAACTTATAAAGATGATAAACCTAATGTGGTTAAGGCAATCAAAAAACTGATTAGTGCAGGTTTGTATCCTAAAAACCTGTGGTCCTAAGAGATATTCTTATTGGCAATTTAAATACGCTTTAGAGGCCTCGTCATTATTAGGAAAGCAATAGCCAGACTTTACACTCTCAGGTTGATATCTGATCATATCAGGGTCTCTGAGCGAATTTTCAATAAATGAAATCAACTCAGTTTTTTCTACATCTGTAAGATTTAGTGGAGAAAACTTAGATGACATACTTTCATCAGGTATTCTTGAATTTTCCTTGACTGCCAAGTTTTTGTAATCAATTAATTCCTCTAATGTTCGAGCACTAGAACCATGGAAGAAGAATTCTGAGTCACCAATATTGTAAATTCCTGGCACTTTATATTTATACAGATCCTCTTCCTTGCCTGTAAATCCGCCTCGGCCTAAGTTTCTTTTTGCCACAGGATTATTGGCCTTAACAGAAAGCGGGTGCATATCCATATCATTTACACCTAGCGCATGAAATTCTAGCGAACCAAGATTCTGGTTGTAGTGACATCTGTTACAATTGGCCTTGCCAAAGAAGAGAAGTGCACCTCTTTTTTCTTCATCTAACATTGCATTTGTATCTCCTTTGAGCCAATCTTGGAACGGCGCCCTATTAGATATCACTGTCCTTAGATAGGCAGAGATAGCAAGAGATGCTGTAATCTTGCCATATCTATTTGCAGGCGTATATTCAGGAAAGGCATTGTCAAATAATTCTTTATATCCCAAACTTTCCAAGTGGTTAAGTTCGAAGTCCATTCTATGAGTGGTGACGCCTTGTATATTCTGAGTTTCTAGACCATCGTAACCAAGATAGTTTCTTCTTGTACTTATGTCATTTGCCCACACGTCCTCAGTATCTATATTGATTCCTCCACCACCAAATTGACCATTCCAAGCCGTATTCTTCACAAAGGCCACATTAATAAGGTTGAGAGGTCTGGCTTCTTGTACGTCCAATTCTTCTTCGTCATATGAAGGGTCCATTTGGCGATTTTCAGCGAAACCTTTTCCACCATCTGCAATACCTTGCACATTGCCAGGTCTAAATCCTTTATCAGGAATATGGCAAGTCGCACACGAATAGGTGTACTCATTGGAATTATGACTGGCATCTAAAGCAAAGGCAGTCTCGAAGAACAGAAACTGGCCTAAATCCACCTTTGCCCTTGTAAGCGAATTTTTTGCGTCTTGAGGAATTTGTGATAAGTTACTTCCGTCAGGTAGTATATAAAAATCAGTTTCTCCGGTTGGAGAATATTTCTTGATGGCATTATCTAATCTGTAGTCTAAATCGGCAGAGAGGTCTACTGAATCTTCAGTACAGCCTATAATTACGGTAACTATAAGTAGGCCCAAAATAATCCGCATAATGGCAATGGTCTTTATCATTCTCAGGTAAGGTAATGAGTAATAACAATAGGGCATTTAGGCCTATCGAAGTCAAAATTTATGCCAAACAGATAAGTATCTTTGCTAATATGTTTTCTATTATCTTATTTTCAAATAACATATCAGAATGGGCAAAAACCTAGTAATTATAGGGTTAGTGATTGTTCTTATTGGATTACTGTATCAGTATTTTCCTAAGACAGTGACTTGGTTTGGTAAGCTACCAGGAGATATAAGAATAGATAAGCCGAATACAAAAGTCTACTTTCCCATCACCTCCCTGATACTGGTTTCTCTTGTATTCAATCTTGTGCTATATGTGATTAGAAAGTTGTGAGTGTATGTAAAAAAAAGGAAGCTTCCCAGGTGGAAAGCTTCTCATTATCGAACCAGTATGAAAAAACTACTCTTTACTACCTTGAGACGGCAGCTTTAGGCAAAAGTCATGTTTGGGGAATGTTAAAGTATTCGAAAACGAAATCTAAGGAGTTAGCCGAGGAAGTTGATTAAAATTCCTGCTGCTACCGCAGACCCTATCACACCACTGATATTACTAGACATAGCATACTGTAGTATGTGATTATTACTATCATGCTTAAGGGCTATATCATTAGCCACTCTGGAAGCCATAGGGACAGCACTTAGACCTGTAGCACCAATGAGCGGATTGATTTTTTTCTTGCTGAATAGGTTGTATAGTTTGACTGCAAAGATGCCTCCTAAGATAGAAAAAGCAAAGGCTACAAATCCGCCAAAAATTATCATCAAAGTCTGAAAATTAAGGAAGGTGTTAGCCGTCATCGTGGCACCTACAGTCAAGCCAAGAAATATAGTTGCCGTATTCATGATGGTAGATGAGGCTGCTTCAAACAGCCTATTAGTATCAGATCCTATCTCTTTGACTAAGTTGCCAAATAGAAGCATTCCTAGCAATGGGGTAGAGGACGGGACTAAAAGTGAAATAACAATTATGAGCAAAATAGGAAAGAGAATTTTGACCATTTTCACATTCTTGATCTTGACCTTATTTGGATATAAGCGATCTTGCGCCTTCATGTTTATTTTTAATTCCTTCTTCGTCACAGTAAATCTTACAACGAGCGGAATGATAACGGGTACTAAGGCCATATAAGAATAGGCGGCGATGGCGATAGGGCCTAATAAGTGAGGAGCTAACTTAATCGCTGTATATATAGCAGTCGGACCATCTGCACCTCCAATAATACCTAAGGCACCAGCCTCCTTAGATGAGAATCCCATGGCTATAGCTGCTATCAATACAGTGAATATCCCCAATTGGGCTGCTGCGCCAAACATGGCTAGCTTCAGGTTCCTAAGTAATGGACCAAAATCAGTCATGGCACCAACTCCCATAAATATGAGCGGTGGTAGTAGTCCGGTTTTGATAAGCATATAATAGAGCATGTTCATGATGCCATACGATTCTGCAATCTGATTGACAGTCATACTTTTTATCTGCGGCGCGAACTCTGTGGAGACTACATTCATTTGCCCACCTGGGAAATTAGCCAGCAAGACTCCAAAACCAATAGGGACAAGTAATAAGGGTTCGTATTTCTTGAAGACACCGAGATATAGCATCAGCAGTGCCAGTGCAATCATGACAAGGCTAAGCGGACTTTCAGCTATTTGCTGAAAAGCCGTCATCTGATATATTTTAGTTAGAATCTCCAAGTCTGGGTTTATACGATTCTGATTAGTGGCTGATCCTCTTCTATATCATCACCGTGTGAGACATATATTTCCTTGACCGTACCTCCTTCCGAAGTGGTAATACTGTTAACTACTTTCATAGATTCTACATAAGCTACCGTGTCCCCTTTGGCTACGGTATCTCCTACCTTCAGTCCTTGCTCACCTGGAGATTTGGTCAAAAAGAATTTGCCTTCCAATGGAGAAGTGACTAAGTGACCATCGCCTGCTGTTATCTCAACTGGAACAGCAGCGGCAACACTATTTGTCTGAGCAGTATTATCATTGACTTGGTCAGGATACTCTATACCAACACTATAATTTGTCCCGTTAACATTAACCGTCAGATTTCTTGGCATTGGCGTCACTCCTGTTCCTCCACCAGCACCTACAGGTACAGGTAAGGCTCCAGCAGTAGAAGTGTTACCTCCATTCGCCTTTGCCTTTCTCTCTGCCAAATCCGCTTCAAATTTTTTCTTCGCGGCACCACTTTTAAAGTCCTCATACTGAGTAGGGTGCATAGCATATTCGAAGAGTTCTTCATCATCTTGTCCATGATCCCATCCTTTTTCTTTCATTTTCTCCTTGAATGAGTCCAATGCATCTGGATATAATCCTTGTGGATCATCTGTGAAGAATTCTCTGCCTTGTTGCTTGGCCATTTCAACCAGCTCAGGTGCTAATTCTCCTGGCAGTTGTCCGGACCGACCCAGCATCATACCCCAAGTATTTTCATCTATCATGGAGAATCGCTCCTTACCTTTTATTATCTGAATCACATTCATGATCGACAGATTCTTCACATATTGTGAGAAAGGAGTAACTAGTGGCGGATATCCTACCTTTGGCCAAGTGTGACCCACTTCATCAAAGAGCTTGATAAGTAATTCATCTTGGGTAAGTGTAGGCTTGTTATTTTTAGTTAACCACTTATTTACAGAAGAGAGGTTCTTCTCCAAGTCTGCCATCAGACTACCCATCATACCTCCTGGTAATCCTGGCTTGATAAGTAGAGAATTCATGAATCTGTTCTTCTTGTTGATATAATATCCTAGCGTCTCATCTATAAACTTCTGTGTCAAAGCACGGACTTCCATATAGGCGTCCATATTGATAGGTTTCAATGAAAACCCAGCATCTCTGAGCATCTCATGAACTGTAAGTAGGTCTGCATGTCCAGTACCCCATGACAACGGCTCCATACCTACATCTATAATATCTGCACCTGCTCTGGCTGCCTCTAAGGAGGAGACGACTGAAAATCCAGTAGTGGAATGACCATGATAACTGATAATGATATCCGGATGTCTTTCTCTTATGCCTTTGACCATCTTGCCTATAGACACAGGACGACCTATCCCAGCCATATCTTTGATGCATATCTCCTGAGCACCTGCATCTATATATTGGTCTGCTAGATTGATATAATATTCGACTGTATGCACTGGTGAGAATGTAATACTCATGGCACCTTGTGCTATCATACCTCCCTCTTTTGCATACTCAAATGACAATCTCAGATTTCTTACATTATTGAGACCATCGAAGGTTCTTGATATATCTGTCCCTTGCTTTTTCTTGAGACTAAACATCAATCTACGGACGTCCTTGGGTACAGGGCTCATTCTTATACCATTGAGTCCTCTTTCCAGCATGTGGGTTTGGATTCCTGCATCGTTAAATGGTTGAGTCCATTTTCTGACACTGATATTGGGGTTTTCTCCCCTCAGAAGGTTTATTTGTTCGAAGCCTCCGCCATTAGTTTCTACCCTGTCAAAGCATCCCATTGCTACGATAGGATCTGCTACAGCACAAAGTTGATTGACATCAGGCATGTACTTCCCTGAAGATTGCCACATATCTCTGTATACAAGTCCAAGTTTTATTTCTTTACCCATAAGTTGCCGTTGTGAATTAAGATATCTTTTCTATTTTTTTGATCATGCCCTTATTTTGGCTGATTAAGTCTACTACTGAGGCCAGAATAGCAACGTGCTCATCTGGAATTTCAGCTTTTGTGGAAGCTCTGGAGCTAGTGATTCCTTTTCTTTTAGGGACTTCTGGGCTATACTTGTTCACTACAGCAATCAGAAACTTCCCTATACCCATCACAATGCCTAGGATAACAAAGACTGTGGACATCCCTATCAATAGCAATTGAAGAGGGTCTATATTAATATTAGTTTCCATGCACCATTTGGGTTTTTCCGCTCAAAAATATCATTTTTTATCTAGGTCAATTTTAGGCAATATAGCCGTAATCATAAATGCCTCAAATCTATTTTTGATTAATAAAGACTTGTTTTTTTTCCTTTATCTTCAAAGATGCCCCTGTATTTCAAACTTATGACCAACTTTGTGATCTAAATCTTTCAGAATTATGCCATTGACAATTTTCAAGTTTGGTGGATCATCCGTAAGAGATGCAGCGCATATTGATAATATTTGTCAAATTATCAGTCGATATCCTGATACAGAGTTATTGATTGTTATCTCTGCAGTAGGCAAAACAACGAATGCGCTAGAGAGAGTTTGGGAATTGTACATGGAGAACAGGGAAGTAGGTTGGAGTGAACTACAGAAAATTGTAGATCAGCATATCAGCTTAGCCATAGAACTTGGATTAGATAAGGCGGACATCAAAACAAAGTTAGAAACCCAGATATCTGACAGTATTTCTAGCTTGCCTTCAGAAGTATCCCCAGATCTATATTATGATCAAATAATTTCTTTAGGCGAATTATTTTCTACAATAATCATAGCGAGTTATTTACAACTGCAGAAACTGAGTGCGGGGTGGATGGATGTCCGTCAAGTACTCTCTACAGATAGTAAATACAGGAATGCTTCAGTAGATTTCACGAAAACCAAGACCCACATTCAAGATAAGGTGGGTAAGATGCTTTCAAAACATCGGATAATAATCACCCAAGGATTTATCGGAAGGAACGAATCAGGTCTTACCACGACCTTAGGACGCGAGGGTTCTGATTATACGGCAGCTATTTTTGCTTATTCTATGGAGGTGGAGAAACTAACCATATGGAAAGATGTCCACGGTATTCTCACAGCTGACCCACGCCGATTTGATAATGTAGAGTTATTGCCTAAAATCTCTTATCGCGAGGCTATTGAAATGACCTACTATGGAGCTAAGGTTATCCACCCTAAAACAATTCAGCCCATACAGAACAAGAATATAAGATTGCAAGTAAGGTCTTATATAGACTTAGATTTGAAAGGTACATTGATAGCAGATCCTGGTCCTATAAGCTATCCACCTATCGTTGTAGTTCAGGAGGGAATCACCTTACTCAGAATTACCAGCAAGGACTTTTCATTTATAACTGAGGCTCATCTTAGTATCATCTTTCAGAACATGGATAATCTAGGCTTAAGATTATGTGCCATGAGAAATTCTGCGATCAGCTTTACCTTATGTTTGTATGCTGCCTCACAGCTTAGATTAGACAAATTTATAGATGAGATAGGAACAAAATTCCGTATAGAAACATACAGAGATCTGCAGCTTTACACTATCAGACATTACAATCAGTACCTAATAGAAAACCTTACCAAAGAGAAGCAAGTCATGTTTACGGAAAAAAATGAAAAGACGATTCAGATGGTTATAAAAAATCAGCCGATTATTAAAGAAAAAATCTGATGATGAAATTATTAGGACGCATGAATTAGCCTTTTTCTTGAATAGCCAAAAGGCATGTAGTCCTTTTTAGCGGAACAAAAAATTAATAGATTTCTCCACTCCTTACAGTCGATCGAAATGACAAAATGAGTGTGGAATAAAGCGATTACAGGTCATATCTATTCCCAGATAATTATTAGTTCCAGCACTTTCTCTTCTTAAGAGAAGCTAGGCTTTCCGGGATATCAGAAAGGTCGGATGAGTTGAAGAAGACACGAGTCTGTTGATTCAGTAGAAAAATTAAAAATGTGTTTTTAAATCTCCACATCTGTCATTTTATCCAAAAATGATAAAAAGACTTTTTCTGCTCTGGAGTAGTCACCATCTGCTTTGAAAAGGGAGACTATCTTGTCATATAACTCAATCTGTTCTGATTGCAATAAGAAATGCTTTTTACTGTGTTCTAAAATTACTTTTAGTCCTTGATATTCAGATACACTATGGAACAAGTGATGCATAGCATTGTAATCTTCTCTCGTAGTGTGAGATAGTATGTACTCTTTTTCGCATTCCGAATAATTGTAATCCACATGGGCGGCATAGATGAGTAAAAAGGTTTCAAATTGGTTTGGAGTTAGTTCTGGCATATGGTTAGATTAGGTTAAGTTCTTTACCGATTTTAGTAAAGGCGGAAATGGCATGATTGATATGCGATTCTTCATGGCCAGCTGAAATCTGAACGCGTATTCTAGCCTGCTCTTTGGGGACAACTGGATAGAAAAACCCAATGACGTAAATGCCTTCAGCTAATAGTTTTTCTGAGAATACCTGAGATAATTTAGCATCGTATAACATCACTGGAACTATAGGATGTACTCCAGGAACAATGTCAAAACCAGCGTCAGTCATTCCTTTTCTGAAAATTGTTGTGTTTTTTTCCAGTTTATCCCTCAGTGCTGTACTCTCTGTTAGGATGTCTAGCACTTTGAGAGAGGCGCCCACGATAGAAGGAGCCAATGTATTAGAAAAAAGGTAGGGTCTAGATTTTTGCCTTAGGATGTCTACGATCTCCTTACTTGCGGCTGTGAATCCTCCACTGGCACCGCCTAAGGCTTTGCCAAAGGTGCCTGTTATGATATCCACACGACCAAAAGCTCCACAATACTCAGCACTTCCTCTGCCCGTAGGCCCTGTAAACCCTGTAGCGTGACAATCATCCACCATCACGAGTGCATTATATTTTTCTGCTAAATCACAAATTTTATCCACCTGCGCGATGATGCCATCCATAGAGAATACGCCATCTGTAGCTATTAATTTTCTTCTAGCACCTTGAGCATCTGCTTCCTTCAGTTTGGCTTCTAGGTCCGCCATGTCGTTGTTATTGTACCTGAAGCGCTTGGCCTTACACAGTCTTATGCCGTCTATGATTGATGCATGATTGAGTTGGTCTGATATGATTGCATCTTCTGCAGTCAACAAAGGCTCGAACAGGCCGCCATTAGCATCAAAGGCTGCAGCATATAAGATTGCGTCTTCAGCACCCACAAATTGGGCAATCTTATGTTCCAATTGCTTATGAATATCCTGTGTTCCACAGATGAATCTAACTGAAGACATCCCAAATCCATGACTATCTATAGTATCCTTAGCAGCTTGGATGATTTCTGGATGAGAGGATAAGCCTAAATAGTTATTAGCACAGAAGTTTAGGACTTCATGGCCATTCTGGGTAGCTATTTCTGCTTTTTGTGGTGTGGTTATTATTCTTTCTGACTTATATAGTCCTTGCGCTTTTAGTGCCTTGATTTCATCATTAAGGGCTTCTGGTATATTATGCATAATAGTCTTAATTAAAAGGAATGTAGGACAAGATAATGGTAAGAATCTCTATGACAATGGGTATGCTGTGATAAAATATGAATAATACAAATTATAAAAAAATGTAATGTATAGTTTTATATTATCCAAATGTTTATATATTTGCATTTATTGTAATGTGTCAGAAGTAGGCTTTTGACATAGTTTTTCATTAGACCGAAAACCGATCCCACCCTCCCAGGTAAACAGTATCGGCATAAGCTAGATGGCTTTGCTGTATTTATTACTGTAAAGAATTTTACACAACAAAGGTCAAATGAGAAAATCTTTTAGTGCTCGTGCAACGGGGGTGTATTCCGTATTGCTTCTCTTTTCTATTGTCTTTTCACAAGGGACACTCTTATCCCAATGCCCATCAGCTATCGTATCTGGTACTGTTTATTCAGATACAGATAATGATGGTGAAATTGATTCAGGTGAAAGTAATCTGTCAGGTATTCTGGTCAGAGCTTTTGATGCTAATGGCAATTGGGTAGGACAATCTGTTACTAACTCGACAGGTACTTATAGTATCCAGAGTCTGGTAGATGGGCAACCCTATCGATTAGAATTCTTGCTCGGTTCAGACCAGCAAGTATCTACATTAGGTCCTGATAATGATGGTGATATCCAATTTACTACAGCGCCTAGCTGTACTTCAGATTTAGGATTAACCAGTCTTTCAGGCAATTGTGGAGAAGATACTGAGATATTTCTCACCTGCTTTGTCAATGGCCTTGGCTCAAATAGTCCAAATCAGGAGACGATATTAGGAATATCCAATAGTTTCACTTCTTCCTCTCCGGTAACAGTCTATAGTACACAGGATCAAACTGGTTCTGTGTGGGGATTGGCATATAGGCAAGGCTTTGATGAGTTATACACTTCGGCCTTTGTGAAACAGCATGCATCTCTAGGTGCAGGCGGAATAGGTGCCTTATACAGAACGGATATATCAAGTACGCCTTCTACAAGTATGTTTGTGGACCTAACACAATTAGGTCAAAATGTAGGCAACTTGGCCCCAGCTAATACTGCTAACTGTAACTATGGAAATCAAGTCGGTACAGTAGGACTTGGTGGCATGGCCATAGATGACACTGGATCCACTCTCTATGTAGCCAATTTATTTACTAAGAGCATAGTTAGTGTCAATATAGCAAACCCTACTGCAGCGAATACGCAGTCATTCAATGTACCCAATCCTGGATGCAATGATGGTTCATATGAGATTTTCGCTGTTACCAACTTTAATGGGTTTATTTATGTCGGTGTAACCTGCACCGGTGAGGCGTCTCAAAACGAAGCAAATACAAGTATGCATGTCTACGAACTGAACCCTGGGAACGGTCAGTTCAGCTTAGTCTTTAGCGATAATTACTCTTACGGCTTTTGGAGTGATGCCAATATCGCAGGTCTACAGACTCAACAGTGGTTGACAGATATCGCATTTACAGAAGATGGAAATATGATTTTGGCTCTGTCTGATAGATTAGGGCATTCATTCTGTAATGCCTCTACTTCTAGAATAGATGACCAATTTGGTGATATTCTAATAGCTAGCCCATCTGGCAATGGATGGGTGCTGGAAAATAATGGTCAAATTTCTGGACTGACAGGTACAGGAGTAGGAAATGGCCAAGGCCCAGGAGGTGGAGAATTTTTCGGAGAAGATTTTTTCCCAGCTAACCCAACTGATCACCCAGAAGTTGCTTTAGGTTCTGTATATGTTTTACCTGGTTCTAATGAAGTAGTGGCTGCTGTGTTTGATCCTGCTTTTGCAGCTTACTCAGGCGGACTGCACAGGTACAATACACAAAGTGGATTGAAGGTAGGAAGTAGAGAACTTTATAATCAAAACATAGCAGAGTACTTCGGAAAGGCAACAGGTTTTGGGAATATAATTGCTGCCTGTGGGTCAGCCTCTACACAGATAGGAAATTTAGTTTGGAGAGATACAGACTGTGATGGGATCCAAGATGCAGGTGAACCTGGTATGGCAGGTCTGAGTGTAGTTTTATACAATTCTGCTTGTTCAGCTATAGCTACTACAGTAACAGATGGCAATGGAAATTATAGTTTTAGTGAGGGTATTATTCCAGGGGCTAATTATTTTGTAGGGTTAGATGTCCCTAATTTTAATGGCAACTCTGAGATATTCTTCATAGATAATACGGCCTATACACCTACAGCAGTAGGTGCAGGGGGTCGCCTTGACTCTGACCTGCAGTTTGTACAAGGATGTAATAATTTGGGGCCAGTAGTGCCAGTAACCATTATAGGAAATAATCACACTTCATTTGATATTGGATTAAAGCCGTCTACTAATTTTGACTTGGCTCTTGTGAAGAGAACCATGAATACGAACGGTATACAAGTAGGAGACGTTATCGAATTTCAGATTGAGGTATATAATCAAGGCTCAGTAACAGCAGTGAGTTATGAATTAATAGATTATATAACTGCTGCTTTTCAGTTTGATGCTTCCATAAATACAGGTTGGACAGCGGATAATAATGGTAATGCAAGACTCTCTATTTCTAACCAATTGAATCCAGGTCAAAGTAGAACTCATAGTCTATTCCTTAGATTAAATGGATTTTCTGATCTAGATGACTTGATTAACCGGGCTGAGATTTCAACAACTGTAGATTCTAATGGCCAAGTAGACTCAGATGTAGATTCTACAGCGGATGACATAAATGGTAATGATGCAGGAGGAATTCCACAGACAAGTACGGATAATCAGTTAGATGGTGATGGGTCTGTAGATGAAGACGACGAAGATGTCGCAGTAGTCAATATTTTCGACTTGGCATTAAATAAAGTAAATCGTGATATCAGACCATATGATATAGGTGAGACAGTCACTTTTGACATAACCGTTAGCAATCAAGGTAATGTAGCTGCCAATTCTTTTGATGTATCAGATATCTATCCAAGTGGATTGATTTTCATCCAAGCCCAAAACTCTGGTTGGGTCGTAACAGGTCCGAATATGGTCACTTATACTCATTCAGGGACTTTCGCTTCTGGAGATGACATTACTATACCTATCAGACTATTGATCGCTGATGATGCGCCTCTATCAGAGTTGATGAATTTTGCAGAGATTTCTGACTTTGAATCATCTGATCCTTCTATTACAGATGATTTTGATTCACAGCCAGACACAGATATTACAAATGATGTAGGAGGCACGCTTAATACGTCAACTGATAATATGATTGATGATAATGGACTAGTAGATGAAGATGATCATGATCCAGCAAGTGTTCAAATTAGAGCTGTTGACTTGGCATTGATTAAAAGAGTAGATAGAACAAGTTTCAATCTAGGAGATGAAGTCACATTTATTATCGAAGTACATAATCAAGGAACAACAGATATAAGAAGAATTGAAATTGTTGACTTCTTACCAGCTAATACCTTCCTAAGAGATGACTCTTGGATACTAAGTGGAGGAATAGCATCTAAAGAAGTTACATTTTTAAATCCACTCAGATCAGGAGAGGTTTACACAGATCAAATCACATTACAGATAGATCCAAATGCTTCACCAGGTGCTTTTGTAAATGTTGCAGAGATTAGCAAAGTCTATGATAGCCAGAATGTAGATGTAAGTAATGCAGATATTGATTCTAATCCAGATGCAATTATAGATAATGACGCAGGAGGTATGCCTGTTACTGCCATGGATGATTACTTACTTGGTACGGGATTAGATGATGAGGATGATTCAGATCCAGCATTGATATTCGTACCTATGATTGAATTGACTCAGTCATGTGTTTGTCTAAATAATGCCACACAATCTAATGATGGACAATTTCGTAATGAATTAAAAATCACATCGATATCAGGAGAGAATTGGTTCATAGATAATCAGTTTGATTTCTTTTCTAATAGTGGATCTAGTCCAGGAGCAGCAATTAGTATTCCTACAGGACCTACAGGAGAGCAATTCAGAGAGGTGCCCAATGGTGACGGCACAAGCTGCTATTTCTTACTAGGTAGATCATTAGATGATAGAGAATTTACTTTAAGAGCCACTAATGGAACTGGAGTATTCCTTCAGGCTTCGGGTGGAGAATGTGAGTACAATAGACCAGTAGTGACAGGAGAAGGTATAGATGCCGTTTGTGCTAACTCTACTTTTACTTATAGTGTAGATGCTGATGATCCTGCATTTGAAAATTGTGTTGGTTTCTCATGGTTCCTTTCTGCAGGAGCAGGGAACATAGTCAATGTGCCAGGCACTAATGCGACAGGATCAGGTACAGGTATGACAGGGTCAGGTACTGGTCCAGGTAATTCTATAACAATAGAGTTTGGCGGAACTCTTGGATTCCATGAATTGACACTATTTCCTCATTGTCCAGATGCTTGTGTTGCTCCTATAAATTTGAGCATCGAGATAGGTTCTGGAGATGAAGCAATCTCATGTAGACATGATATTAATCTTTCTTTGGGAACGGATTGCATGTCAGAAATTTCTGCCGAAGACCTCCTTACAAGTGAGATTTTACCTGGTGTAGCTTATCAGGTACTATTGACTGATGAACACAATAATCTTATACCGAATAATGTCATAACAGAGGATCAGTTATTTACCACGTTAACGGCTAAGGTCGTTAACCCTTGTTCTGGTAATTCATGTTGGGCAAATATAAACGTAGAAGATAAATTAGCTCCTAGAATTCAATGTGACGATGTAGATGTCGTTTGTTATCTAGTAGATACTTACGAGCCTATCGTGTTAGACAATTGTTCTACTTCTGAGTTTACATTACTTGATGAGGCGATAACACCAGTGCCATGTGGTGGACCATATATACAAGAAGTTCATAGAACATATGTAGCAGAAGATGGATTTGGAAATGTATCTAGTCCATGTACTCAGCAAATTAATGTCCTAGCAATTCCGCAAGACGATATTGTTATTCCTCAAAACTTTACGACCACTGATGGAAATAGTTTGAGTTGTTTAGGCTTGGTCTTGAATGACGAAGGATTTCCAGATATTTCAGTTACAGGTGTGCCTACGATAAATGGTATTCCTTTATTCCCTATAAATGATATCTATTGCAACATTGGAATTGATTTTAGAGATTTTGTAGTGCAAGACTTTGGTTGCTCAAAGAAAATCAACAGAACGTGGACCATATTTGATGGATGTTCTGATTTTGTCAGAAGAGTACAGACTATTGAAATAGCTGATACAAGAGCACCTTGGGTAACTTGTCCTCCAGATGTTACAGTAAGTACTGACGGCAGTCCTGGATGTGATGCACCATTTACAATTCCAATTCCAGACATACAAGATGATTGTACTACGGAGGGGTTTGAGATTGATATAAGATTTGCAGGAGGATTCTTACAAGATGTGAATCAGCCTACAACAGTTACATTGAATGCAGCAGATAGCACAGAAATCACCTATCAAGTATATGATAACTGTGGAAACTTATCTACTTGTTCATTTAATGTGACTATTCTAGATAATATTTCACCTACAGCAGTATGTGATAGAAATTCTGTAGTGTCATTGAGATTGAATGGTACGGCTAAAGCATTCCCAGAAACATTCGATGATGGTAGTTTTGATGATTGTTTGCTTGCAGATTTATTAGTCAGAAGAATAGACAGTAGATGTGATTGCGAAAGACCAAGATATGATAATATGCAATTTTTGGGATCACGTAATGGCAGATACTATTACTTGTCAGATACTGAATATTCTTGCACGCAATCATTTGATTTTGCAAAGGCGTTAGGAGGTTCAGTTCTTACTTTAGAATCTCAAGCAGAGCATGATTGGGTATTCCAGCAAGTAAATGAATATATCCCAGGTACCCCTTATTTCATTGGGTTACAAGATAAAGGAAATGGTCTCTATACTTGGGAGAATCACTTAGAGCCTACATTTAATGTTTGGACTGGAGGTGCACCATCTGGAATGGGGACTTGCGTAGTTACAAATCCAGATGGAGAATGGATGGTATTTGATGGGCAGCGAGCAAGGTATGTACTTGAAATATCTAATCCATGTACATTCAGTAGTGAAGTGCCATTCTGTTGTGAGGACGTTGGAGAAGAAGCTATAGTTGTTTTAAGAGCTATAGACGCCTTTGGTGGATTCAATGATTGTCAAGTTAATGTAGAAGTACAGGATAAAGTACCTCCGACTCTAAGGTGTCCATCAGATGTTGTTTTGGAATGTGGTACTATAATAGATGTCAATAATCTATCTTCATTTGGTAATGCTACAGCTAGCGATAGCTGTCTTGTTAATATCGATGAAATAATCATAGATGAGAGAAGTACCTGTGGCACAGGTACACTAGTTAGGTTATTTGAAGCTTCAGATGCAAGTGGGTCTAGTACTTGTGAACAAAGAATTGTATTCAATAACAGCAGCCCATTTGATTTTAATACGATAATTATTCCAGAAGATTTTGAAACTGGACTTGGGTGTAATTTTGGTGTATTAGCACCAGAAAACTTACCTGTGGAGAATGCGTTTCCTCGTTTTACAGAAGGAGCCTGTGATTTAGTAGAATCACAATTTGAAGATCAAGTATTCTCATTTGCAGGTCCAGATTCAGATGCATGCCTTAAGATTTTGAGACAGTGGACAGTAATTGATTGGTGTCAGACAGGACCTGATGGCTTGCCACTATCTAGAATTTTTGATCAGACTATACAAGTCAATAATACTGACGGTCCAGTAATTCAAGATGGAGACTGTGATTCTATGACCTTCATTTCTGATGAATGTGAGACTGGTGATGTTCAGTTTACCGTTACAGCTAACGATGATTGTACACCTGGATCACAAATCCAGAATTGTCTTAGAATAGATTTGAATAGCGATGGCACAATAGATTTAGAAGATTGCCTTGTATCTAATGTGGTTTCGTTCAATAATAAGTTGCCTATTGGAACCCACACAGCAATTATCAGTTTCTCTGATTTGTGTGGTAATACGACCACATGCAGCAAAGAGATTATAGTAGGTAACCAAATAAGCCCTATTGCTATTTGTAAGACTGGACTTAGTGTTGCACTTGAGCCATGGGATCTTACTGGAGACGGAATACCTGATGATGAAAGAGCTTGCATATTCCCTTTCTTATTGGACCTGAAGAGTGAACATCCTTGTGGAAATCCGATTACATTGAGTTTCTGCGAGAATGATCCTACTGATAAGATCACATTTACCTGTGATGATATAGGTCTGAATACAGTCACGCTATGTGTAACTGATGACTTCGGTAATTCAGCAAGTTGTGTGACGACTATAGAAGTACAGGATAATAATGATGGAGATTTCTGCCCAGAATTTGACTTGGCACTGATTAAGCAAATTGACTTTGGATCTAACGCAGGTCCATTTGTGCCTGGTGATAATGTTGATTTCAGAATCATAGTATTTAACCAAGGAAATCAGGATGCCTTCAATATAGAAGTAGTGGATTATATTCCTGCTGGTTTCACATTGAATGACCCAGCTTGGACTTTGACAAATGGTGTTGCTACGCTTAATAATCCAATTCCATTTATAGAAGCAGATGGTACAGCCTCAGTGTTCATACAATTGACTATAGATGACAATTTCATGGGAGATTGTCTTACTAATAGAGCTGAGATTACGAACGCTGACGATGACAATGATCCTAATACACCAGCGAGAGCTGATCTGGATAGTACACCAGATAGTGATCCGGATAATGATATTGTAGGCGGAGATAATGTGTTAGATAATTCAGGAAATGATGAAGACGACCATGACTTAACTAAAGTCAATGTGATTCAAGCTTTTGACTTGGCCCTGACTAAAGTAATTAGTACTAATACACCTGGTCCATTCCAGCAAGGAAGCATTGTGACTTACGATATTACTGTTACTAATGAAGGTACATTAGATGCGACTACTGTATATGTCTCTGATAATATTCCTAATGGATTAATCCTTAATGATCCTAACTGGAATATGGTAGGTGGTGATGCTGTTATAGCTAGCCCTATACCTTCTATACCTATCGGCACATCACAGACTGTAAGTATTACATTCATGATTGACCCAGCATTTATGGGTAGCAGTATATTGAATGATGCACAAATTATAGATCCGGATGGTAGTGATCCTGCTGATATAGATAGTGATACAGCTACTGACAAGAATGTAGATGAAGATGGTGATGGTGATGGTGATGATGATGACGAGGATTGGGCTATGCTTGTGATAGGCCAAAACTTCGATTTGGCATTAGCTAAAACTATTTCTAGTAGTAATTCAACGCCATTCTTATTAGGAGATAATATCGTATTTGATATAACTGTGTATAATCAAGGGAGTATAGATGCCACAGGCGTACAAGTAACTGATTATGTACCTGCTGGTTTAATCTTTACACAATCTGCTAATCCAGGGTGGTCAGCAGGTCCTAATCCGACGTTAAGTTTAGGAACGGTACCAGTAGGAACTACACAAACGGTACAGATTGAGCTACAAGTAGATCCTAATTTTACTGGAACTACAATAGTTAATAATGCTGAGATAACAGCAGCAAGTAATGGTCTAGGATTGGCGGATGAGGATAGTACACCAGGTGATAATGCCAATACTGCACCAGAATTAGGCTCGGATAATGATGTGACAGATACACCAGATAATCCAAATGACAATGATGATTTTGATCCAGCTGAAATAACAGTTGATAGATTTGATTTAGCCTTGACTAAGAATCTGAGTAGCACTACTCCAGGTCCATTTACTCAAGGGTCGGCAGTTTGTTTTGATTTGATGGTAGAGAATCAAGGTAGTTTAATGGCTACAACAGTTCAGATAGAAGATCAGATTCCAGAAGGACTTATCTTGAATGATAATAACTGGATTCAAAATGGAAGTAGTGCAGTACTTGTAAACCCAATTCCTTCTATAGCAGTTGGTGCTTCAGCAACAGTGAAGATTACATTCACAATAGATCAAGGGTTTATGGGTAATAGCATCCTAAATGATGCTCAGATTATAGATCCGGATAATAGTGATTTCTTTGATGTAGATAGTAATACAGCTACAGATAAGAGTGTAGATGAAGATGGGGATGGAGATGGTGATGATGATGATGAGGACTGGGCTATGATTACTATCGGTCAGGTATTCGATTTGGCCTTGACTAAGACGATAGCTCCAGGACAAGGTGCCGTATTCCAGACAGGTGATTTCGTGACTTTTAATGTTACTGTATTTAATCAAGGTACGATAGATGCGACAGGCGTAGAGATTTCTGACTATGTTCCATCAGATTTAATATATGTACAAGCAGGTGCCAATATGATGGCAGGATGGGGACCAGGTCCAGATCCAAGTAATCTAATAGGTGCTATTCCAGCAGGTGGAATGGTTACTGTTCCAATACAATTACAGATATCTCCAACATTTACAGGAGCACTAATTGTAAACGATGCTGAGATTACTGCTGCTAATAACGCATTAGGATTACCTGACGAAGATAGTTCTCCTAATGATAATAGTAATACGGCATCAGAAATAGCTACTGATGACGATGTCAATGATGCACCAGATAATCCAAATGATAGTGATGATTTTGATCCAGCAAGTATTTCAGTGGACTGTAATCTAGAACCAGTATGTAATGTATTGGCTAACATAACTATCCAATTGGATCAAAATGGGAATGCTACACTCACACCAGAAATGATAGACAACGGATCTATGGCGACTTGTGATGGATTAGATGTGACATTGAGTTTATCTCAGATAGCATTTGATTGTACTCAGAAAGATGTTTCTACAGTAGTAGCTGTTACGGTTACGGATAGTCAGAATAATGTAACCAGTGGTGGAAATTGTAGTACGACAGTCACCGTGCAGGATAATCTTAATCCAACCATCGCATGTCAATCTCCTGGACCAGTATCATTGGATGACGCAGGAGTTCCTGTGATTGATTTTAATGAAGTTATTACATCATCCGGGGATAATTGTCCAGGTACTTTACAACCATTGGATATAGATTTACCAGCAACTGTGGACTTATGCAATCCTAATACAGGTATGATTACTTTGACAGATGGTTGTGGTAATTCTGCTAGTTGTACTTTCGAATTCAGCATTGTGAATGATCCTCCTACGGCTGTGTGTGTAGATGATTTTGAACTATGTCTAGATGCAAATGGAATGGCATCTATAGATGAAACAGATATTGATAATGGATCTACTGATTTCTGTGGACTTGCTGGAATGGCAATTGATCCTAGTAATTTCACTTGTATGAATGTGGGTATGAATACAGTCACCTTATCTGTATTTGATAACAGTGTGATGCCTCAAAGTGATCAGTGTACAACAGTAGTTACTGTGGTAGATAAGACACCACCTACTGCTTTATGTCAAGATATAACTGTAGAAGTTAATGCTGTCGGTAATGCATCTATTACGCCTTCAGACATAGATAATGGAAGTAGTGATGTGTGTGGATTAGATAATAATGGATTCTCCTTAGATCAGATGATGTTTGATTGTGAAAGCATTGGAGTTACAAATCAGGTAACCTTGACTGTAACAGATATTAACAACAATACAGCTACATGTAGTGCAATCGTAACGGTAGAAGACAATATCATTCCTTCCATAAATTGTATTGGTCAGAGAGCGGTGTTCCTTGATGAGAATGGAGAGGTCTCTATAGATGAAGACTTGATAGTAACCAACTTCAGTGATAATTGTCCAGGTGCTGCAATATCGATTGACAACAGCAACTTTGAATGTACTGACAGAGATTGTCCAGGAGCTATAACACCAATAATTGTGACAGCAACGGTAACTGATGCTATGGGTAACACTGCGACATGCGAGTCTTCTATTACTGTTAGAGATAACATAGATCCGACTTGTACGCTGTTGTCAGGACAGGTATTCAATGTAGTTGGTAATCCACCGATGGTGATATTGACTTTGGATGATATCATGGAGTCATATAATGATAATTGTGCTAATAATCCTACATCGCCAGTCATAAGTCCTGTGTCTTTTGATTGTTCTGATTTAGGTGACCAGCTTGTTACTTTGACTGTGGATGATGGATGCAATAATACATCTACATGTTCTACAATGGTAACAATTCAAGATGTGTCTGTACCTACATGTATTACTATTCCTGATGTCACGCTTAACTTAGATGTCAATGGTGAGCTTACTGTAACTCCAGATGATATAAGTAATGGAAGTACTGCAGGATGTGATGATAATGCGACAATGGTTGTTGCTCCAAATTTCTTTGCTTGTAATTCGATATCATTAAATCCACATTGTGTGATTTTGACAGTTACATCTGCCAATGGAAATTCAGCAACATGTAAATCTAATGTCACCGTACAAGATGTGATTCCACCTACTGTGAATTGTAGAAATAATTTCCAGGTCAATCTAGATGAAAATGGTAATGCCTCTGTAGAAGTAGATGATATTATCGTCAATTCTAATGACGAATGTGGCGTGGCTTCGGAAGTTCTTGACATCAGCACCTTTGGATGTGCTGATAAATCTGGCTCAGTGCTGGTTACAGCTACGGTGACAGATGTGAATGGTAATACAGCTATTTGTGCTACTAATGTGATAGTCAATGATGATTTGACTCCGACGTGTACCTTACTGACAGGATTGTCTTTTGATTTAGTAGGAACACCACCAATGATCACACTTACAGCTGATCAAGTGTTGGATGAATTTATAGATAATTGTGATGCAACACCGGCTATGAGTAGCATTATGCCTGCCACTTTTGATTGTAATACTTTAGGATCTCAGATGGTAACAGTTACTGTAACTGATTCTTGTAATAATAGCTCTACTTGCACCACGACTGTTAATATCGCAGATACGAGCCTTCCAACTTGTATAGCGCAGGATGTTACGGTCTGCCTTGACTCTAGCGGAATGTTCATGATAGATGCATCGATGGTGGATAATGGTAGTAATGCTGGCTGTGGTACAAATGTAATTCTGGAAGTAAATCCTACAAATTTTGATTGTGGTGATATAGGAACGAATAATGTTGTGCTTACAGTAACGACAACGGGAGGCAACTCCTCTACATGTTCAGCTGTAGTTACAGTAGAAGATAAGATAGCGCCTATAATAACATGTCCTGCTGATACTACAGTAGCGTGTGGCGTACCTCTAACGGACTTAAGTATATTTGGTAGTGCGACTGTTATGGATAATTGTACTGCAAATAATGCTAATATAGAAGAGTCATTTTTGACTAATCTTAATGCATGTATTCTCGGTACAGTTACAAGAACCTTTACATTTACTGACGGGGCTAATTCTGTTACTTGTGACCAAGTAGTGACTATAGAGCAGGATCCACCATTTACAATGGCCAATGTTACTTGCCCTGCACCAGAGGTTACGCTAGATGGATGTATTGATCTAACTAATATAACTGCTGGTTCACCTGTGATTACCACACCACCTATTCCTTGTGTGAATATTATGGTGGACTCTACGCTGATGGACTTATCGCCGCAAACGATGGGCACATGTGTAGATACTTTCTTGATGGTTTGGACGATTACTGATGTGTGTACAGATAGCACATTCTTCTGCGAGCAGACAATAATCTTAGATGATGGAGAGGGTCCGGTGATTACGTGTACCGATGTTACTGCATTCTTACCTATGAATGCTTCTCAGTGCTCATTATTTGTGGACTTACCTGTAATGGTTATAGATAGCTGTCAGATGAATCCTACAGGAACCAATGATTCGCCTTTTGCAGATAATATGAATAGTGCAAATGCAGGAGGAACATATCCGGGAGGTGCCACTGACGTCACTATTACAGCGACCGATCTTTGTGGGAATGTCAGTATGTGTAGTTATACAGTAACTGTACTAGATACTTTTGCAAGTATTACTTCTTGTGACAAAATCATTGTTTCTATCCAACCAAATATGTTAGGTATAGTTACAATTGATGAGCCTAATGCAGTCATTGACTCAAATTGTCCTGATGGTTCATTCTTCTTGTCATTCAGTAATACTAGCAATAGTGTGACTTCTTTCACGGTAGATTGTGATGATGCTGCTCAGCCAGGAGGCTTGGTCCCAGGGGGGTACACTGTTTATCTATATTCTGGAACGACTTTGTTGGATTCCTGTAATAATTTACTACAGGTATTAGATGGAGCCAGTCACTGTAATTCGCCGTTATTGGGAAGTATAGCGGGACGAATCTTTACTGAGCAAGACCAGATGATTCCTGAAGCAATGGTAGAAATTGAAGGTGTGGAAGGTAAAGACCATATGACCAACGAAGATGGAATGTTTGCTTTTGATGACTTAAGATTAGGAGCTCACTATCGCATAACACCTATAAAGGATCTTGACGACAAGAATGGAATTAATACAGTGGATTTGATTATAATCCAACGTCATATTCTTGGTATTACAAGATTAGAATCACCATACAAAATTATTGCAGCAGATATCAATAATGATAATGTTGTAAATGGATTGGATTTAATTGAATTACGTAAGCTTATCCTTGGCAGATATGATGAATTGCCTGAGTCTAGGTCTTGGAGAATGATTGATGAGAGTCATGAATTTGTTGATCCGACTGATCCTTTTGCTACTAGAATACCTGAGGACTATATTGTCAGAGGATTAGAGATAGACATTAATGCTGACTTTATTGGTGTGAAAGTAGGGGATGTCAATGGCAGCGCCATAACTGGCCTTGTTGGAGGAGATGACGATATTATTGGAGCATCAGAATTCAACATAAATATTCCGCAAGTTGAGCTGGAAGGAGGTGCAGTTACTGAGATTGTATTTACTGCAGCAGATATGAAGGGTATTAGTGGATTCCAATATACACTTCAAGTTGATGAAGCTTTAGTAGACTTATTAGACTTCACACCATTATTAGATGGTCTGGCTGAGAGTCATGTGAATCTTGACTACCTGGATGATGGCTATTTCCACATAAGTTGGATAGAGCAGCCAGGAGTAGAACTAGAGGGCGAGACTGAGCTATTTAGTTTGATGATTAAGGCGAAGGAAGATACGAAGACTTCTAACTTGTTTACATTGATGGAAGATGGATTATCACCTCAGGCTTATAATAACCTAGATGCACAAAACGTAATTATAGACGTGGTTTCAGATATTGGTGCAGATATGCTAGTGCTTAATCAGAATGTACCAAACCCATGGAACAATAGTACTGAGATTACTTATATACTACCAGATGACACCAGAGTAATATTTAATCTGTACGATGTCAATGGCAAGCTTATACGTGTATCAGAATTCAATGCCCCTGCTGGGCAGAATAGTATCTTTTTAGACAAAGGTGACATGCCTGAAGGTGGAATTTACTTCTATGAAGTTATTACCTCTCAGGCAAGCCTAAGACAAAAAATGATATATCTAAATAACTAACTATGTAGAGGAGTCTATTGACTCCTCTACACTTTTCATATTCTAAAGAAATTTATTTACTTCACTACTAATTAACAACAAAGATGTTGAGAAATAATACCCAGTTTGAATCCAATCCATTGAGCAGAATTCAGTTATACCAATTAGAAAATATATAGAGGCCATCCCCAACTCCTTTTTTATCGATTTTTTTACTACCAAATATGGAAGATCATTTTAGCTTAGCTGTCTGATTTTCCTAAAATGAAAGAGCCAAAATAAATGACATTTTGGCTCTTTTTACGTCTAATTACTAGTACTCAAATATTTACATTACAGATATGTCAAGAATAGTATGTTATTACCTTGTATTGCTCTTGCTTGCTTCAAGTTGCAAAACCAAGAAGAATTTGTCTACCATTGAATCACATGCAGAGATTTTTGTTATGCCTGAATTGAAGTCCACTATTAACCTGCATTATAAGATTAAGAAAAATGCAACCAGAGATACATTCAATACTATCATAGACCAATATTTGAATTCAGAAATTGAAATATCTGCGTTAGGAATGGATGTGAACATTAATAAGTATGATAAGGCTGACATAGAAATCTCTGGTAGGAGAGTGTTGTCCAAGTTGCCCATAGAGATAGGACTCAGTAAGGAAACGTTCATTAAGAATATAAAAGCACGAGGTATACTTGATTTAAATTTTTTGACGGATTTAGACATCGATACAAGTTGGAATCTACTGACAACCACGAAATTAGAACACTACGAATGGTTGGAAGAACCAAAGATAGATTTGGGTGGGTTTTCTATTTCTATAGAAAAATTATCGAACTCCATTATAGATAAAAGTAAAGCTCAGTTAGAAGAACAAATAGATTTATCCATCAATGAACAATTATCTATTAAAGATAAAGTCCAGGATATGATGAAGTATCTTGAAAAGCCTATAGAGGTAGATACGATAATGAATTCTTGGATTCACTTGGTGCCAGAGCAAGTCTATATGTCTGAGATACGAAATGAAGAAGATTGGTCGCGCGGTAATATAACGATACACACACGGACTAAGATTACTGAGCATAAACCGCAAAACGTAATGCCAGGATTGAAACTACCTGAGTTTTCATGGGAGGAAGATTTGGATGACACCTCGCATGTGAATATCGTATTGGATTTGAGTTATGATAATATCAATAAGTATCTGCAGCAAAACTTTATAGGTAAGAACTTTTCAAATGATGGAAAGAACATTACTATAGAGGATATCCACCTTGTAAATAGTGGAGACAAACTTGTTGTGGATGCGAAAGTGTCAGGTTCTTTCAATGGACAGCTTCGAATCTCAGGTAAACCAATATTTGATAATGATATAGAAGCTTTCTATACTGAGGACATTGATGTTCAAGTCAAAACAAAGAACATTTTTCATAAAGCCGGCGCATGGATAGCCAAAGGGAAAATAAAGAATAAGCTGCAGGAATTAATGTACTTCTCTATCTCTGATAATCTCAATGCCGTGCAGGAAAAAGTAAATGATGAAGTTAGAAAATACAGTTCCGCTGGCTTGCTGGACTTAAAGGCCGATATAAAAAAAATCAATGTCAACAAATTTGTGCTGAGCAGAGATAAAATCCATGCCTTCGTGACACTCAATGTATATCTGGAGGCAGCAATCCATGACATGGCTGTATTTAACGGTCATCAGATCAAGCGTCTAAACACTAGAATACCCTAAAGGCGTTAAATCCATTGGCAATATAACATATTATAAAAATATATAATATGTTTGTGGTTCATTTTGAGCATACTTAGGTGTGCTAATACCCATAATCGACTTTGCCATGGACCACTCATATTATGCAAAAGCAGCAATCTCTGTATCTAGATACGCGATGCTATTGCTAGCTTTCTTGCTTGTTAATTTCAAATTATTATCTCAGAACATTAGCTGTAATCAATCGATTAATCTCTCTCTTGGAGATGATTGTATGGCGACTATGCTGGCTACAGATATTTTGACTTTGGATAACCCTGCTGGTACCTATACACTGGTCTTGACCTCCGACACAGGTGCAGTTATTCCAGCAAATACAGTTACATCTGCACATCTATGGACAACCGTAACGGCCCGCGTTACCAATGCTGCAAATAATAGCTGCTGGGCCAATGTTGTGGTAGAAGATAAATTAGGACCGGAAATCACCTGCAGCGATGTCACTGTAAGTTGTGCTGGTCAGACATTGAATGTGCCTTTTGCGGTGGATGCTTGCTCAGGAGCAGCTTCAGTAAGCTTGTTAAGTGAATCCATACAAACAATTAATTGTGATCCGAACATAGTACAAACGATCACTCAATCATATGCAGGTACTGATGCCTATGGCAATAGGTCCACCTGTAGTCAGACTATATCTCTAGAGCGGATAGATCTTAGTCTGATTGTTTTTCCTGATTCTTTGCTCTTAGCAGATAGTACGAATTTAACCTGTCTGGACATTACAGATCCACAAGGCACACCTGACGTGAGTGTTACAGGTGTACCATCTTTAAATGGTTATGCCTTGTATCCATCTGATGATATACCAGAATGTAATATTACAATAGAGTTTACAGATCGTATGCTATTTGATTTTGGCTGTAGCCGTAAGATATTCAGAACTTGGCAAGTATATGAGTGGGTTTGTGGAGATTTGAATTCTACAAATTTTGTTCAAGTGATAGAAATAGGGGATACAGAATCACCTTCAGTTACTTGTCCTGAACCTATAAGTGTATCTACTTCTTCGGGCCAATGTAGTAGTTTCGTTACCTTACCTCTGCCTGTTACTTCAGATGATTGTACCAGTGTCGTGGAAATAGATATTACCTACCAAGGTGGTTTTTCTAATAATGCAACTTCAGCACCTGTTGTAGAATTGTCAGGGACTTCTGTAGTTACCTATAATGTATATGATGGCTGTGATAATAGAACGACTTGTACCATGACAGTAACAGTACAGGACAATGCGTCACCTGTAGCATTATGTGATCAGAATACTGTCGTCTCACTAAGATCTGATGGTTCTGCAATTGCCAAGACTGCCACTTTCGATAATGGAAGTTTTGATGATTGCCAGTTTTATAGAACTGTTATAAAAAGAGAAGATACGAGCTGTGGTTGTGATACACCTGTCTTTGAAGATATGATATTACTTGGTGCACATGAAGGCCATTATTATTACATTTCACAGTTTAGATATTCAGCTACTGTTGCTGCTAATATTGCTGGTGGACTCGGAGGAGAATTATTATCTATCAATACCCAAGAAGAAGATGCTTGGGTAACCAATGCCGCGCTTGAAATTTCTGATTCTGTTTATATAGGATTAACCTTAAATAATACGTCTAATACTTTTAGCTGGCCTAAAGGGGTAGCTGTGACATATGCCGGGTGGGCAGCTGGTCAAGTAGATATGAACGGTATGCCAAATACTTCTGGTAATAATGTAATCATAGATGCGAATGGCGAATGGAATATTGATTCTGGAACTGTTCCAAGAAGATTTATTCTTGAAATAGACGAACCTTGTGGTTTTAGTGATAGCGTTACATTTTGTTGTGAAGATGTGTCGGATCCGCAAATTTTGGTGGTACGTGCTATAGATTTATCAGGCACATTCACAGAGTGTACATCTACTGTTATAGTGCAAGATAAATTCGCACCACAAATTACATGTCCACAAGATGTGACAGTAGCCTGTGGTTCTAATTTTGATCCTATGGATTCTGCTGCTTTTGGTTTGGCCACAGCTTCTGATCAGTGTGTATCCGATAATATTACAGCAACGATATCTTCCAATTTGAATCCAACTTGTGGAACAGGAACAATAGCTAAAACATTTACTGCTTCAGATGATAGCGGTTCTAATAGTTGTGTTCAGACATTTACAGTAAGTTCTTTGTCGGGCTTTGATCCTACTTCTATAGATTTTCCTGATGATTTTACAGTGGATAGTGGTTGTGGAACCGTCGGGTTATTACCTGAGGATTTACCTGCCGCTAATGCCTACCCAATATTCTCCACGGGAGTTTGTGATAATGTATCTATGTCTTTTGACGATCAAGAATTTTCATTTTCAGGCACGCAGTCTAATGCATGTTCTAAAGTGCTAAGAACCTGGGAGGTATTAAATAATTGTGAACCTCAAGTACTCGGAGTAAATCCCGTAATTCACCAACAAACAATTACAGTCAATAATGTTGTGGCACCTACAATTAGTGGTTGTGAAGATATTACTGTAGGTACAACAAATTGCACAAATGCTACTTTAGAATTTACCATTTCTGCATTGGACGATTGTATGCCAGCAGACGCAGCTATAGGTACGGTTTCCATAGATATAGATGCTGATGGTATTATAGATAATACTATAGGTCCTAGAAATTCTATATCAGTAAGTGAAGTACTCTCTATAGGACAACATATTGCAATAGCCAATTTTTCTGACCCCTGTGGCAATATGGTTTCTTGTTCAAAAAGAATTCTAGTCACTGATGTAAGTCAAGCTAACTTATTATGTAAGTCCTCTGTATCTGTAAATATACAGCCTATGGATTTAGATAATGATCCTAGTACGCCATTAGAGAATATGGTTCGAGTTTGGGCATCTGCACTTGTAGAGTCTGCAAGTAATGGCTGCGGAGGTGCACTCACCCCAGCCTTTTCAAGTACAACGTTATCTGACAATGCCCGATTCTTCGATTGTGATTTTGTCAATACTGTTCAGCCATTAGAGGTGTTTGTTATCACCGCTAATGGTCAGGTCAATTCTTGTGTAGGTTCAGTAGTTATTCAAGATAATAATGACCTGTGTCAGTCAACAGTGACGACAACAGGAGGAGGGCTGTCTAGTATTATCGGTTGTGAAGATCAGATAATAGAAAGAGATTGTAATGAAAATGGACAAAGGATACAACTTGATTTTAATTATCAAAACAATAGCTGTTCTTCCAGTCGCTCTACAGAAATAGTAACCGTAATAGATTTTCATTCTGACGGATTTTTGGATATAAATGACGAGGTGGTAGGTGACGATAATTATAATTATAATTTCCCTACACCAAATGGAGAGCATCTTATCCTAATGAGTTTTACTAATGAGTGTGGAGATGTAACAACTTGTCAAAAAAACCTGACAGTCAACTGTCCTGATGCAGGAAGGAATGCCACTATCATAGGAGAAGTAAATACAATTAACGGTAGAGGAGTAAGTGATGTATCTGTTAGCTTGGAGACTTCTGACATTAGTGAAGTTATCACAGATGAAAATGGACATTATGCCTTTGAGACCATGCCTCTTGGTGGCAGCTACAACATAGTTCCTGTGAAAGACATCGACTTCGCCAATGGGGTGAATACAATAGACTTAATTCAAGTGCAAAGACATATACTTGGTATAGATCAATTGGATTCACCATATAAATATATAGCCGCTGATATAGACAGGTCAGGTAAAATAGATGGAAGAGACCTGATAGAACTAAGAAAGTTTATTCTGGGTATATACGATGATTTTCCTTTGAACACATCGTGGAGAATGGTAGACGCTAATTTTGAATTCGACGACGTGAGCAACCCGCTCAGTCAGCCTTTTAGTTCTTCATACATTGTTCGTGATCTTAAGGAAAATATGCAAATTGATTTTGTGGGGGTTAAGGTAGGAGATGTAGATAATTCAGTTTCTCTTAAATCTGACAAAATACGAGAAGGCAGAACATCTATATCCATGGAATTAGAATTGGGTGAACGATGGATAGAAGCAGGAAAAGAATACAAGATTAATTTATCCTTATCTCAGCCTTTCGCACTTGCAGGATTTCAAGGTTCACTTGCTTATGACGTTTCAGACATATATATAATAGATGCTCATATGCAGAACCAGTTTTCTGATGGACAGATTTATATAAATGGTAAATCAGGTTCGCTAAACTATTGTTGGCATACACCAACCGAAAGAGAAGTAGAAGGAGGAATGTTATTTCTTAACCTAGTTTCGAATAAGTCTGGCTGGTTAAGTTCCATGATTACTGTAGATAATTCAAGAATAAGTGCAGAAGCCTATACAGACAATAATGTCGTACCAGTAACTCTTAGTTTCATCTCTGGAAAAGATTCTGCTCATCTATACCATAATATACCTAATCCTTGGTCTGAGTCCACTCAAATAAAATATTATCTACCAGAGGAGCAGCCAGTAGTGTTAAGTGTCTATGATGTGCATGGTAAATTGGTATACCAGGAACAGAGAATAGGGCAAGTGGGAGAAAACCAGACAACAGTAATGAAAGAAGATTTGCTAAACACTGGTGTTTTCTACTTTGAGCTAACTACTCAGAAGCAGCGGTTTATTCACAAAATGGTGCTTGTGGATTAGTAAAATAGAAGTTCCAACTCAATATATACGCAGGTACTCTCATGGGAGAGTATCTGCTTTTTTTGTTGTTCTTGGTTCTTTTCCCATTTTATGGCTTCTCCACACCGTCGAAGAAGCTTGAAAAAACTAATTTTAGGCGATAATAATCTAGCTTAAAGAGCTATAACTCAATTGATATCCAATGTTTAAGTCTTTTTTAGGGCAAAGTCCCGTTTGGTATAAGTATACTATCATAGCTTTTTTGGTGCTTAATGTCATCTTGCTATTCACAGCAGGTCCAGTTGTTACAGCTTGGGTGATGATATTGGAGTTCATTTTTACGCTGGCAATGGCGCTAAAATGCTATCCATTGCAATCGGGAGGTTTACTGGCTATACAAGCTATCGCTCTTAAGCTAACCTCAGCTGAAGCCGCATATCATGAAGTAGAGCATAATCTTGAAGTTATACTCCTGCTAGTATTTATGGTAGCTGGTATCTACTTTATGAAGCCGCTATTGATGTATATCTTCAGTAAAGTCTTTACTAAGATTAGGTCCAAGACTGTGCTATCCTTGCTTTTTGTATTCCTAGGAGCCTTCCTGTCAGCTTTTCTTGATGCCTTGACAGTGACCGCCGTTCTCATTAGTGTGTCAGTAGGCTTCTATGGCGTATACCATAAGATTCATTCGAGCTCAGCAGATTATGACGGAAGTGGTGTCTTAGATAGGAAAGAATTAAGTGGAGAGACCTTAGAGCAGTTCAGAAGCTTTATGAGATCATTAGTGATGCACGGTGTTGTTGGTACAGCATTAGGTGGTGTATGTACACAAGTCGGAGAACCTCAAAATTTATTGATATCCAGTACAATGGGCTGGGATTTTATAACCTTTTTTCAGAAGATGGCCCCAGTGACTATGCCTGTATTGGTTTGCGGTTTGATTACTGCTGTGATTTTGGAGCTAACAGGATTCTTTGGTTACGGTGCTAAATTGCCAGAAGTAGCCCGAAAAATCATAGAAAATTATACGGATGAAGAGGACCGGAAAAGGACGAAAAGACAAAAGACAAATCTTGTTATCCAAGCAATCTCTGGAATCTTATTGATTATCGCCTTAGCAACACATATTGCTTCTGTCGGTTTGATTGGCTTGGCCTTGATTATCATTCAGACTGCCTTTATGGGGATAACAGACGAACACTCTTTAGGAAAAGCTTTTGAAGAAGCCTTACCATTTACTTCTTTGCTAGTTGTTTTCTTTGTGATTGTAGCTATGATTCATGACCAGCATTTATTTTCTCCGATAATTGATTGGGCATTAAGTCTAGAACCTTCGCAGCAGCCTTCCATGTTTTATGTGGCCAATGGATTGCTTTCTATGATAAGTGATAATGTCTTTGTAGCTACAGTATACATGGGAGAAGTCGCAGCTGCCTTTGCCGATGGGGCATTGACTAGAGAACAATACGAAAAAATCGCTGTGGCTATCAATACGGGTACTAATCTACCAAGTGTAGCTACACCAAATGGTCAAGCGGCTTTTCTGTTTTTGCTGACTTCAGCGATTGCACCACTAATCAATTTATCCTATATGCGTATGGTAATCATGGCCTTCCCATACACTATCGTTCTTGGGGTAGTTGGATATTTAGGAGTTCAGTATCTTATCTAGAAAAACAGCATGGCAATATCGCTTAAATGCTTAGACAGATAAGTGAAATAGACTTTACCTTTGTGACATGGTAAGAATTGGTGATTTAGAGCTAGGAGATTTTCCGCTTTTACTGGCACCTATGGAGGATGTTAGTGACCCACCTTTCAGAGCACTCTGTAAGAAGCAAGGTTGTGATATGATGTATACTGAGTTTATCTCAGTAGAAGGTCTTATCAGAGATGCGCACAAAAGTGTGCAGAAGCTTGATATTTATGATGAGGAAAGACCAGTAGGCATCCAAATATTTGGTGCTAAGTTGGAATCCATGCAGCGTGCAGCGGAGATAGTAGAAGAAGCTAATCCAGAAGTCCTGGATATTAACTATGGATGCCCAGTAAAAAAAGTCGTCTGTAAAATGGCAGGAGCGGGGATATTACAAGATATCCCTAGGATGATAAAGCTAACCAAGGCAATCGTAGATAGTACTAACCTACCAGTGACTGTCAAAACAAGGTTAGGCTGGGATGACAATACCATCTTTATAGAAGAGGTTGCAGAGCGATTACAAGATGTAGGCATTAAGGCACTCTCTATACATGGTCGTACACGGAAACAAATGTATAAGGGAGAAGCAGATTGGACCTGCATAGGAAATATCAAAAACAACCCACGAATTCATATTCCGATTTTTGGGAATGGAGATATAAATACCCCTCAGAAGGCCCTAGAATATAAGAATAGATATGGTGTAGATGGGATAATGATAGGTCGTGCCAGTATCGGAAATCCTTGGATATTCAAACAAATAAAAGCTTTTCTAGAGAATGGCACTTTTATAGATCCTCCTACTTTGGGAGAGAGAGTGGCAGCGACTAGAGAACATCTCGACAAATCAATCGCTTGGAAAGGAGAGAAATTAGGTATACTGGAGATGCGAAGACATTACACCAATTATTTCAGAGGCCTGCGAGGGGTCAAGCAATTCAGAGCTAAACTTGTCACAGAACATGACCCTAACAATCTACACCAGATATTGGACGAATTGCTACATTATTATTCACAACCAGAACTAATCGAAGTAGATTAATGGAATTCTTCTTCTATGAGGATGAACTACCTATAGTACAGCTAATAGGTGAGATTGGCGATAAGCTAGGGTATCCTTCTTATGTGGTAGGAGGATTTGTAAGAGATAGATTTATCAATAGGCCCACTGAGGATATAGACGTTGTGTGCATAGGGGATGGACCTACACTTGCACGTGAGGTGGCTAAAGCGCTTGGCTTAAAAACTGGCGTCCATATCTTTAAGCGATTTGGTACTGCGATGATTAAGTACCAAAACTTGGAAATCGAATTCGTTGGTGCAAGGAAGGAATCATATCAGACAGATTCTCGCAAGCCGAAGGTTTTACCTGGCACATTAGAAGATGATCAGAATAGGAGAGACTTTACGATCAATGCAATGGCTGTCAGTCTTAGTAAGGCAACTTTTGGCGAATTACTAGACCCCTTTGATGGGATCGGCGATATAGAGCGCCGCTTGATTAAAACGCCACTAGAACCAGGCAAGACTTTTTCTGATGATCCATTGCGGATGATGCGTGCCATAAGGTTTGCTTCGCAGCTAGATTATGATATTGATGAGAAGACATTTAAAGGGATTCAAGAATATAGTCAGCGTCTAGAGATTATCTCTATGGAACGCATTATTACAGAACTCAATAAAATAATTCTCTCACCGATTCCTTCCAAAGGCATAGACTTAATGTCAGAAGCGAAGCTGCTGATTCAAGTGCTACCTGAGATGGAACAGCTGAGAGGGGTAGAGGTGCGGAATGGAATGGCTCATAAAGATAACTACTATCATACCCTACAGGTACTTGATAACCTATCTATGAATACAGAGGATTTGTGGTTGAGATGGTCCGCCATACTCCATGATATTGCCAAGCCACCTACGAAGCGATTTGTCCCAAAACAAGGTTGGACTTTTCATAGCCACGAGGTCGTTGGTGCTCGCTGGGTACCTAAGATATTTAAGCGCTTAAAACTCCCGCTTGATTCTAAAATGAAGTATGTACAGAAATTAGTGCGCCTTCATCTCAGGCCTATTTCGCTAACTAAGGAAGATATTACTGATTCGGCTATACGTAGAATATTATTTGATGCAGGAGATGACATAGATGACCTTATGCTTCTTTGTAAAGCAGATATTACATCTAAGAATGAAGCCAAGGTCAAACGAATCAAAAAGAACTATGAGATTGTCAGCCAAAAACTCAAAGATTTAGAGGAGAAGGATAAGATTAGAAACTGGCAGCCACCGATTACAGGAGAGATCATCATGGATACCTTTGGCATCAAACCTAGTCGTGAAGTAGGGACTATAAAAGATAGTATTAGAGAAGCAATACTAGATGGCATTATACCTAATGAATATGAGGCAGCCTTTGCCTTCATGATATCACAGGGGAAGCAACTTGGCTTGACACCTCTATCTTAGTTAGAACTCAACCTTCATTCTTATTCTGAATCCAAGCCCATCTACATTAAATAGATTTTCTACATTGGGATGATCCAAGTAAGTTGCCCTTTTAACTAAGTCAAATCTCAGGAATCGGAATATATTATATATGCCAAATCCATATTCTATATAGGGTGTATCTCCTAATAGAGGGTAAGTAAATGACTGCCCATCAGCATTGTTGTTGTACTGGATGAGTTCTGGATTGAGATTAGGATTGTGCTTATCAGATAATCCGCCCCATACTATTTTAGCATGTAAGATTTCTTTTAAATTTAATTTTCTGATAAGAGGTAACCTATTTATTAGATAGCCATCAAAGAAGTGCTGCCAAGAAAAACGTACATATCTATCCGTCGTAAATTCCAAAAAGTTCATCGTGTTAAATGAATTTGGTTGGAAAGAGAATGATTGATTGGCCCTAGGGATATATAAAAGTATAAATGGCAGATTATCTTCGGCGAAGACTGCACCTACTTCCAACTCTGTCAGTGATCGTCCAACAATGGATAATGGAATTCTCTTCTTAAGAATTACCGCCAACTTGTGATAAGAAAAATCTCCACCAAGAACACCTCTTATTGCTCCTCTATAACTAAACTGAAATCTTGGTACATTATCTATGACAGGGAGTCTTTTTTTACGACCTTGAAGAAAGGTGGCATTGGGTGAATATTCAGCAGAAAAACTGAATTCTGAAGTATGTACGTCAGGTATGGTTGTTACTTCTCCATCTCTTAAAGCTTCAAATCTAAGCGTACCAAATTCGTAAGCCTGACGCCTTATATTATCGAGACCAATTTTGTAGAACCCAAAGTCCGTATCATTAAAGTATTCTATATTGTACTTATCGATAAATAATATCTGATTGGCTTCCCCCCTTCTTATAGATGTCAGAAAGTTGTCGGCCTCAAGGAATTCTAATTGCAAACCTGGGAAAATAACATCATGGGTATAAGAAGCTGTTATGAGATTTTTTGGATTTTTTCGCCAGTCAGGAGTCAATGAGTAAGTGAATGCACCTTGATACTTAATTTGTTTATCTCTCAAGCCATAAGCTGCATATCCTTCTAGTTGGTACTTGGAAGAATGGCTGTGAGATGTCTCTCCTCCAAACCTAAATCTCCATCCCTCTACATCATTATTACTGACAAAGGCACCAAGATCACCTATGTCCACATGCCCCGCTGGTATGTAGCCTGTTGCAACTATTTTGGTCGCTAATATGAATCGCTTATAAGTAGGGACGGTGACAAGGGTATCTATCATCTTGTAGATACCTGCTTCCTTCTCTGTGAGCTCAGATATTCTATTAGTCTCCCAGTAGTCGTCTCCTTTATCAAAAGCATCCTTGGCTTGTATTACATCTCCGAGTCCATCGAATTTCTCAGTAGGAGGTTTATCAAATTTGTACTCATCATAAGTGTTTTTACGCCGAGCATATATACCTATCCCGCCATCTGCAATAGACATATCTATGGTCAAATCATCTTTAGTCAAGACGTACACACCATCTTTAGATTCGAATTCCTGGTTTACCTTAAGTCCTCTAACAAAGTTAAGCGCCACATCCTTCGTCACTCCTAGATCTGCTTTAAGAACAGTATACTGATCATCGTTGGATATATACAGATCACCAGTAAATCCTATGAAAGTTTTATTTCTAGGAATAAAAGATAATCTAATCGCATTGATGCTATTGACATCCAGCGTATCTATAATATAATATCGATAGTAGTTTATTCCCCAAAGTGCCAGTGGACTCAGAAAATCATTATCGAGGATATTGATGTTATTTTCATAGATATCTATATCATCATATAAGAGATCTATTGCGCCAGTAATTGTATGGTCATCTATGGCATCATCAAACTTGGTCATTTTGACTGCGTGTCTGCGCTCTTTTTCTTTTTTAGGGCTGCTCTGGTAATAAGTAGACGAGAGGATTTCTCTTATGAACAAGGGTAAGTAGACTCGGCCATTTACATCTGAAGTATCTAAATAATTCCATAGAAATTTGAAATTTTTAAATTGCTTTCTTGACTTAAATTCCTCAGTGATGTTGTTGAGGTCTATTTCTATTTTCTCGTGCTTATTGTAGCTGTAGGCGTCTTGATTCTCAAGCTTGTTTCTGTCTTTATTAGCGATTACTTTCCTGATGAGTTCTACAGCTGGATTGTTCTTTTTCCTATATCGCTCCTTTTTAGCGGTGATGGTTACTTCCTCACCTAGTATGCCTTCTTCTTCCAGATAAAAATCTATTCTATTTCTTGATTCTTGGGAGATGATTTTAATACTTGTTTTATATCCGACAAATGTAGCTATTAGTGTATCTGAAGGATTTTTAGTCTTAATCAAGTATTGTCCATCTAAGTCAGTAGAGGCACCTACATATGTTCCTTTGAAGGTAACATCCACGAAGGGTAGTGGTTGATTTGACCTTGCGTCAAATACACGACCCTTAACTACAGTTAAGTCTTGAGTCATGGCCAAGCTGCTGATAAATAACAAACTTGCCAGAAAGATGATTCTATGAAGGTGTGTCAAAATATGGCGTTATCTTATAAAAATCGATTGCAATATACCGCACTTAGCCAAAGTAAGAAAGATAATTTCTAAGCTTCGTTATACATTGATTATAGAAGACAAGTTTGTGTTATGAGAATGAACTTAGTAACGATATAATATTTTATATCTTCACTCCGAAAGAACAGTAGCCATGGTCATATTGGATGATTTCGATAGAATTGTTATAATCCTTTTTTTTATCATTTCTCTTGCTATAGGTCTGCGGTACGCATTCCAGTCTGGCAAAGATTCGACTTCTTTCTTTTTATCAGGACGTAATATGCCTTGGTGGTTGCTAGGCATCTCCATGGTAGCGACTACATTTTCTGCTGATACCCCAAATCTTGTCACAGACATAGTTCGTAAAAATGGTATTTCAGGTAACTGGATATGGTGGTCTTTTTTATTGACTGGTATGTTGACCGTATTTGTCTATTCTAAGCTTTGGCGAAGAACAGGGTTCCTTACGGATTTAGAGTTTTATGAGCTCAGATACAGTGGCAAGGCAGCTGCTTTTTTAAGAGTATTTAGAGCCTTCTATTTAGGCGTGGTGTTCAATGTACTTGTCATGGCAACTGTCTGCTTGGCAGGTATTAAGATCGGTAGTGTCTTACTGGGTTTTAGCGCTCACCAAACAATTATTTTAGCATCTATAGTTACAGTATTATATGCTTCCTTTGGTGGACTTCGAGGGATCATAATGACTGATCTTTTTCAGTTTGTATTAGCAATGATAGGCACTATCTGGGCTGCTTGGTTTATCGTAAATCTACCACAGGTAGGTGGCTTGGACAATTTGCTCGCCCACAGTAATGTGCAATCCAAGCTAGACTTTATACCTGAATGGGGTTCTCCCCAACTGATTACATTATTTATAATCCCCTTATCCGTGCAGTGGTGGGCTTCTTACTATCCAGGTGCAGAACCAGGTGGTGGTGGCTATATAGCCCAAAGGATGTTGTCTGCCAAAAACGAGTCCAATGCGCTCACCGCAACCTTACTCTTTAATATAGCGCATTATGCGCTGAGACCTTGGCCATGGATACTAATAGCCTTAGCTTCTCTTGTAGTCTTTCCAGATTTGGAGTCCATAAAGCAGGCTTTTCCACACGTGGACGTAGACATTGTTAAAGATGATTTGGCCTATCCAGCGATGCTGACATTCCTTCCTTCTGGTTTACTGGGTATTGTTGTCGCCTCTTTAATTGCAGCATTTATGTCTACAATATCTACTCATCTTAATTGGGGTGCTTCTTATATTACTAATGACATATATAAACGGGTCATCAATTCGGAAGCCAGTGAAAAGACCTTAGTAAACGTAGGAAGGATAGTAACCGTCTTCACAATGATCTTAGCAGCAATTTGTTCTCTCTATCTGGAGAATGCAGAAAAAGCTTTTCAGATTATTGTTCTTATGGGCGCTGGTACTGGACTTATATTCATATTGCGTTGGTTTTGGTGGCGTATAAATGCCTACTCTGAAATCTCAGCTATGATAGCTTCATTTGTCATTGCATTATATTTAGCTAAGTCTAAAGCTTTCGAATTAGAGACACATGAAAAGCTATTGATTAATATTGGATTGACAACGGTGATTTGGCTGATTGTGACTTTTATGACACCAGCTACAGATGAGGCGACCTTATCTAAGTTCTATAGAAAAATAAAGCCTGCAGGTTGGCACAAATTTAAATCGGCTAATGAGACTAATGAACAAGTGCAGAATCTAAGTTCAGAAATTGCAGCGATGATAGCTGCAGTTATTTTAGTGTTTGCAATATTATTTGGTTTGGGTTACTTATTGTTTGGAGAATTCATAAGTGCAGGCATAGCAATATTGGTGGCAGGAGTAGCAGTAGTAATAATGAAATTTTTGTGGAGCAAAGTGACAGCTTAATTAGACTGTATCATAAGATCGAAACCTTTAGTTGCTGTATAGGTAATATCTCCATTGTCATCTGAATAGAAGAAGCATCCTTCCAGATGTAATCTGTCCTCTACATATCTAATAGCTCTATCCATTCCCATGATCATACAAGCGGTGGCCACGGCATCAGCTTCCATACAACTTTCAGAAATGATAGATACACCTAGTAATTCATTCTGCTCTGGGTAACCAGTTTTGGGATTTATTTGATGACCATATTTTTTATTTCCCACAGTATGGTAATTGCGATAGTTACCTGAGGAGGCCATTGCTATATTTGATAGATTTACTATTTCAGATATCTCATTCAGGTCCGCTTCCGGGGCGGGTTTATTGAGCCCTATTCTCCATGGCTTACCAGATGCATTATGACCTAGAGTAGATACTTCACCTCCTATTTCGACAAAAATATTCTGAGCCCCGCTGCTTTTTACAAGCTCTAATACTTTATCTACAGCATAGCCTTTGGCTATTGCACTGAAGTCCAGTTCTAATGATGCAGGCTTAAGTACAGTCATATGCGTGTTGTCAGCCTCTAACTGTACTTGCTCTAAACCTACCTTAGTCAGGAGCTTAGATATCCTAGAGCTGTCCACCTTAGAGATTGCATCTTTTGCTGTATAACCAAAACCCCAATAATTTACCAAGGGCATCACAGTGGGGTCAAAGTAGCCATCCGATTGTCGCCAGATGTTTTCTGCATTTTTAAAGATAGATATGAAATGATTATCTACGGGCAGGTATATACGTTGGCAAGTGGCTGGTTTTCCGTTTTTCAGAAGGGTGATTGACTCTACGCCGTCTACTGGCTTGTTAATCTGTGATATTACCGAACTATCTATATAAGTAGAGACAGATTGGTTGATTTCTATGAGCAGCGCATCTATTTCAGCCTGTGTGACAGTTGTCGGCGAATCGTGAGTTACATGGTAAGTTGTACCCATCGTTTTGCCCTTCAATTTACTGAATGAAGGGACATTAAAATGTGGGGATGGGGCTGGCGATTCCTTACAGGTCCAAAAACAGATGCAAAGGATGACCGTAGCTATTCGAAACAGACTTCTAAAATAAATGGCTTGAGGTTTTAAGAAAAAAAGAAAATACTATTCAAAAAAGTTTCCGTAATCTGAGTCACCTTCTTTACTTCTGTATTGGGCCTCCCGTCTTGGTTCATTCAAATCTAAAGTTTCACTGGATTCTTCTTGGCCACCTAAGAGTAACAGCGTAGATTGTTTCTCATACTCCTCTAGCATCTTAAGTCCTTTTTCTTCGAAGATACCTTCTTGTAAATCTATAGACTGCATAAAATCGGATGACATCTCCATGAACCTTTCCATTTCGCCCACCTTATTAGCAACATCGTCGGCAATTCCTTGCATCGCTTGGTCAAACATAGCTCTTTTGTCTGGGTCACCCTTGATAATACTCATGGCTGATTTCATCGCTGAGTGTGAAGCTCTTATTGCTTTTCTTTCTTGTTCCTTCACCCTGACCTGATCTTTGGTATCCTCGAGAAGAATTTCAGAGTTGCTATACATCTTGGTAAGTACCCTATATAGCACAGCTAACTTGTTATGAAGTGCTATATATTTTTCGTTAGTTTCTTTTAGTCTGGCAGCTTTACGCGTAGATAGTACTAATTGCTTTTCGTTCCCAACTTGCTTAGCTTTTCTTGCAATGGCTAAGTTCTGTTCTATCTCCTTATTATTATTAGCTAACTGGTTTTTAAGGTTCCTCATTTGCCCCTTGAGATTACCGATTTGCTTACCCATTTTTTTCAGATTGCTCTGCAAGTCTGAGAGGTAATTCTTCAGTATACCCATAGGATCTATAGTGACAAAGATGCTGGTAATCTTACGCATGATGCTCTGATACATATAACCAACAAGGTTTCTTGTACGACCATCTAGCGCTGTTAGAATAAGCACACCAAGTACGCCGAAAATGGCTATTTTCCCAATCAGATTGCCCGCTAATGCCCAAAGAGTAGCCCCAAATGAGACACCGACCCAGGCGAGAAGCGCCAACATGATGATTAAAAATATTGCACCTGTTTTTCCTTCAGGTTTACTCCAAAATGATTTTGGTTGATTAGTCGCCATTTACCAATTATAAATAGTTATTAAAAGATTCAATATCCTTACTGATATTATCAGCAAGCACATTATAAACACCAAGAAACTTTTGTTTTGTTCCCTCGATTTTAGTTGTTGCTTCTTCTACATCCTGATCTACATTATCTATGCGTCCTTGAAAAATTTCAATCTCTCTCTGAAGCTCAAGAATTTTAGCCTTATGAGCTTCTATTTTATTGCCTAACTCACTGACTTCCAATTTTCTGCCATCAATTTTTTCATTCTTTCTAGCAATGAGGGCAGCAGCGAATGATTCCCGCTCATTCTCTAAGACATTGATATACTTCTTAGCAGACTTGATTAATTTATCTTTAGTAAGACCCATTGTTGCTGCAGTAGCAAACGCTGATTTATAAGAAGTGGATAAATCCATATCCATCTGAATTAAGGAAGCTACAGATTGCTTAAACTTGAAGTAATCGAAAGTATTAGCATCAAAATTATGCTTCAGCGCTCTTAATAGAGCATAAATGGACTTTTCATCCTTGCCTTTGATGTCAGGGAATAACTCTTGAATGTCAATTGCCATTGGGAAATTTAACTTGAAGATAGGAACAATCACGAACATACTCAGTCTATTTTAGACCATTTAGTTCTCTCGTTCTATGAATGAGCTCTAATAATCATCATATTTATCATAAATCAATCAATTTCAGAAAATAATATATTATTATAAAATATAATATGTTATTTTTGCACTATTCCCTCCCCTAACAGCAGTAATGCCTCTATTGTGGTGCATATGCCCAAGATAGAGTAAGATTCACTTTTACTCGTTTTTCCAAGTATTGATATAATTATGATGAAGTATTCAATTGTCTTTTTGGTTATGCTATGTTTACCCTCTATAGCATATAATCAATGTATGAGTTCATATGCTCAAGAATCAGGGCTCTCTGGCTTACCGAGTACTGCCATATGGACTAGTGTTCCTAATATAGTGGGAAGCCCTGACGGTGTAGGAGCAGAAATTCTCAGTTTTACACCGCTGAACTCTGGAGGTTCTACATCAATACTAGGAGCTTGGGATTTTGGTATTTCTGTACCATGTAATGCTACCATAGATATGGTAAGCTTTAATGTAGTGAGAAGAAATAATGCAGGATCAGGAGATGTGAGAGATGAGACTGCTTTTTTGAGATTTGAAGACTTTTCGATTTCTTCAATAAATGGAGCAGATCAGACAACATCTTTTATTAATTCTACAACTTCGTTTGAAACAGCAACCATTTCTCCTGCAGGAGGATGGGGATCGATTCTTACACCTGATATAATCAATAATCCACTTTTTGGAGTTTTGTTGACTTTCGAGAATCTCTCTACAGCAACAGGATTTCCAGAAATAGATGCAGTAGAAATGGAAGTTTGTTATACAGTCAATGGCGCTCCTCAATCACCTATAGAAGCATCTATACTGGAACAAGTAGATAATCTTTGTGGTCCTAGTGCCAGTGGTTCATTAACCATAAATGCCAGTGGGAGTACTGGAGATTTTGAGTATTCTATAGATGGAGGTGCTACTTGGGTTACTAACAATGTATTTACTGCACTAACTACAGGAACTTATCAGGTGCTGGTGCGAGATTCAGATTTGTCTTGTGTATCTGATTTGGGACCATACTTCGTAGGATGTAATCCAGGGCAAATTCTTCAGGTTGGAGACGCAATATATACATGCTTACCTACTAGCTCTGACCCGGTTACCTTAGCTATAGACAGAGTACAAGAGTTGAACACATTCTTCAATAATGGAATGGTAGATGTAGATGTTTCACCACTATTACAATCTGAGGCTTTTACGTGGACTACTTCTGACCTCGGAGGATCAGTCTTTGGTGTAGCAATTGACGATGATTTTAATATATATACGGGCTTGTCTAGCCTATACAATCTAATTTCGCCTGTAAGTTCACCAGACTTTATTCGAATAGATGGCGTCACAGGAGCACCAGCAATTTTAGCCACACTGCCCGGGACAGCAGGGATAGGACAATTAGAATATCACTCAGCATGTGATCAGGTTTTCCTTACTAACCTTGACGACGGCATGATATATAGGTTTGATACAAATGGTAATCTGCTATCTACGTTTGATCCACTAGGTGCAGATAATGGTATAGATGGTCTTGCACCACTGGGTGAGCGACTCGTAGCTGTGTCTTTTAATACAGCAGAAGATAGACTTTATTATTCTGTTTGGGCTAATGATGCTATTAATAACGGAATGCGAAACACCATTAGGTCAGTAGCCATTAACCCAGTGTCTTGTGATTTTATGCCGGCAACTGATATTCAGGAGTTTGTGATGCCTTTTATTTCTGAAACAGAAAATAGTAATAACGATTTCAGTATGCCAGTGATAGACATAGAGTTTAGTCTAAGTGGGAATATGTTATTATTATCGGAATCAGGATTTAATTCTACTGTTCCTATTACGCAACCTCATACAGGAAGAGTTCTTAGGATAGATGGTATGACCACAGCTTGGTCCCTTGCTAATAATCCACCGGCGGGCAACATGGATTACCAATATCAGATTGGAACAGTCAATGATGGAACTAATGCCTTAGGAGGAGTAGATTTTGCATATGCCGGCATGGATGCAGGTGGGTGTGTGAGTGATGAAGAAGCTTTTATTCTGGCTACAGGAGATGCACTTAGAGGGGTAGATTGTACAGTAGGAGGTTGTGTATATGGATTACAATATATACCGATAGAAGGAGGAAGACCAGAGACATCAGTTTTGGTGGATTTAGCCAGAGCACCAGATTCTCAGCAGAAAGGATTTTTTGGTGATGTAGATGTCGTCACAGGTTGTTGCCCTTGTGCATGTCCAGCACTAGATTTTACCATAGACGCTACAGATGTAAATTTATGTAATGGCGAAATGTCAACACTTTGTGTAACAACTCCTGTTGGGGCTGCACCGCCTTTCACTTATTTGTGGGATGATGGATCTACAACACCATGTATAACAGTAAGCCCTACGATGACTACAACATATATGGTTGATATAATGGATTCAAATATGTGTATGTACTCTGAATCTATTACCATTAGCTTATCTCCTATTTTATCTATCATTGGACTTAATGAGGTAAATAATACAGGATGTACTTCTCTTCTTGGTGCTATTACTATAGATGTAATGGGAGGTACTGCTCCACTTACATTTAGCATAGATGGAGGTGCTACAAGTTCTACAACAAATAGCTTTACAAATCTGGATGCCGGCACCTATGACATAGTTGTTACAGATGCCTTCGGATGTACAGTATCTTCATCTACAACCTTGTCTGGTCCGCCACCAATTACAATATCTGCATCGTCTACCGCTGATACTGAGTGTAATTCAGATAATGGAACGATAACAATTACTGCTTCTGGTGGTACAGCGCCACTTATGTACAGTATAGACGGTGGTTCTACCTTTAGTGCAAACGACGTATTCGCCAACGTCATGGAAGGGACCTACAGCATTGTAGTTTCAGATGCTGGATCATGTATGGTGACAGATATGGTAACCGTCGTCGGCCCAGGAATGATAAGTGTCTCAGCAGTAGCTACTCAGGATACAGAATGTGCGATGAATAATGGGACTATCACCATCACTGAGATGGGGGGCACGTCTCCAATTATGTACAGTATAGATAATGGTGTCACTTTTAGTGCTAATCCAGTTTTTAGCAATGTAATGGATGGCACATATGACATATTAATTTCTGATGCAGGGGGCTGTACAGCAACAACTACTGCAACTGTAGCTGGTCCCGATGCGGTTTCTATTTCATTCATGACTACTCAAGATACCGAGTGCGAAACAGATAATGGATCTATAAGCATTACGGCTACAGGAGGGACTCTTCCATATATGTATAGTATAGATGGTGGAATTACTTTTGGTACCAACCCTACAATTACAAATCTTAGCGATGGGGTGTATAATATTGTAGTTTCTGATGCAGGAAATTGTTCAGATTCTGGGATTGCAACTATAGCAGGTCCAGATCCAATAATGGCCAGGGAAAGTTCATTTGATGATACTGATTGTGATTTGGATAATGGGAGAATAGTGATTACTGCTACTGGAGGGACTTCACCTCTCTCATATAGTATAGATGGAATAACGTTTGGCCCTAATAATGAATTTACTGGGCTGGCTCCTGGACAATATGATGTGGTTATCAGAGATAGCCAAGATTGTACTGAGTCAATAACAAATATCAATATCGGTGAGCCTGATTGTAATATCACAGGTGCTATCGGTGATTTTGTATTCGAAGATTTGGATGGAGATGGTACACAAGATCCAGGAGAGCCTGGAATCCCTGATGTAAGAGTAGAATTATTTAATAGTAACAATGTCCTTATTGGAATAGAAATAACAGATTCAAATGGAAATTTCTTGTTTGATGATGTTCCAGGCGGAGATTTCTTTATCAGATTTGTTAGACTGGATGATGAATTCACCGCCACATTTCCAAATGCCTCTGGTAATACAAGTACAGATAGTGATGTAGACGATTCCAATGGACCATTTACTACTCCTATTTTTACACTTGACGATGGCGAGATTGATTTAAGTCAAGATTTAGGCGTCTTCAGATGTATTCCTATAGGAGAAAATATTTGGTTTGACTTGAATGAAGATGGTATAAGAGATAATAGTGAGAATGGAATTAACGGTGTACAAGTGGAGTTATTTAGAATGGTCGGTTCATTTTGGATTAAAACAGATATAACCATATCTGGTCATAAACCTGGTACAGGTTCAGAAGATGGATTCTTTAAATTCTGTGCACCTCCTGGTACCTATTATCTTCAGTTTTTGACTTCTGCTAATAGAATTGTCACTACAGTACCCAATAGGGGAGTGGATGAAACAAGGGATAGTGATTTGACTAATAGATTTGGTCCTGGAACCACAGATGAATTCACTGTCCGTTCTGATGATGAACGATGTGATATAGGAGCTGGATATGTTCCAGCTGGAAGTATCGGAGATTTTGTTTGGTTTGATTCTAATACAAATGGCCTGAGGGATAGCGATGAAGAAGGAATGCCAGGGGTGAGAATAGAAGCTATAAATTCAGAAGGCACCGTCTTAGCGTTAACCAACACAGACGATAGTGGAATGTATATATTGGATCTCTTACCAGAAGATGAATACTTTGTAAGATTCGTCTTACCTGACGGGTTCTTTTCTACTGCGCCTAATGTAGGTACAGATGAGACGAGGGATAGTGATATAGATGACAGTAATGGGCTTAATACGACAGCACTAATGTTAGTCAGACCAGGAGAACATGTCAATGTAGATGCAGGTTTAGTGTCTAGCGCACTTCCAGTGACTTGGCTAGGAATTACAGCAGAGAAGGAAGATGATTACAATTTAATCAAGTGGTCAGTAGCCCAGGAGAGAAATGTAAGTCACTACGAATTACAGAAAGCAGCTGTGAATCCATTAGAATTTGAGACGATTGGGTCAGTTGATTCAGAATATGGTACATTCTCTGGTATTCTAGAATATGCTTTGGAAGACTTTACTTTTGAGGCTGGTCTTAATTACTATAGGATTAAACAGCTTGATTTTGATGGCAAATTTTCATTTTCTGATGTAGTTAGTATAGATAACACTACTGCTAGCAAAGAGAAGAAACTTAGGCTTAATGTATATCCTAATCCAGTTCAAGAGGAATTGAATATAGCATTAGAGCTAATCGGTAATACACAGGAAGTAGAAATTAGAATGTATAATCAACTGGGTCAATTGATGTCATCAGGTCAGATTTTTGATTTTAACGTAGAAAGTGGACTTAAAACCTACCCTATAGATGTTACTTCTTTCGTTACTGGGATCTATACACTGGAAATTAAAGTGGATAACCAGCAGGAAATAAGAAAAATAGCTATAACTAAAATGTAAATAGCTGTCACATATAAGACATATAGTAGAAAGCACTATAAGTCAGACTTTATAGGCAAAAGAGGTTGGATTCACTTAGAATTCAACCTCTTTTGCTTTTGTTAAAATTATTGTTTTAAAAAAAAAGTGATAAGACTTTTCCCTCAATAATATTTTACATTATATTTGCAGCGGAAGTTGTTCTATAATGATTGGCTAGTGTTGTATCGCTCGATATGGCACTAGTTTTTTTTTGTGCCAGTTGGTACGTATCATCTAAAGTCTGTCTAGGTTAAAAACAATCTTATTCCAATTTGATCTTTACAATTAGCGTAAAAATCTAAGAGTTAGAATTGAACATGATTATTTATGTGTTTTAGCTAAGTTAGTTCGTTATTGAATCATAATATTTCTGATGAAGATCTTACAAATTACCTTTCTTGTACTCACAACATTCCTTCTTTCTTGCGATGATCCAGCTCCCAATGATGAGAATGGGATTCTGGGTTTTGAATTATTAAGTGAGATAAATGGTCATTGGGTTGGGACAAATCAAACTGGCTTTGGTTTTTTTGATTGGTTTACTTTTGACTTCAGACCTATTTCAGGTTCACACAGCCATTCCATATATGAAGGAGCGACAAACCAGAATATAATCAACTCTGTTTTCGTAGCAGACTATGAAGGTGAGAAGAGAATCCTAGCAAGAAATGGTGGATGGTTAGGCACACAGTATCGTGCCACATATTTTATATTAGATATTGCAGAACCAGATCAGGAGGAAAGGTATTACAGATTGGTAGACGCTATAGGTGGAGAGGATAGAGCATTTATAGAATTTAGATTCAGACAAGATTCTATCTTCTTTGATGCCTACAAAGATAATTCAGGGGCTCTTGACAAACCTTTTCTGCATATGTCCTTTAAAGGGTCGAACAGGAACCGCACATATTCTGAGCCTGCTGTAGAATTATTTAATTTCCCTACAACTGATGCTGAAGTTGGTTTTCCAGATGGATTTCAAAACTTGGTCGATCCCGACTCCGCACTCTATCTGGAAGAAAGCGAAGATCCGTTTCCGAAGTCAGATCATGGGCACATCAGCGATCTTGTTATAGACATCCTCAGAAATTCTCAGACTGCAAACAGTGGTCTTTTATTATATATTTCTAAAGGAGAGATTGTTTCTAGTAATGGCTTGGTTGATTTTGATAATCTAGACAATAGTGTGGTAAGAACAATTGATATAAACAACTCTGGGAACCAGTATACAACAACCTACCTACATCCAGATGATTATTACATCACCATATTTTCTGATGAGGATGCCAATGGCTTTCCATCATCTGGAGACCCTTCTAGTATAAGTGTGATAAAAAAAGTTGATCCTGAATTGATTGAGAGTACCACTGTGGAGATAACCCTACTTATACAATGACCTAATGGGGAAAGGAGAACTTATATGGGCAGATCTATCTACTTATGGTACTAAAAGCTCGATCGACTTTTATTCTGATGTTTTCGGATGGAATCTTATAGATGAATCTGGATACTTCATATCTACATTAGATGATTTACCTATAGCTGGACTTTACGAAACGCCTGCTTTCTTCAAGAAAATAAAAATGCCTCATTTCTGGATGAGTTATTTCCAAGTAGATTCAGTTACGGAGACCTCTCAGATTGCAGCTTCTCATGGAGGGAAGGTAGAAATAAATAATATTGATTTCTACAACGGTAAGATTTCTCTGATCAGAGATCCGTTAGGGGCTGGGTTTACAATATATGAAGGGAAAGACCTGGGTCTTCCTAGGACGCTTAAAAACAATCATATCATCAGTACAGAGCTCCATGTATCCAAGCTTGATGAGGTAATGTCATTTTACAATACAATTTTCGATTGGAGATATGTAAAAATTGATGAGAATGCATGTCAGATTTACATAGGCGATAAACTGACCAATATCAGAATGATGGAGATTCCAAATGACTATAAAGGAAACTACGAGTACTGGGTCCTTACATTCAAAGTGAAGAATGTTACTGAATCAATTAAACTCATCAAGAAAAAGGGCGGTCAGATAATTAACATGGAATCCGGTCGTTCTATGAGCTCTGATAATTCAGGTGAAGCGTTTTTCTATATTTCTGAGTAAATGTATAAGCAGTACTAGAAACCAAATTTCAACCCCACAAGATGCATCATAAATTGTGTTGAAATCATCTACCTTATGTATTGGTATTAAGGCTGACTTATAATTGTAAAAATACCAAGAGAAATCATTGAGTTAAATTATGTATAGTTTGCCTGTTATATAGGATTGGATCTATAAATGACAAGCTTCTGGTTCAGACTCAATATGTTTATCCTTTACCATTTATGCAGAGACTTTTGGTATCGGAGTGTGGCGATCTGTGGATTAGCCAGAATGGGAGAAAGTAATGAATATGATGGACGAGATTGTGGGTGGCGACGAGTTAAAATTGGGGATCGTTTGAGTGCCATTTGCCAAAGCACAGATTCTGGTGCCACTTAGGAAAAACTACTGATGTCCCACTAGTAGGTGTCAATCAAGTCCACGTCATAGAATAAGAAGAGAACCAATTTCTTTTATGGGGAGCTGGCAAGATTGGATTTATAGTTATAGTCGAAAGCTGGGTAAATGGCATTTTGAGAGTAGAATAATCGGGTTTTGCACTATTCAAACAAAGAATTTTGCTTTTCCTGCGCTTTATTATCCTCTTCTGTAAGATTAAAGACGCCAGGGCTGGATTGGGCTTTATCCTCGAGTAGTTCCATATTATCACCATCGTCCAGTTCCAATTCTTGAATCTTCGGTATAGCATTACCTGCAATCCCTTTGAAAGAGTTATACATGTAATTAGTATTGAGTAAAACCTTTTGAAGTTGCTTTTCCCGCTTTTTCCAATGGCCTTCCATCGCTCTTTTCTCCTTCATGAGGTCTGTTTGCATCAAGGTAAATCCTTCTACTATAGCTTCTATCTGGAGCTTAAATTCGTTGCTGGTAAGATACTGGTATAGCATCGCCATCTTTTCACCTTTGTTTTCTTGAGCGGAAGCCATAGTAGAAAGTGCAATAATGTTTTCTCTTAGGACCAACGACAATCCCTTGAATTCTTCAAAAGTACAAACCCAAATGCCTTCAATCAGAGTCATTCGCTCTACACCTTTCGGCATTGCATCAGTGATAATTACCCCTAAATGAGCGCCTTTCTCCCGTATATCGCTTCTAAATTTCTCTATCCAACTAGGCTGAAATTCTTTGGTCCTCTTACTCTCATAATAGATAAGACCGCAGTCAGGATTGTTATATGTCTTTACATGTTGTAGACAATCTGCTCCACGGGCTCCTTTTTTAATCTCTTCTATATGGTCTAAAGGAAAATTTGCTTTTAACCATTCTTCTATAACCAACTCTTGGACCTCACCCTGCAACTGCATAGAGCCTTGCTCTTGCTTTCGCTTCATTTCCTCTACCAGTTTCTTTTGGTCATCTATTTGTTTCTGGTACTCCCGCTCCTTTAGTAGGAATTCCTCTTTGGCTTTTTGTCGTCCTTTCTGTTCTATGACAGAACTCTTTTCAATTAATTGCTTTTCCATTTGTAGAAGCAAATCACTTTCTTTCTCTTCCATTTCCTTTTGCCGCCTAATCAAATTCAGTTCTTTCTCCTTCAACTCCCTGTTTTCCTTTCTTTTGTCTTCGTTTTCCTGTTTGAGAGAATTGAGCTCAAGGGTAAGAGAAGATAATTTCTCTTTTTCCAAGATGGCCATTCTGGAAGCCAATTTTTCTTCTAACTTGGTTTTGAAAATTTCGTTCTCCTTTGATTTTGCTTCTTGGAAGGCGTCCTTCTCTTTTTCAAAGGCTGTTAACTTTTCCTGATACATTTGATTCTGTCTAGCCAGTCTATCTTCAAACTCTTTTTGTAGCTGAGCTTGAACTTGTCCTGCGATGGCTTCCTCTACATCGAAAGCATGAGAACAACTTGGACACTGAATCTTGTCTTGCATAATCTGGATTGGTTGCGAATATATGAATCAATATTTATATATGATTCACAATGTAGAGATTACTGTGCATTATACGTTCACGGAACTTTAGAGAAAATCTACGTCTTCTTCCAGTTCAGTATGCATTAGGTCGACCATAGCTTTCATTATTGGTTTTCCTTCATAGACCACTTCATATAAGGTCTTGATGACTGGTGTGCTAATGTTGGATGCTTCTGACATGGCATGGGCAATTCGCGTTGTTCTATAACCCTCAGCAACTTCCTCCATTTCTTCGAAAATACTCTCTACGGTCTGACCCTTTCCCAGTTTAAATCCAAAAGTAAAATTTCGACTTTTTGTACTGGTCGTGGTGGCTATCAAGTCCCCTATGCCTGCTGTTCCTAAAAAGGGGGCCACCTCAGCTCCTACAGACTTAGAGATCAGAATCATTTCTCGCAGCCCTCGGGTAATTAATAGGGATTGCATATTCTTACCGAAGCCTATACCATTTAAGATACCAGAGGCTATGGCAATAGTATTTTTAAGCGCTCCAGCCAGCTCTATGCCTTTCAAGTGATGAGATCCATAGACGATAAAGACTCTGTCTGATAAGATTTCTCTACCAAGCTTTATGACCTCATTAAAGGAAGAGGCTATTACGGATGCAGCGGGTTGTCCTTCCAAAATCTCTTTAGCCAAATTGGGTCCAGCCAGCGCCCCTATTCTGACCACACTGGTCTCCTGACTTATGACCTCACTCATGGTGAAGACACTATTTCTGATTTCTGATAATGACTTTGCCTCATTAAAATCAGATGAAGTATCCAATCCCTTAGTAGCGTGAATCATAATATGACCTGGACCAACATGCGGAGACAATTTCTTGATAGCTGAGCGAAAATGTTCTGAAGGAATGACAGGAAATATGACTCTACATTCTAGCCCTAGCTGTGCTAGATCCATTGTTGCAGTCACCTTATCAGAAAGATCATACCCATTGATGCGATGATTATTATTTATCTCAGCCATTATCTCCTGGCGTCTGGTACATATGAGTACCTCCTGACTCTTGCTCAGTAGCTTGGCAATGGTCACGCCGAATGATCCAGATCCTAATACACCTACCTTCGAAGACATGAGTAATTTATAAGTTTATTTACGCTTTTTCTTTTTGGTCGTTACGTTGGTTCTTGACTTTTGTTTCTCTTGCTGCTGTTTCAATGCTTCTTCCATTCTGGACTGAAAGCCACCTTTTTTCTTGGGTTTATTTTTCTGCCGTTCTAGTTCTAGCCTGAGTTTGTCATCATCGAAGACAAACTTTTTAGTAATGACAGTCTGAGCAATATTGAACATGTTGCTGAAGAACATATATACGGTTAACCCTGATGCGTAGTTATTAAAGAAAAATAAAAATGTGATAGGCATGATATACTGAATGTACTTCATCGCCGGATTAGCTGACATATCCATATGCCTCATATTGTAGTACGAGTATATGATAGTTGTTACAGCCCATAAAAGTGTAAATAAACTTATATGAGAGCCGAAAGCAGGAATCTCAAAAGGTAATCTCGCAATAACATCAAAGGAAGATAAATCTGTTGCCCATAGAAACGGTTCTTGTCTGAAGGTAATACTGGCAGGGAAAAATCTAAATAGGGCATACCAGATAGGCATTTGGACTATCATAGGAAGACAACCACCAAGCGGGCTGACACCATATTCTCTATAGAGCTTCATTGTCTCCATCTGAACCTTCTGGTTATCATCTGGCATCCGTTCACGAATCTTTGCAATCTCAGGTTTCAGCAGACCCATTTTTGCTTGAGAGTGCAGCATTTTGTACATGAGTGGATACAACAACATCTTGATAATGAAGATGAGAACAACGATGACGATACCTTTGCTTCCTATAAATTTGGACAACCAATTGAATGATGGACGTATTAGCCACCTGTTTATCGTGCCAAATATGGATCTACCGAAAGGTATTATCTGCTCCAGTGAATTGTCATAGGTCAAAAGTCTATTGAATTCATTAGGACCTATATAGATACTTGACTCTATAGACTCTCGATTAGTATAATCTAAGGCATATTCATATTCAGATTTGATGACTTTGAGATCAGGATCATCATTCTCTGTTGCAATCGTCTCAAAGCGACCATTTTCCATTTTCTTGTTTTTCGCTACAATTGATGTATTGAAAAACTGATTGATATTTGAGACCCATTCTACTGGATTTTTTACCTCTTCTATATCATTGCTTCTGCAATTGCAGTAGTCTGAATTTTCATCACCTTCCTTAAAATATACAGTAGAATAGTATTTTTCAAAATTGGTATTAAGCTCTATTCTATCCAGATAGTTATGCCATCTGAATTTTAACTTACCAGCAGATTGGTCTAACATAGATGCAATCCCCTCGAGTTGGAGGCTATGGTCTAACTTATAGCTGTCAGGATTGAGAACATACTTTTGAATGATAGCCTGCCCATCCCCAAGGCTAGCAGTCATCGTAATCGTGTTACCACTGACGCTTGGCACGAAGTTCATGTCTGCGGTACTTATATTTCCATGACTCTTGGTGGGGATAAAATACTCAAACCTATTTTTCTCATCTTCTAATAGATAGAGAGGATTATCATGTTGGTTGTATTCCTCATCCTCAGTTAACTTGTTAAATTTCTTGAGTAAGGCCTTTTTTATAACCCCTCCCTTGGAATCAAAGGTGACCTTTAGAAAGTCATTCTCTAGTATAGATTCCTGAGAGGCACCTGTCATTACCTTTGCAAATGAGCCGTAGGTGCTGGAGGCTTTAGCCATTGCCACTGAATCAGTAGGATTTAGAGTGGTTGTTTGAGTTTCCTGAACCGACGTGGTAGGATTGACCACTTTAGCTTGAGCTATAGAATCTTGTACAAATTGTTGCCTGGCTATTTGTTCCTTGGTAGGTGCTGTCAACCAATAATAACCGACAAGGACTATAAATAGTAGCAGAAGGCCTGTACGTTGCGTCTTTTCCATTTGGATATTGGTAATTAACTGTTGCTGACAGCCAGATTGAATGGACTATCGATTTAATAAGGTCGCAAAGGTACAATTTTGTGCATAAGACGCTGGAATCCATCTATAGATCTGGATTAGAATTTGACGAAATCCTGTGAGCATTGTATAGAGTCACGGTATATTATAAGTTTGTATATTTTTTATGAAAGAAGTCGAGATTAAAATATTGCCAGAAAGACTTAATGATAAAGCCTTTATCATGAATCAGGTGTATCGTATCCTTAAGTTAAAAAGGGATGAGAATCTGACTTATAAGATAATCAAGAAGTCAATAGATGCTCGTAGAGGCAGGCCAAAGTACTTGCTAAGACTTAGGGTTGGTTTCTTTGCTGATCTGGAAGCTTCAGCTCCAAAGGTATTTGGACCATTCAAAAATGTCATAAGCAGTCCTAGTGTAATTATTGTTGGTGCTGGTCCAGCAGGTTACTTTGCTGCATTAGAATGTCTCGAATCTGGACTTAAGCCAATCGTCTTAGAGCGGGGTAAAGATGTTAGGGCTCGCAGAAGAGACCTAAAAGCAATTCAACAATCTGGAATTGTCAATCCGCATAGTAATTACTGTTTTGGAGAAGGAGGTGCAGGCACATACTCCGATGGCAAGCTCTACACTAGATCGAAGAAACGTGGTAAAATTCTTAAAACACTGCAGATTTTGGTTGATCATGGGGCTACCTCTGATATCCTTGTGGATGCCCACCCTCACATAGGTAGTAACAAGCTTCCTAAGATAATAGGTAATATAAGAAAGACCATCTTGAACCATGGCGGTGAAATCAGATTTGAAAGCCTGGTAACAGATATCATCATAGCACAAGGAAAATGCAAGGGTGTCGTCATTGGCGGTAACCAAGAGTTACTGGCAGATAGTGTAATTCTGGCTACAGGTCATTCTTCGAGAATGATATTCAGAATGTTACATGCAAAAAAGGTCCAGCTAGAATCAAAGTCATTTGCTGTTGGCGTTAGGATAGAACATCCTCAGCCGCTCATAGACGAAATCCAATATGGCCATCACCCAAGAGAAGAGAATCTACCGGCGGCCTCATATAGGCTTGTGACTCAAGTAGAAGGCTGTGGTGTTTTTTCATTTTGCATGTGCCCCGGAGGACTCATAGTACCATCTGCTACGTCTCCTGGAGAACTAGTCGTTAACGGAATGAGTTTGTCTAAGCGAGATTCGCCATTTGCCAATTCAGGAATTGTTACCGCCGTGGAATCCAAAGAACTAGAATCAAAAGGCTATACAGGGGTATTCGGTAATTTGAAATTTCAAGAAGAACTGGAACAAAAGATTTTCCAATATGGAGATGGGTCTCAGAAAGCACCTGCTCAGAATATGATAGACTTCACTAATGGTCAAGATATGATAGACATCTCAGAAAGTTCATACATACCAGGGCTATATAGAGCACCGCTTCATGAAATCTTACCAGATTTTATTTATAACAGATTAAAAGAAGGCTTGCTAGCCTTTTCACGCAATATGCCTGGTTACTTCACATCGGAGGCTCATGTGGTAGCAATAGAAAGCAGAACCAGCTCACCCATTCGGATTCCAAGAGATTCGATTACATTGCAGCATCCTGAGGTAGAAGGGTTGTTTCCTTGTGGTGAAGGAGCAGGTTATGCAGGGGGAATATTATCAGCAGCTATGGATGGTCAGCGAGTAGTCAAGGCTATAAGAAAATTAGAAGTTTAGCACAAATCGTAATTTTAAGTCTGTTATTTAACATAACATGGCACTTATATTGGAATGGATAAGCAAGAAGATAAGTACATAAAATACCTCAAAAGCAATGATTCTCAAGGAATTAAGGAGATTTATGATACTTATTTACCCCGAATAGAATCCATTATAGGAGGTATGGGTGGCAATAGAGAAGAGGCCTGGGAAATTTTTCAAGAGAGTCTTATTGTTATTCTAAATCGTATACAAAGCCCTGATTTTCAGCTAAGTAGCTCCTTTTATACTTTTCTTGTCAGTATCTGCAAATTCAAATGGTTTAATGAGTCTAAGAAAAAATATAAAAAAAACGTAACCATTGATAGCGAAAAGACATTAAAAGATGACCAAGACATTTTGAAGACAATAATGAAAATTGAGAGATTTGAGCTATATAAGCAAAAGCTTGAAGATTTAGGAGGTGAGTGTCAAAGTTTGCTTGAGCTTTATTTTGATAAAATCCCAATGAGGGAAATTGCAATAAGATTAGGTCTCAGCTCAGAGAATGCGGCTAAGCAAAAAAAATATAAGTGCCAAAGGAAACTAATTGAAATGATTAAGAATGATAGTAAATTCGAAGAACTACTATGAACCACAACGATATAAATAAATATGATCTAATAGATAAGTACCTCTCAGGAGGTATGTCTTCTACAGAGTTAGACAGTTTCAGAGCCTTCCTTCAAAGCAACAAGGACTTCACTACTGATTTAAATATTATATCGGAATTGGGGGAATCAGCGGGCTTTAATCAGGTGCAGTATGACCTAAGAGATACACTTTCCCAGATTAGATCTAATGATGTCAATGCAAATGCTTCACAGCCTAAGTCTAGCAGTAATATCATTTACAAAGTATTGGGTGGTCTAGTATTGTTGTTTTTGGCTATGTACATGGTTATGAAATTATTGTCACCACAGAGTGGAATAAATAACAATTCAGATATCATTCAGTATGCTTATCTAGAACCACTTGCACTAACAACAAAAAGTGATGAGGTAGATATCTCTCAGATGCAAACCCTATTCAATCAGGGTGACTATGAGGCAGCACTTCCATTAATTGATAATTTTTTAGAAAATAATCCTAGGGACTTAGATGTAATGCTCGCCAAAGGTATGGCTCATACAGAACTGAAACAATACAATAAGGCCCATGCTACCTATGAAAAAGTAGAAAACTTGGGACCAAGAGTAAAGAAATACCTATGGTTTGATGCCATCTGTTACATCAAAGAAGATAAAACAGAAAAGGCTAAAGTCTTGCTTAATCAAATTGTTTCTTCTAAGTCCTTCAAGCATATAGATGCAAGCAAGCTGCTAAAGAAACTGGATTAGTCATAGTATATTTAAGGCAAAGAGACGCTTTTGAAATCATTTTGTGCCATCCTTATCCTCTGCATAACGCCTTTATTTTTGTCAGGTCAGGATACTGATGACAGACAAACTATAGAAGACGCATTAACACAGTATGAAACCCTTGCTAATGATCCTCAATTACTTCTCCTAGAACGAAGTCTACAAAAATCAGAGGAGAAACTCGGGGAGATAGACACAACCACCACGAAAGTCTACAATACGCTTGCTGAGTGGCATGCTAAAAATAATAATCACAAGGAGGCTCTTGATTTTTCACTAAAGCACTTCTCTTCTCTTAAAGAATTAGATAGTTCTGCAGAGCAGTTAGCGAAGGCCGCAACCTCAGTTGGCTCTAAATATACCCTGCTTTATAACTTCATAGAAGCTGAGAGATACTTTGTAATGAGTATGGATATAATAGAAGATTATCGCCACTCATTAAACTACAATAATTACAAAGGCTTAGCCAGAGTACTGCTCTCTAAAGGAGATTACAATCACCTCATTTCACACTCTAAGCATGCATATGAATTAGCAGAGACTGCAGATCAGCAATGCGAAGCCTTGCATCTGGAACTGAACGCTTATGCCAGAATGGATGATATAAAGGAAGCCAATAATACCTTATCCAAGATATTGCAGATAGCAGAGAAGGATAATTTACTATACCAGATAGGCAGAGCATATTCTCACCAAGGCTGGCTGAATTATATCAAGGCAAATAAGAATCAAAAATCCAAAACAGAACTGGCTGAACTGCTCTACAGAGAAGCTATTTATTTTTATGAGCAGAGCATTGAATATATGCGCAAAAGTCAAGACTATAGGACTGCATCACCTATCGTATGGGCATATACAAATATCAGTAATCAATATAGGAGATTAAACAAACCAGATCTGGCAATAGAGTATGCAAAAAAGGCGGTAGAAGAACATGGAAAAATTACTGGTGCTGCCTACTCTCCGGCTTATGCTTTTACGTATTATAATTTGGCAACGAAATATACATGGCAGAAGGATTTTGAATCTGCTATTAGACATCAGCAGAATGCAATTAAATGCTTGCTGGGAGACGAAACATTCTCTGATTCCAGAGCATCTATCCCGAAAGGAAAATTATATAAAGTTGGTATAAAGTGGAGATTACTAAATTCGCTAAAGGAAAAGGCGATAAGTTATGCGCATCTTTTTCTGGAGCATGGTAACAAGGAAGATGCAGTAAGTGCTGAGCGCCATCTAGCCACAGCTGTAACTCTTATAGATATAATGAGGGAGGAACTAACAACAGATGATACAAAAATCTTTTGGAGGTCCAGAACTAAGTCCATCTATGATACAGCCATAGAAGTGTCAGTATGGTTGAAGGACAAAGAAAAAGTACTTAAGTACATGGAGAAAAGTCGGTCGTTACTGTTACTCGACGAACTGAACCATAAAGATGCTATGTCACTCATGCCCGAAGAGTTGGCGAAGAGAGAGTTTGTACTACGACAGGCGTATACTGCATCTGAAGATGAAAGTATAGAGAGATTAGAGACCTATATGACATTTCTAGACTCAATCAAATCTGTTTTTCCATCCTACTATAAGTATAAATTCGACAACAAAGCACCTAGTATTTCCGATGTTCAAAAGAGCATCTTAGATGATTCTACCCAGGTTATTAATTATCAGATAACACCTGATAGTTTGTTCATACTTAATATCACGAGCACTGGAAGTGAGTTAATTACTAGCCCAAATCCTAAATCACTTAGAAAAGAAATACCTCAACTTTTGACCTTCCTAAATAACAAGGATAGCCTCGAATATGAGACACACTTTCAGGATTTTATCAAACTATCTCACAATCTATATAACCAATTGTACGGAGGTATAACGGAAAGGAGAAAGAATGTTATAATCGTAGGTGATGGTATGATTAACTATATCCCTTTTGATGTATTGGTTAGTGATAAAGCCGAACCTAGATATCTCATACAGGATTATGTGATAAGTAGTGTTCCATCATTGACTATTCTGCAGAAAGTAGAAGACAGCCGAACATTCGATAATCTATTGCTTGTCAGTCCAGAAGAGTTCGAAAAATTGGGACTCCAGGAGCTCAAGCAAAGTGCAGAAGAACAAAAAGCTTTAGAAAGCATATCGAATACAAAATTGCTTTCTTATCAAGAAGCCACATTTGACAAGTTTGCAGAGATAAGTGATGAGCATGATGTTATACATCTAACGACACATAGTGGATTAGATAAAGAGACTAATACGCCTTGGATTGCATTTTGGGATTCAGTAATAACCCAAGATGAGATATATAAAATGAGACTCAATGCATCTTTAGTAACGCTGAGTTCTTGTAAGAGTATAGATGGAGAGTCCTTAACTGGAGAAGGGATAAATAGTCTAGCCAGAGCATTTTTATTTGCAGATGCAGCAGCAGTAATAGGAAGCTCATGGAATCTAAATGAGGCAGCTGGATTGGAAGTCATGAAGGAATTTTATAATTCTCTGAAGTCTGAATCAGATAAGTCGCTGGCACTGAGAAAAGCAAAACTTAGCTACATAGAAAAGCACCCATACAAGTCTCCATATTACTGGGCGCCACTTGTGCTTATAGGTGACCCTAAGGGATTAGAGGTGACAACCCAAAAGAGCAACTTGCCTATCATAGCACTTGCTGTGTTGGGTCTAATTGGTTTTTTATTTCTTCTCAGAAATTTCACTAATCAAGAAGCAGCTATATAATTACTCCTCCAGGATTTGTAAACGCGTGAAATCCAACATGATTCTCTTCTCAGGGCTTTCAGTAATATCCAGAAATTTAATGGTTGCTATTTTCCTTTCATCGATACTCAAGACTTTTCCTTTGCCAAACTTAAGATGCATTACTGTTTGACCAATCTTTATGAGTGAAGAGTCACTGGGTTTAAAATTCTCTGGAGGTGCTACTAAGTTTTTGACTCTGGCCTTGCCTAGTTTTTTGAAATTACCCAATATCTTAGGTTCCTTGAAAGTAGGTTTCTTAGAGGCCATTATAGATGACTCTAGGTCATTCTCTGATATCTCTTCCAGAAATCGACTGGAGTCATTGAATCGCATATTGCCATACTGATAACGGCTATTAGCATAGGTAAGTGTAAGCAGTTCCTCCGCTCGTGTAATGGCTACATAAAATAATCGGCGCTCTTCATCCAACTGGTCCGGTGATGAAAGAGACATATATGACGGAAACAAATTCTCTTCTAATCCCACAACAAATACTGACCTATATTCCAATCCTTTGGCAGCATGAACTGACAATAGTGTAATGGTGTCCACATTGTCTTTTTCTTCATCTGCATCTGTCATCAGTGATATCGTCTGAAGGAAGTTAGCCAACGTTCTCTCTTGATTATCTATGTCTTCTCCTGGATCCAATACATCATCCTCAGTAAATTCTTGGATACCATCTAATAGGGCATTGATGTTGTCCATTCTGTTCTGAGCCTCTATCGTATTTTCAGATTTCAGCAAATCTATGATGCCTGATTTTTTAGCAATGTTTAGTGCAGCTCTGTAAGCACTTTCTTTTGTAGCTTGCTCTCTACAATATTTTATGATTCCTACAAAAACACCAATCTTCTTTTGAGCTGCATTACTCAACTTTATCATGGTAAGACATTCCCAGATAGACACCTCATTATCTTCGGCAAGACTGGTTAGCTTTTGCATCGTAGTCTGACCAATTCCTCTTCTAGGATAATTAATTATACGCTTTAGGGCCTCATCATCTTTTGAGTTAACAGCTAACCTCAAGTAGGCTATCAAGTCCTTAATTTCTTTCCTTTGGTAAAAGGACTGACCACCATAGATCCTGTAAGGAATATTTTTTCGACGAAGATGCTCTTCAAATACTCTAGATTGTGCATTAGTCCTATACAGAACGGCAATATCATTATTTGCAAGATTAAATCTGTTTTTTTGCTCAATGATAAGATCTGCTACACGCTTCCCTTCCTCATTATCCGTCATGGCTTTGATCACCTTAATCTTATTTCCTGAAGGTTTTTCAGTCCAGATTTTTTTCTGAATCTGTCTTTGGTTAAAGCCAATAACCTCGTTTGCTGCTGAAACTATATGACCAGTGCTTCTATAATTTTGTTCTAATTTAAAGGTCTGCACACCTGGAAAGTCATGTTCGAACTGAAGGATGTTTTCTATCGTCGCACCCCTAAATGAATAGATTGATTGCGCATCATCTCCGACGATGCAGATATTATGCTGGCTGTTAGGAAATATAGAAAATAGTTTCAGTATTTCATATTGGAGAAAGTTGGTATCCTGGAACTCATCTACCAGAATATGGCTAAACTGACGCTGATATTTTTCACGGACGTTTTCTGGATTTATATAAAGAAGTTTGAAAGTTTGCAATAACAAATCATCAAAATCCATAGCTCCAGACCTCTTGCACTTAGCTACATATTTAGCATATATCTGATGAGTCATAGGGCGCTGATTCATTTTGTCCAGCTCCATGAGCTCATCATTGGTAACATAGGTCTTTGGGGTAATAAGATTACTTTTGGCAGATGATATTCTTGACCTAATCGCACTAATGTTGTATGTCTTAGGATTAAGATTCATTGATTTAATGATTTCCCTGATTACGCTTTTGGTATCATCAGTGTCATAAATGGAAAAATCATTTGGATAGCCAATTTTATGTGCCTCTACTCTTAGAATTCTAGCAAATAGAGAGTGAAACGTACCAGCCCATACTTTGTAGGCAGAGCCACCAACAACTTTTTCTATACGGTCTTTCATTTCTCTAGCAGCCTTATTAGTAAAAGTCAGCGCTAGGATGGCATAAGGAGGTACACCACTTTTGAGTAGATGTGCTATTCGGAAAGTCAGCACTCTGGTTTTTCCAGATCCAGGTCCAGCAATGACCATCACTGGCCCATCAATAGTGGTTACTGCTTGTCTTTGAACTTCATTCAAAACACTTAGGTAATCTAAATCCGGACGAGAAACTTCCATAACACGAATGTCCGAATTTTGCTTTTAAAATATGATTGATAATAAACATATAATACCAACAATATCTTATTGTCACTATTTATGAGAATCTTGAGAACTTTTTCGATGAGATATGCTTCAAAGCTGTATCAGTTATAATAGATTGAGTAACTATTTTAAAAAATGAGACTTGAAAAAGCTATAAGAGATTTTCTGAGCTTTTTGCGCCGTCCAAAGTATTATCAGCAATGGGAGCAAGAGTTGGATTGGGTTACTATAACTAAGCTGTTTTTGTTAGTCTTTTTTATAGAAATGATGACCCTAACCTCAATATCTGGTGTGGTAGGACTGGAAGAAATTCCGCATGCCCTTGAATCCGTGATGGATAATAATTCTTTATGGGCAATCGCAGGATTGGCCATAATTATAGCACCATTCTTTGAAGAGCTACTTTTTAGATACCATCTTAAGTATAAGTGGCTATCCATACTGTTTCTTTTTGTTTTAGTATGCGGTATAACATGGCTGTTGCTGAAGGGATTTGCACCAGATATAGAGCAGCATTTTATGGAAAGTGCTGCGCTTATTATGCAGAATCAGTTTCTTTTATCCGTTTCTGTTGCTGCTTTTATGGTGATAGTTATCATTGTATTCATGATTAGTCAAGCTGTTCCGCTAAATTTTATAAGCCAATCATTCCCTTTCATTTTCTATTCTACGGCCTTGGCCTTTGCATTGGTGCATATAGGTAATTTTAATACATCTGATGTGGCGTGGTATATGACACCTTTACTGGTATTGCCACAGTTTATCCTAGCGCTTTATCTAGGTTACATACGTATGCGCAAACATATATGGAGCTCCATTTACGTGCACTCTCTCAATAATTCGATTCCTATATTATTATACGCCTTAGTAGACCTAGGCGGTAAATAAGTTATGCATGCAGCACATAATATCTGACTCATCCTTATTGATACTCGTGAAATTCTCTTTCTTTTGCTGAGCACATCTAAATTCATATGTTTAAGAAGGTTACGGATTTATTAGGTCGTATTTTGATTGGTCTATTCTTCTTCTTTGAAGCGATAGACACAATAGTGTACTTCAAGGAGACTAAAGAGACCTTGTACTCTTATGGTATTACTTGGGGACCTAATTTTTTGGTCGCGGCATCTATCGTTCTATTATTGATAGGAGCTGCCATGGTAATTATTGGATATTATGCCAGTATAGGAGCGACAATGCTCTTTGTGTATTGGTTCATATTTACTCTGGTGGTGTATCCATTTTGGACAGAACCAATGTCAGAGAAAAATTTGGCTATAACCTACTTTAGTAGAAATATGGCACTGTGTGGTGGGCTGCTCATTTTAATGGCCAATGGAGCCACGGGTTGGTCTGTTCGTCGAATCCTTCACGTACTCAGGTTACCTAAGTAAGCAACTATGTATTCAAGTCGTACGCATGATTATGAATGGTTGTTTCTGGACTTAGATAATACAATCCTTGATTTTCAAAAGAGCTCAGAATTGGCCTTTTTTATCATCTTTTCCAACCTGGGCTTGTCTCTTACTTATGAGCACTATAAAAGATACAAGGAGATTAATTCAGGATATTGGTTAAAACTAGAGAAGGGAGAGATTACATTTGATAAGTTGAAAGTGCAGAGATGGGAAGCGTTCATTTCTGAGGTAAATGTTCAAGCTAATCCAGCCGCCTTAAATGACGCTTACTTAAATCACATAGCTCACCATCCTTTATATATCCCAGATGCCTTAGAAAGCCTTCAGAAACTTAAATCAAGGTATAGACTCATGCTCATTACTAATGGATTGGCTAATGTCCAATTGCCTCGTTTGCGAATTACCGAGCTGAATGAGTACTTTGAGCATATTGTAATTTCTGAGCAGTTGGGATACTCAAAGCCTTCTAAGGAATTCTTTGATCACTGTCATGACTTATCTGGCAGTCCTATGCATGATATGGTTCTTGTAGTAGGGGATACCTTAACTTCTGATATAGGAGGAGGCCTCAATTATGGCTACCATTGCTGCTGGTATAATTATCACAAAACAAAGAACCAAAGTGAGTATAGACCGCAGTACGAAGTCCAATCACATAAAGAACTTCAGCAATTGCTCTTAGCAAGCTTATAGCTATGTATCTTTTCCATTAACGTCTTTTTTCTTTTTAATTTCTTCTTGCTCTTTAATCTGTTCTGTCTTCGGCCTCATATCTGCTAAGTGTAGATGTTCTCCGCAGAATTTACAATAGTCTGCATCATTGTCATGTCCATCTTTAAAACAAAAGGAGCACAGTTGGGTAGAGATTTTTTGTGCAGCTTTTCGTTTTTTGCCTTTCGAAAATTCTGCTGTCACTATACCAGTAGGGACTGCGATGACTGCATAAGCCATGATCATCAAAATGGAAGAAAGAAACTGACCAAAGGATGTATTCGGATATATATCTCCATAGCCCACCGTAGACAGCGTAACTATAGCCCAATAGACAGATTTTGGTATACTTGTAAAGCCGTCATTTCCCATGGGATGAGACGATTCTATCAAGTATATGATAGAACCGAATATAGTCACCATTACTACAATGAAAAACATGAAAACGAAAATCTTATCCCTGGACTCCTTTAGCGCTTTCATGATAATCTGACCTTCAAAGAGAAAGTTACCCAACTTAAATATTCTGAATACTCTCAATAGTCTCAATGCTCTTATTACCATTAGTGAGGTCCCTACAGGAAATAAAAATGAGAGGTAGGTGGGAAGAATAGAAATCAAATCAACTATACCAAAAAAAGAGGTAATATACTTTTTGGGAGCATGTACAGTATAGATTCTTGTAATATACTCTATGGTGAAAAAGAAAGTAAATATCCATTCCAGTACGATAAAGAAATTATGGTATTTATTATAAGCAGGTACTGTCTCTAGCATAACTGCAATCACACTACCTAGAATAGCTACAAGCAGGAGTATATCAAAAGTCTTACCTGCGGGTGTATCTGCCTCAAATATTATTTCGTAAAGGCGCTCACGGAAGTGGCTGAATTCTTTTGTGTCTTTTTGATTAGACATCACAGAGGATAAAATCGTGAAATGTAAAAAAGAAAACCATACATCTTGTTAAGATCATGGGATAATAAGAGAAGATAATTCTTCTCGGCTTTTGGAATGACCTTGGCTCAGTCAATGACAATGTACAGTTTTCTTTAAATCCAAATGTGATGCTTTCAAAAGCACCTTATAATGAACTCACGGCTGTTTCTCTATCTTTCTAAAGTAGGCCATGCACCACGGGTAAAGGTGGATAACAAATGTAGATCAGACTGTACATATTAGAAAGGAATATAATGGGTAAATTTTATATATAATTTAATAAATATATAAAAATGAGTTATTTATATATTATATAAATTTATAATATGTATTATTTGACGAACATATAATTCGACGCTGAAGATAAGTCTTCAGCATAATGATATCCATCAACTTGAAATCCCTTTATATCTTCTTTTCTCTCAATTCTATTTTGAACTATATAGCGGGCCATCATACCTCTTGCCTTTTTGGCTGTAAATGAGACAAACATCAGTTTACCATTTCTATTTTCTTTGAACCCAATGTCAAGGATATCTCCATTTAATTCCTTCTTGTTAACAGAATTGAAGTATTCATTAGAAGCGAGATTTATAATAGTCTTATCCTTATGTTCCTTCAGTGTCTTATTGATTTCCTTAGTGATGTCATTGCCCCAAAACTGGTACAAGTTGCTCCCATGCCTGTTTTTCAATTTGGTACCCATTTCCAGTCTATATGGTTGCATCTTGTCCATGGGTCTTAAGATGCCATATAGGCCAGATAGAATACGAACATGATTTTGTGCATAGCTAATATCCTTGGTTTTAAGTGTGCTTGCTTCGAAGCCAACATATACATCCCCTTTGAAAGCATATATAGCCGCTTTCGAGTTTGATGGCGTATATCTAGAGGAAAAATTCTGATATCTGTCGTAATTGGTTTTTGCTAGCTTATCACTGATATGCATTAACTCTTTTATACCTGAGGCACTATAATCCTTTAGGATGGTTATAAGCTCATTAGTACGCTTTCTTAATTCAGGTAGTGCTGTTCCCTGATCTGTTCCTTGAGTTTCATCAAGCGTCTTTGCAGGTGATAATAAAATAAGCATTTGTAGATAGGTTAATGTCAGTAACAAAAAATCCCCAAGTGTAACACTCGGGGACTATTATATTTTAACGGGGAAGCTATTAGTTTATTTACCTCCTCCTGGACTTAGCATGCTTGGCTCACTTTCAGGTAGTGTTTTCTCTTCTTCTACTTTAAGTACATTCCCAGTAACTTTAATCGTGTGCTGAGGTGCTTTAGAAGTCTCATTAGTAGTAAACTTTACTGTTTTAGTAAACTTTCCTAATCTGTTAGTGGCATATCTAATTTCGATATTTGCTGTTTCACCTGGCATAATAGGCTCTTTAGGCCATGTAGGTACCGTACATCCACAACTCCCTTTCGCATTAGTTATAACCAAAGGCTCATCACCATTATTAGAAAACTCTAAAATTCTTAAAGGCTCACTGTGCTGATCTATAGTTCCATAATCCAAAGTCATAGACTCGAATTCCATATACGGTCCTCCATCTTCAGCAGATCTTTCTGGCTGAGGGGTATCAGGGTGTGAAATCGGTGTGGGAGTTACTTGGGCCATAACAGCTCCAACTACTAAGCAACTCACTAACAGCATTGATATTTTCTTCAACATGTTGATTATTTCTTTATTCGTTACAAAATTAACACTATTAAGACGAATTGTAAATGATATTTTGTTTAATGAGAAGTTAATATGTCGAACAGATGCTTAAAAAAAGTGTTTAAACGACAATGTGATACCATTTTTTACTTTTTGAATGTAATGATCGGCTAATGTTAGCAAGTATGCTAGCTGGATAATATGTCAAACCTCGTTTAAATAGTACTTTTGGGGTCAACTTTTTTCTTCAAAAATCACCGCTGATGATAGCAATACCTGACTTTAATCAAAAGGATGCATTAGATACTCAGGAAGCTCAGTATATAAAGAAAGTACTGAGTGATTACTGGATATGCTTGGTCAGTAGAGAGGCAAGTATCATGGGAAGAAAAGAAGTCCTGACGGGTAAGGCCAAATTTGGGATTCTAGGAGATGGTAAAGAGTTACCTCAGGTAGCTTTATCTAACTTCTTTGAAAAAGGAGATTTTAGGTCTGGGTATTATCGTGATCAGACATGGATGATGGCCTTAGGCTTATGCAGCATAGAAGATTACTTTGCTCAGTTGTATGCAGACCCCAAACAAGATAGTTACAGCGGAGGAAGACAAATGAATAACCACTTCGCCACGCCATTCAAAGATGAGAATGACGAATGGCTCTCCCTCGCAGACCAGTATAATGTTTCTGCAGATATCTCATCTACAGGAGGTCAGATGGCAAGAGCTCTAGGCTTGGCCTTGGCATCTAAAAAGTATAGGGACATACCTAATCTTGATAAAGAAGGTCGATTTACAAATAACGGAAACGAAGTTGTGTTCTGTTCTATAGGAGATGCGAGTACATCTGAAGGTATTTTCTGGGAGACGGTCAATGCAGCGTCTGTAATGAAAGTCCCTTTGGTCATACTGGTTTGGGATGATGGCTATGGCATTTCTGTCCCTATCGAACTACAGACAACAAAATCCAGCATTTCAGAGGCATGTGCAGGATTTTTGATTGACGATAATGGAGATGGTATACATATATATACTTGTAAAGCCTGGGATTATCCTGAATTAGTAAGTGTCTATGAAAGAGCTATTTCTCAAACACGGAAAGAGCACAGACCTACACTGATTCACATTCAGGAATGTACTCAGCCACAAGGACATTCGACATCCGGATCACACGAGAGGTACAAATCCAAGGAAAGACTTGAATGGGAGAAAGAATTTGATGGCATCCAAAAGATGGAAGATTGGATTATAGAGCAAGGATGGAGAACAAAGGAAGAACTGGAAGACCTTAGAAAGCAAGCTAAAAATGAGGTTAGGGTAGGGGCTAAGAGAGTGTGGAAAGACTATCAGGACGGCATCAATGTATATAGAAAAAATTTATCCAATATTCTTACGGGATTGACAACGACGGGAAGTAAAGAAAAGGCTATGGAAGAGCTAGCCCAGCCGCTGCCGATGACCTATGCAGAGGTTACAACTATTGCTAGACGCATTAAGTTAGAAATGCAAATACAATCTATTCCAAGCTCTAACGAGTTGGATGGATTGATAAGTGAGTTGAGTGAATATGGTAAGGATAATTACAATACGCATCTGTATAGTCAAGCAGCTTCATCAGCAGTGAATATTCCGGTTGTAGAACCCAGATACTCTGAAGATTCTGTGGTGAAAAATGGCTATGAGATTATAAATACATTTTTTGATAAAGCTTTTGGAGATAGAGCTAATACGTTTGCCTTTGGTGAGGATGTGGGAAATATAGGTGATGTGAATCAAGGCTTTGCAGGTCTTCAAGATAAATATGGAAAGGAACGCATATTTGATGCAGGCATAAGAGAATGGAGTATCATGGGGCAGGCCATCGGCATGGCTATGCGTGGACTGAGACCGATAGCTGAAATCCAATACTTAGATTATCTTATATATGGTTTAGCGCCGCTATCTGATGATTTAGCCACGCTTAGATATCGCTCTAACAACCTCCAAATGGCGCCAGCAATTATAAGAACACGTGGACATAGATTAGAAGGGATTTGGCATGCAGGTTCGCCTATGGGTATGGTTGTAAATAGTCTCAGAGGTATGTATGTATGTGTGCCGAGAAATTATGTTCAGGCTGCTGGTATGTATAATACACTATTGGCATCTACTGATCCTGCAATAGTTATAGAAGTACTGAATGGTTATCGTATCAAAGAAAGAATGCCAGATAACATAGGAGAATATACGATACCACTCGGCGTACCAGAAATTATAACTGAAGGCGATAGTCTGACGGTGGTTACCTACGGTCCTTGTGTAAGATATGCACTAGAGGCTATAGAAAGTATGGGTCACTTAGCAGCCAAGGTAGAGCTTATAGATGTACAAACTTTGATTCCATTTGATTTAGAGCATAAAATTGTAGCATCCATTAAAAAGACAAATAAAGTTCTATTTCTAGATGAAGATGTCCCAGGTGGCGGCTCAGCATATATGATGCAAAAGGTAATGGAGGAGCAAAAAGGATATTATCATCTTGATGGTCAGCCTAGAACATTGACAGCAAAGAATCACAGATGTGCTTTTGGGTCAGATGGAGATTATTTTTCTAAACCACAGGTTGAAGACATCATTGAAGTGATTCTTGAAATGCTTGCAGAATAGTAAGCCTGTGATTTTTTTTCGTAGCAGATTAATGTGTTAGTGCCTCAAGAACATATTAGTTTAATCTTGATATCTTTGCATTAAAGATTCCATTTGGAACAGGTCCTTATAATTATCCCCACGTATAACGAGATAGAGAATATAGAAGCTATCATAACTGCTGTGATAGAGCAGTCCACTTCCTATCATATGCTCATAGTAGATGATGGGTCACCCGATGGGACTGCAACCAAGGTGAAAACCATGCAGACAAACTATCCATCCAGACTACATCTTCTAGAACGGTCTGGAAAACTTGGATTAGGTACCGCTTACATCGCTGGATTTAGATTCGCTCTAGAACATGGTTATTCATATGTCATGGAAATGGATGCTGACTTTAGTCATAACCCAAACGATGTACCTCGACTGATCGAAGCTGTCCAGTCAGATGGTGTAGGTATGGCTGTGGGAAGCAGATATGTCAAAGGTGGAGGATTTAGAAACTGGAGTAAGTATCGGCTAATGTTATCTTATGGTGCTTCGTTGTATACAAGAATTATAACAGGCATGCCGGTCAAAGACCCAACGGCTGGATTTGTAATCTATAATCTTGATGCATTAAAAAAGATGGATTTGGATAAGATTACCTTTGTAGGATATGCTTTTCAAATAGAGATGAAATACTACTGCTACAGTTTAGGGTATGAAATAGTTGAAATACCAATCACCTTTGTTGACCGTGAATTAGGCACAAGTAAGATGGACATGAGTATTGTTCAGGAAGGCATTTTAGGTGTTCTACAAATGCGCTTCCGCAAGTATACCTAAATAAATAAACCATCCTTCATAACTCTCCGCGTAAGCACCTAAGGGCTCAGAACTCAGATAATTAACAGAATTCTCCCACTTTCCTGAAAATAGTTCATTCCGGCACTAGAGGCGTATGTGTTAAATTAAACACATTATATTTATATGTCATATATTTATTACTGAATGTCAAGGGTTAATATCAAATTTTTGTAGATTAGCACATTCATCGAGCCAATAAGTATGGCTAGATTTAAATAAGAGAGGATAGTTTTATTGATACAGACTCTTAATCATTGAAATTGTGGAAATTAAAGTGAAAGTGGTACAATTACTACCTAAATAATTGAATATCAATATTTTATAGTAAATAATATAATTTCATATGTAAGTACTACACTTACAGACTTTTACGCTTTATTAAAAATCAGATGTTTTTTAGTAGAAAAAATAGTCGAAGTGTGGGAAAATGTGGGATGCCCTGTTACTTTTGAGGTGTTGGCCACAAAGAATGATATAAAATGAAGTACCAGCTAACTGGTGAGTATGATTTGAAAATAGATGCGAAAGGTCGTATCAAAATGCCAACGAATCTACTCAAGCAGTTAACAGTTTCGACAGGGACAGATGGTAGTTACAGTTTTGTAGTCAACAGAGGATATGAAAATCATTTGATACTATATCCTCAAGATGTATGGGAAAAAAAGACGAAAGAATTAAACCGTCTCAACATCAATATTAAAAAGAACAGGCAAGCATTGAGATATATGTATCGGGGTGCCACGCAAATAAATGCGGATAACTCTGATAGAGTATTACTGCCAAAAAATTTGATTTCATACGCAGGTATCAAGAAAGAAGTTGTCTTGTTTGCCTACTTGGATCAGATAGAAATTTGGGCAAAAGATGCATATCAGGACATGATTGATCAGGAGCCTGAAGACTTTTCAGCATTAGCAGAAGAGGTCTTTGGGGGACAAGCGAGCATGCAGGATCAGGAAGATGAGTGATTATCACACACCTGTAATGCTCCGTGAATCAATTGATGAATTGGTTATAAATCCAGATGGAATTTACGTTGATGTCACTTTTGGTGGCGGAGGACATTCTGAGGAGATACTTAATAGGTTGAGTGCCAAAGGGCGCTTGATGGTTTTTGATCAGGATGGAGAAGCGAGTCTTAATTCTATAAATGATGCACGGATAATATTTGTCCCATCTAATTTTAGATTCATATATCGCTATTGGAAATGGTCTAATCTAAGTAAGGTAGATGGTATTCTAGCAGACTTAGGTGTTTCATCACATCAATTTGATGTCGATTATAGAGGATTTTCATACAGGTATACTTCTGAGTTAGACATGAGAATGAATCAGAAAAGTTCATTGACTGCGCATACTGTTATTTCTGAATATTCTTTTGATCAGTTGAAAGAAATTTTTTCCAGATATGGAGAGATAAGGAATTCAAAAAAGCTGGCAAGTATGCTTGTGGATGTGCGAAGTGGGCAGAAAATATCTACTACTTCTAAGTTAAATGAAGTGCTAGAAAATGTGATAGTAGGAGATAGGAACAAATATTTAGCTCAGGTATATCAGGCATTGAGAATAGAAGTTAATCAAGAAATTCAAAGCTTGGAAGAATTGCTCAGAGACTCTCTAAAATTATTAAAGAATGATGCTCGGTTTGTAGTAATAAGTTATCATTCTTTAGAAGATAGATTGGTCAAGCGTTTTTTTAGGAGTGGAAGATTGGACGGAGAACTACCTAAAGATGACTATGGAAAATCGCTTTCTCCAATGAAGCAACTAGGAAAATTAAGATTGCCTAGTGAAGAAGAACAAAAAAATAATCCCAGGTCGAAGAGTGCGAAAATGAGAGTGGGGTTAAAAATAAAATAAATCAATAGTCAGTGAAGATTTTTCTAAGGAATACAGGATTTATTGTTTTGCTTACCTTTTTAAGCGTAGCATACATATTCAATTCACATTGTGCAGTAAGGAAATTGAGAAAAATAGTACAGCTTGAAAAAAGAGTGGAGGAAGCAAAATTTGAATTTCAAGCCGTCAAAAGTGATATAAATTTTAAATGTACAGAATCTCAATTAGCTAAGAGATTAGAGCCTGAAGGGCTGATTAAGAATGAAGAATCGTTGATTTTAATAGATTCATAAAGCTGACAAACGGACAGATGTAGATGGAGAGAAGAAACGAACTATTGACAAGAGTTTACTTGATTTTCTTTGTATTTGTCTTGTCTTCAATAATAATAATATACAAGGTCGTAAAGACGGCTGTGGTAGAAGGAGAAAGGTGGCGTTCTCTTGGTGGTAAAAACATCAAGATGGTAGATGTAGAAGGAGAGAGAGGTAATATCTATTGTTCAAATGGAAATTTACTCGCAACGTCACTTCCTTATTTTGACATAAAAGTAGATTTATTAACGTCCAGAGATGCTGACTTTGATAATAATATTGATGAATTGTCTCAAAGGCTTTCTCAGAATTTCGGTGGCACAGCTCACAGTTGGTCTTCGAAATTAGTTAAAGCTCGTAGATTAGGTAAAGTAGGTAAGCAAAGCAATGCACAGTATTTTCCGCTCTTGAGTAACATTAGAAAAGATCAGTTGGATTTGCTTAGAACATTTCCACTTTTTAATCTTGGAAAATATGGAGGTGGGATTATTGCAGAGCGAAAATCAACTCGAGAAAGACCTTATCAGGAGCTGGCAAAGAGAACGATAGGAATGCACCGTACAAATGCTGAAATGGTAGGTCTGGAAAGAGAGTATGATTCATTTCTAAGAGGAGAATCTGAAAAGAGACTCATGCGGAGACTTAAGGGAGATATCTGGGTGCCAGTTTTAGATCCTGCGGAGATGATGCAAGAGAAAGGGAGTGATATTGTGACTACGCTAGATATGCACATTCAAGATGTGGTCCACAATGAATTAGAGGCGACCTTATTCCAGCATAGAGCAGACAAAGGAACTGCAGTAGTGATGGAGGTGGCGACTGGAGCTATCAAGGCGATGGTGAATCTCAGAAAAAATGGTGCTGGAGGGTATGAAGAGAGATACAACGATGCAGTAGGTACTTTGAGTGAACCAGGGTCGACATTTAAGTTGATTTCTTCCTTGGCAATGTTAGAGTCAGGAAAGATTGAGTTAGATACCAAAGTGCCATTGTTCGGCGGAAGAAAGAAATTCTATGACTTGACGATGCGAGACTCTGAAATCCATGGAATCAAGGAAGCGACCTTCAAAGAAGCTTTCGCAATTTCTTCGAACGTAGGAGTAGGTTATAGTGCGAACACCATATTTGGCAAAGGATTGGAGGGGTGGAAAGAATTCCATAGGTTACTAGTGGGAATGGGTGTAGATCAACCGACCGGTATTAGTATCTATGGAGAAAGTAAACCGAGGTTAAAAGATCCTTCGAAAAGGACAAGAAATAATCCGCTTAACTGGTCAGGTACAACGGTGCCTTGGATGGCTCACGGATACGAAATTGAAATGACACCGCTGCAAATACTGAATTATTACAATTCGGTGGCAAATGATGGTAAGATGATGAAGCCATACTTAGTGAGTGAAGCAGTGGATAGTAAAGGGAAAAGGCAGAAATTCAGACCAAAGGTTCTGAAAGAAAGAATAGCAAGTCCTTCAACAATAATGAAGGCACAAGAATTATTAGAGGCGGTTGCTAAAAGTGGCACTGCAAGAAAATTGAAAGTAGATGGATTGGGTTTTGCTGGTAAGACAGGCACGACAAGATTAGAGTACTGGAAAGAAACAGATAGAAATAAATACAACGCATCATTTGCAGGTTATTTTCCAGCTGATTCCCCGAAATATTCTATGATAGTTATTGTCTATAATCCAGAAGGTAGTGATTTCTACGGCGCAAAAGTTGCTGGTCCAGTTTTTAAGAATGTCATGAAGAGATTGACTGGATATGAAAAAACTAAGGAACCTAAGACGACGCAAAAATCACTATATGCAGAAGCACAATCGGGTAACAAGTACGATTACAAAAGAGTATTAGATTACGTAGGTGTAGACTACAAGGACAAAGGTAAAGGAAGTTGGGTAGAGTTGAAGCCGCGTTCAGAAGTTATGCAACTCAATCCGCAAAAAATAAGTAAGGAAGTAGTGCCTGATGTAAGAGGAAAAGGATTAAAGGATGCACTTTATATATTGGAAGCAATGGGTTTGAAAGTAGATATAGAAGGAGTAGGAAGAGTAGTGAGGCAATCATTGAATCCAGGACAAAGCTTAGAGAAAAATTATATCAAAATCTATCTCGGATAGATTGAATATTCTTTATCAAAAGTGATACAAGAAACAGATTGAAAAAACTGGATGAAATACTAGAGTCAATTACTGTCTTAAATGATATTCAAATATCAGACCAAGATGTATCAGGAGTTTATATTGATTCTCGAGAATGCACTCCCAAGTGTATGTTTATTGCTTATAAGGGTGTTCATCAAGATGGACATGATTATATAACGTCAGCCATAAGCAATGGGGCTCAATTTATTTTATTAGATAATGAGTCTTATGTGGATGATAAAGCGACATATATACTTGTAGGTAATGCTCGAGATGTAGTAAGTAAAATTGCTGCTAATTACTATGAACATCCTACTGAATTTCTGACTGTAGTCGGTGTTACCGGAACAAATGGGAAAACTACAACTACTAATTTATTAAACGATTTGTTCTTTCGACTAAGCTTCAATTGTGGACTAATCTCTACAATAGAAGTTAAATTCGGTAATACCGTCACTCCTTCTAAACTCACAACACCAGATGCAATTAGTTTGCAACGACTGTTTAGAGAGATGAAAGATGCAGGCATAACTCATGTTTTTATGGAGGCAAGCTCTCACGCTATCCATCAAGGCAGGGTAGATGATGTACATTTTGATCATGTAGTGTTTACTAACATTACTCATGACCATTTGGATTATCATAGGACATTTCTAGATTACATCAAGGCAAAGAAACTTTTGTTTGATAAGTTGCCAGCTAGCGCCACAGCATTAATTAATGTGGATGATACTAATGGACCTGTTATGGTTCAGAATAGTAAAGCTGATGTGCATACTTATGCGTTAAGGCGGCCATCTAATTTCAAAGGCAAGATTATCTCTAATGAGATATCTGGCTTACATATGGACATGGCTGGAACTGAAGTTTTCTTGAAAATAGTAGGTGGATTTAATGCTTACAATGCCTTGGCAGCTTACAGTACAGCAATAATCCTTGGACTGGATTCCCATGATGTACTTCGTGAGCTGAGTATGATTACAACAGCAGAGGGTAGGTTCGATATTGTCAGATCAGAGAATGTAGGGTACACGGCAGTTGTAGATTATGCACATACGCCAGATGCGTTAGAAAATGTACTAAAGACTTTAGTTGAAATCAAAAAAAATGATTCTCGCATACTTACTGTCGTAGGATGTGGTGGAGACAGAGATAAGGCAAAAAGGCCATTAATGGCAAAAGTGGCTGTAAGATATAGCGATGTCATTATCCTTACTTCTGATAACCCAAGAAGCGAAGAACCAGAAGATATATTAGATGATATGTATTCTGGGTTAGATAATCAAACTAGTAAAAATGTACTAAGATTATCTAATAGAAAAGAAGCGATAAGGACGGCATCAATGATGGCAAATAAAGGAGATACAATTCTTATAGCTGGCAAGGGTCATGAAAAATACCAAGAAATAAAAGGGGAGAAAGTCCCCTTCGATGATAAAAAAATCATTAAGCATCTAATGGATGCGATTTGATTTGTAAGACTAGGTTCTATTATCATTCTCAGGTTGGTTTTAACAGTTGCAGTAGGGTCCAATTTAGATAAAGATCTAAGTTCCTACTGTACACTGTTTTTTTTAGAAAGCCAATAATGAATGATATCCCAAAACAACACATCTCAAAAACTTACACAAAAATTGTAATCGGTTAATTCCGTAAAGACGAAACGAAGCCAGGGCACAAAAGTCCCTTGGTGCAATCATAAAGCAATTTGTTATACTACTTATTTGAATATCTAGAGACTCATTATGATTTCCCTGGAGCAACACTTTTTCAGTTTGTTTCTTTCAGGGCATCTATGGCGATTCTCATATCCTTAGGTATCACACTTGTTTTCGGTAGTCGTATCATACGTTCTTTGAAAAAAATGCAGGTAAGCGAATCAGTCAGAGATTTAGGTCTGGCTGGTCAGAAAGAGAAAGAGGGCACACCCACTATGGGAGGAATAATGATAGTTCTTGCGATTGTCATACCTACTTTGTTATTGGCAAGACTAGATAATATCTACGTCATACTAATGTTGGTCTCCACCATATGGTTCGCGATGATAGGTTTTCTGGATGATCGTCTGAAGCTCAAGAAAAAGAACAAAGATGGTCTGAGGGGGAAATACAAGATTATAGGTCAGGTGGTGATGGGATTGATTGTAGCTATGGTAATGCTAATGCATGAAGACATAGTGGTTAGGGTCCCAGTCGAAGTAGCACAAGAGAATAATTGGACTATAACTAAACAGTTTCCACAAGTTATTCCGCAAATCAATGCAGCGCCTATCACTAGGATGATGGCTTATGCTAAGGCACCGATAACTAACATGCCTATCTTAAAAGATAACGAATTAGATTACGCATTGTTTGTAGGAAGTAATAGCCATTTAATTTGGATAGTATTTATACCAATAATGATTTTCATTATAACCTCAGTGTCGAATGCAGCTAATTTGACAGATGGTTTGGACGGGTTACTGACAGGAATAGCAGCAGTCATAGGATTTACTTTGGCCGTATTAGCATATGTGTCTAGTAATGCAATAGTTGCTGATTATCTAAATATTTTATTCTTGCCAAATACCGAAGAACTTGTAATATATGCAGCTGGATTCTTGGGAGCTACGATTGGATTTCTTTGGTATAACTCTTATCCAGCTAGTGTTTTTATGGGGGATACAGGAAGTTTAGCTATAGGCGGAATTATAGCAGTAATGGCAGTGCTTTTAAGAAAAGAATTATTGATTCCTATTCTATGTGGCGTCATGTTTATGGAAACTTTGTCTGTGATTATGCAAGTAAGTTATTTTAAGTATACCAGAAGGAAGTATGGAGAAGGAAGACGGATATTTCTTATGTCTCCCTTACATCATCACTATCAGAAGAAAGGGATGCATGAAATGAAAATTGTTATTCGATTCTGGATAGTAGCCTTGTTGCTCGCAGTATTAACAATTATCACTTTGAAGTTAAGGTGAGAACGTAATGGAAAGTATCGTGATACTTGGAGGCGGAGAAAGTGGCGTCGGAGCTGCCTTGCTTGCAAAGAAAATTGGTGTTGACGTTTTTGTATCAGATTACGGAACAATACCAGAAGAATATAAAAATGAGTTAGAAAATAATAATATCCCTTTTGAAGAACAGGGACATAGTTTTGAAAAAATAGTAAATACAAATCTGATTGTAAAGAGTCCAGGTATTCCTGATAGTTCAGAGATAATAACTAAGCTTCGACTAAGGCATAAGGAAATAATCTCTGAGATAGAATTTGCATGCAGATACTACGAGGGTAAGATAATCGCTATCACTGGCAGTAATGGTAAGACCACTACTGCGAGTATGGTATATCACATCTTAAGTAAGTCATCTATGCATGTAGCGTTAGGAGGAAATATCGGGTATTCGTTTGCAAAGTTAGTTTCATATGGTGTTTCATATGACTGGGTAGTTTTAGAACTTTCCAGTTTCCAATTGGAAAATATTGAATCCTTCTCTGCCGAGATTGCTACCATATTAAACATCAGTGCAGACCACCTGGACCGTTATGATCAGACTATGTATAAGTACGTTTTAGCTAAGTGGCAGTTAGCCTTATCCGTTCCTGATAATGGACACCTGATACTGAATGGTCAGGATGACTGGTTGTATTTGATGAACGAAGCATTTCCTGTAGGAAGTAATATCTATAGGATTGGTTTATCAGAAGCGGGTAGTGAAACTATAGACTGTGTTGTCAAACCTGAAACTACTCTAAATGGCTTGCAAGTGAAGGGAGTGCATAATGCTTACAATGCAGCTGTGGCTCAGAAGATTTGCACATTAGCAGGAATGGATGACGAATTAGTCCAAAATGCACTAGCAGACTTTAAGCCAATAGAGCATAGATTGGAGCTAGTAGGAGTAGTGAATGGGATTGAGTTCATAAATGATAGCAAAGCTACTAATATGGATTCGGCGATAGTCGCACTTAAAGCAATAGCAAGTCCAGTAATCTGGATTGCAGGTGGAAAAGATAAAGGCAATGACTATGAAGTGATGAAGGATATTGTTAGACGAAAAGTAAAAGGAATTGTCTGTCTAACTATAGATGCTACTAAGCTAAAGAAATCTTTTGAATCCTCAGTTGAGGAATTCAGTGTGACAGAAGATATGATGACATGTGTAGAGCGCTGTATGGAGATGGCGAGTGAAGGAGATACAATTTTACTCTCACCAGCTTGTGCCAGTTTTGATTTATTTAAAAACTATGAACATAGAGGAAATCTATTTAAACAATCAGTAAACGAAATTCTTGGACGGAATAAGTAACATAATACACAATTTAAAAGGCGACAAAATCATCTGGTTCATTATCCTGATGCTTGGATTTTGTTCTATCCTTTCCGTATACAGTGCAGTGGGCAGTATAGCCTATAGAACTCACGGAGGCAATACTGAGTATTATCTGGTTCAGCAAATAGTATTTATTGGTATTGGATTTATTTTCATGTGGTTGGCGTATAAGTTTAATTATATGTCCTACTCTAAATTAGCGCCCATACTATTGTTTATTTCTATTCCACTTTTGATGTACACTATTGGATTCGGGACAGAAATAAACTCAGCTAAGCGATGGATTACTATACCATGGATAGATAAGACTTTTCAGACTTCTGATTTGGCTAAGTTGGCACTGATTATATATATCGCAAGAGAAGTCTCTTTAAAACAAGATGTGATAAAGGATTTTCGTTCTGCATTCTTACCTATAATTATACCTGTCGTCATAGTGTGTATGTTAATAGCGCCAGCAGATTTGAGTACGGCAGCACTCTTATTTCTGACTTGTTTACTGATGATGATAATAGGTCGTGTAAGTATGAAATATGTATTATTACTCATCTTAGTAGGTATAGCGGCTATGGCCATTCTAGTGCTGATAGGTACAGTGTTTCCAGAATTAGTAAGAGTAGAGACGTGGATTTCGAGAATTACGGAGTTTATGACTAATACAGATGGCGGATGGCAAATAATGCAAAGTAAAATTGCAATCGCTAATGGAGAATTAATTGGAGTAGGTCCAGGTGGAAGTATGCAAAGAGATTATTTGCCTTCAGCTTATGCCGATTTTATATATGCAATTATTTGTGAAGAGTATGGAATTCTAGGCGCGATTACAGTGGTGTTGTTGTATCTGGGATTGTTATTTAGATGTACGGCTATGGTTACACGTTGTCATAAAACATTTGGCGCTTTGCTGGCCATTGGCTTATGTCTAAGCATAGTGATTCAGGCCTTTGCTAATCTTGCAGTTTCAGTGCATTTACTCCCTGTGACTGGATTAACCTTGCCTCTAATAAGTATGGGAGGAACTTCGGTGGTATTTACATGTATCTCTCTAGGTATAATACTAAGTGTGAGCAAGTATGTAGAGGAGTATAGTACATATGAGATTATGCAAGAGGAAGCGCAGTTAGCTATAGATGAAGATGTATCAGTTGCAACGCCGCAGAAATTGAAGTATGAGAATTATTATTAGCGGTGGAGGTACAGGAGGACATGTTTATCCTGCTATAGCCATAGCTAATGAGTTGTCGGATAAAGGAGTAGAAGACATTCTTTTTGTAGGTGCGAAAGGAAAGCTTGAAATGGATAAAGTTCCAAAAGCAGGCTATAGAATCGAAGGGTTAGATATAAGAGGTTTTCATAGAACTAAGAAATGGCGGAATGTTATGTTCCCATTTAAATTACTTGGTAGTTTATTGAAAGCCAAAAAGATCATTGACAAGTTTGGTCCCGATATAGTGATTGGTGTTGGTGGTTATGCAAGTGGTCCTACATTGAAAATGGCACAGGTAAAAAAGATACCTACTGTCATACAGGAGCAAAATTCTTATCCAGGAATCACTAATAAATTATTAGCAGATAAAGCAGATAGAATATTCGTTGCATATCCTAAGATGAATCGATTTTTTCCTAAAGGAAAAATTAAGTTGACGGGTAATCCAGTAAGGAAAGATATCATGGATGTGGCATCTTTAAAAGAAGAAGCATACAGACATTTTGGATTAGATAATTCTAAAAAAACTATATTGATTTTTGGTGGTAGCCTTGGTGCCAGAACGCTTAATAAGTCTATTTTATCTCTGAGTCAGATGATAGCAGATAGAAAAGACATTCAGCTGATTTGGCAAGTGGGAAGTATATACTATGATGAATATAAATCCTGTACTCTAAGTACACTTGCTAAGGTCAAGATTCTACCATTTATAGATAGAATGGATTTGGCATATAGTGTCGCTGATGTTGTGGCTTGCAGGGCTGGGGCATTGACCATTTCAGAACTAATGCTAGTAGGTAAACCTGCTATTCTGGTTCCTTCTCCAAATGTGGCAGAAGATCATCAGACCAAGAATGCACAAACACTTGTAGATGAGGGTGCAGCAGAGATGGTTTTGGATAAAGATTCAGAGAAAGATTTAGTGCCTGCAATTTTCGAGCTATTAGATGATACAATAAAACAGCAAGAGATAAGCACAAATCTGAAAGCAATGGCAAAGCCAGAAGCTAGAGAAATAATTGCTGAAGAAATATTAGACATAATCAGATGAAGAAAATCAAAGACATAAAGCGGATTTACTTTATCGGAATTGGAGGCGTAGGCATGAGTGCATTAGCCAGATATTTTAAAAGAGAAGGTGCAGATGTTTCTGGATACGATTTAGTCAATAGCGCAATTACAAAGGAATTAGAATCAGAGGGTATAAAAGTATACTTTAAGGAGAAGGTAAAACATATACCGAACAATATTGACTTGGTGGTCTATACACCAGCGATTCCTTCTACTCATAAGGAATTGGTTTACTGTCGCAAGAATAATATACCTCTCAAGAAACGAGCGGATGTGCTTGGACTGATAGGGAAGGGTAAAAGAATGATAGCTGTTGCAGGCACCCATGGAAAAACAACGACAACTGCACTTATTACCCAATTGCTAAATGGAGATGGCAAAGAGGTGTCAGCTTTTCTAGGAGGAATTTTGACCAGAGAGAATACAAATTTCATACATGGTGATTCTGATATTATTGTAGCTGAAGCAGATGAGTATGATAAATCATTTTTGCATTTGCATCCAGAGATATTGATTATTACTTCTATGGATGCCGATCATCTGGATGTATATGGTGATGAGGATTCCATGCAAGCGGCTTACAAACAATTGACGCTTCAGATTAAGAAGAAGGGTGTTTTAGTTCTAGGTCCTGGTGTCACAAGAAAAATATCTTCTGCTTGGATAGATAAGCTAAAGAAACGGAAGATTAAAATAGTCAGAATACTAAGAGATTTTGATTTTGACAGAATCAGAATTGAAGACGGGAAGTATACATTCAATGTGCGGATAGGAACCATGTGGCTGAAAGATTTGGAGATGATACTTCCAGGCATCCATAATATTATAAATGCTTCTATTGCAGTACTCATAGCAAAGTTGCAAGGAGTAGATAGCAAGAAAATAGCAATGAAGCTGCGACACTTCAAAGGGATCAAACGACGGTTTGAAACAGTATACAGGGATGAATATGTGCTGATAGATGATTATGCACACCATCCTGAAGAAATTAGATTTGCGGTAAAGACAGTAAAAGATATGTACCCTGGTAAAAAGGTGCTTGGAATATTCCAACCGCATTTATACAGCAGGACAAGCGATTTTTATAAAGGTTTTGCAGATGCATTGAAAGGCTTGGATGGAGTAATCGTTTTACCAATTTACCCAGCACGTGAGTTGCCCATAGTGGGAATTAATTCTGAACTCATTTTTAATCTGATTCCGAAAGATGAAAAATTCTTGGCAGAAGAAGATGAGCTTCTAGATGTAGTAAGAGAGTTAAAGGAATATGAGATTGTAATAACATTGGGCGCATCAGACTTGGACAAGCATCATAAGAAGTTGATTAAAGTATTAAAGAATAATAGATAATTAATTAAAGTAAATAAGCATTGAGTAATAGAAGAAATAATAGGAGTATCTCTACAGTGATCAAGCTAACAGTTGCTGGTCTGCTTATGCTATTCCTTTTTTTCTGTATCAATGCTAGACTAGGAGGTCAGCTAGATAAAATGGTGCTGAAAATAAAGAAGCGAGGAGACAATAAGCAGCTAATATATAAAAACGATGTAGTGCAGATTATCAATGCTGAACTAGGTCATAAGATTACTTTGGCTGAATTCAGGGAATTGAATCTTTATAAAATGGAGCGGGCATTAGAAGCTGATTCACGGATAGGGAGAGCAGAATTGTTTTTAGATAAAAATAATGTACTGACGATAGGTATTATTCAGAATCTTCCTATTGCAAGAGTCGATGTATCGCAGGGAGAAGATTATTATCTAGATATGGAGGGAAATAGAGTCCCTATTAAAGGTGACCTAATAAGAGTACCAGTAATTACTGGAGATGTGGATAGTTATGTAGATAGCTATAAGAAGAACAATCAGCATAATTTGAATTATGTACATACAGTATCTAAGCGAATATATGAGGATGATTTTTTATCTGCGTTAATAAGTCAGATTCATGTGACCGATGAAAATAATATCGTTTTGATTCCGATAATGGGCAGTGAACGTATTGCCCTTGGTCAGTCAGATTTATTGGAAGAGAAGATTTATAAATTAAAAGTATACTATAAAAAAGGTCTGAAGAAAATTGGTATCAGTCGTTTCCAAGAACTTGATTTACGATTTGAAGGACAGATAACAGGAAAAGAGAAAGACTCTTAAATTGAATTATCTCAACTAAAAAGAAAAAGAAGCATCATGATTCACGATCACAACAACAAAAACACAATAGCTGTTGCTTTGGATATAGGAACAACCAAGGTATGCGCTATAGCGGGTCGACTCAATGAGTACGATAAGTTAGAGATACTCGGTGTGTCTACTGTTCAGTCAGAAGGTGTATCGAGGGGTGTAGTGTCAAACATCAATAAAACAGTTACAGCTATACGTGATGCTGTTACACAAGCCCAGAAAGCTGCAAAAATCAAAATCGAAAAAGTACACGTAGGGATCGCAGGACAACACATAAAGAGTATCCATCACCATGGTTTGCTTGTGAGACATGATCCAGAAGAAGAGATAAGCACCGCTGATGTGAATAGACTAATTAGTGACATGCATAAGTTAGTTTTGCCTCCTGGTGACAAAATCCTACATGTGTTTCCTCAGGAATTTACTGTAGATGATGAGTCTAAGATTGTAGACCCTATAGGAATGTCTGGGGTTAGGTTAGAAGCTAACTTTCATATAATCACTGGACAAATAGGTGCTTCTAGAGATATTATCCGATGTGTGGAGAAGGTCGGTCTAGAAGTAGCAGACATCACCTTAGAACCTATAGCTTCATCAAAGGCCGTTCTTTGTAAGGAAGAAAAAGATGCTGGTGTAGTCCTTGTTGATATCGGTGGCGGAACGACGGATTTGACCATATTCAAGGATGGGATTATACGACATACTTCTGTGATTCCATTCGGAGGAAATGTAATCACGAACGATATAAGAGAGGGTTGTATGGTGATGAAGGATCAGGCAGAAAAATTGAAAGTAAAATTTGGATCTGCACTTTCAGATGAAGTCACTAATAATCGAATAATCACTATTCCTGGATTTAAAGGAAGAGATTACAAGGAAATTTCTGAAAAGAATCTAGCGAAAGTAATTGAAGCTAGATTGGAAGAAATCTTTGATTATGTATTATGGGAAATCAAGCGAAGTGGCTATGAAGAAAAGTTGATAGCTGGTATTGTACTTACAGGTGGTGGTTCACTTCTTAAGAATATAGATTTGCTATCTGAGTATTATACAGGATTACCTACGAGAATAGGAAAACCAGTAGAGCACTTGGCACATGGATATACGAGCCAGTTAGCTAGTCCTATATATTCTACTGCAGTAGGTTTACTAAGTATCGCGATAAGTAATGCCAGTGGTGATGAGGTTGTCAAACAGGATGACAATGAAGTATTTGATTTGGAAGACGAAGAGCCTTCAGAGAAAAGCAAGAAGGGCATCTGGGATAAGATATTTACCTATACTCAGGATATGTTCGCACCAACTCAAGATTCCGACTTATAACAATTTTTCAATCCATCAATCTATAGTTATGAATAATCTTTTCGAAAAAATAAATTCTTCTATGATAAAAGTTATAGGCGTAGGCGGCGGAGGAAGTAACGCAGTCGCATACATGTACGAACAAGGTATACATGGAGTAGACTTTGCTGTATCAAATACTGATAGGCAGGCACTGGAGGTTAGTCCTGTAGTGAATAAGGTACAATTAGGCCCTAACCATACAGAAGGATTGGGTGCAGGATCTATACCTGAAGTAGGCAAGCAAGCATGTATAGAGTCGATAGATGATGTAAGAAAGTTTTTAGAGAATGATACTAAGATGCTCTTCATCACAGCTGGAATGGGTGGCGGTACAGGAACAGGTGCAGCGCCAATTATTGCCAAAGCGGCACAAGAGATGGATATACTCACTGTTGCGATTGTGACTTTGCCGTTCAAATTTGAAGGACTGAGAAGAAAGAATCAGGCGATGTTGGGCTTGGAAGAATTGAAAAAGAATGTAGATTCTCTCTTGGTTATATCTAACGACAGAGTGAAAGAACTGTATGGCGATCTTACAATTACTAAGGCATTCAGTAAAGCAGATGATATCTTAGCCACAGCGGCCAGAGGAATAGCTGAAATCATAACTGTAGCTGGATACATCAATGTAGATTTTAGAGATGTAAATACTGTCATGAAGAACAGTGGTGTCTCTATCATGGGATATGCTGAAGCTGAAGGCGAGGGCAGGGCAAAGGAGGCGGTGTATAATGCAATCAATTCACCATTGCTGGAGGATAATGATATCAGAGGGGCCCAGCATATATTGCTTAATATAACTTCGGGTTCTAAGGAAGTGACGATGGATGAAATTGCAGAGATTACAGAGTATATAGAAGAAGAAGCGGGCAGTGGTACTGATTTGATATGGGGTAACTGTAAGGATGCTTCACTAGGGGAAGGTATAAGTGTTACTATTATTGCTACTGGATTCGATAAACGAATAAGAAGAGTAGAGTCACCAAAGCGGGTTGGTATAAATGATGATGAAATTAAGTCTGGAGCTAAGAGCTCACAGGCATTTGATTTAAGTTCGGATGATTCCAATGCAACTGTAGTCGAATTCGATAATGTAAAGGTGGTTAAACGTGATTCTACAGAACCATTTATTAAGTGCGATACTTCATCTTCTATGGACAATACTGAAAAACGGTCTGAGCCTCTAAGGGAAAGACGTAGAGTGATAAGAACTTTTAGAAGAGATTTAGAGCCTGCTCGTCCAATAGATAACCCTAGAGATATAGGTGAACTGGAAGATGTACCTGCATACAAAAGACGTAAGGTGTCTTTAGATGATCCTACTGATAAAGCAGAGAACGCAGATAACCATTCAAAATTGAGTATCAATCTGGATGGCAATGATAACCCAAGATTTGAACGTAATAATTCTTTTTTTCATAATAACGTAGATTAGAATTAATTACTAGTGTTACTAACAAAGGTTAGTAATGAAAATAAATTACTTAATCTAACCTAAGCTTGTATAGAAAGCGAGAGATGATAGAACCACCTGGTTTATATCCCATCACAACCTAGGGACTATAGTCAGGCATTATATTGGATTTCGTCTTTTTTTTATAAAGAGTCCTATTTTTCAGAAGTGAGAAAAATGACTTACAACACTTTTCTTTCCCAGGATCACTGGGAATAAAGAGATTGGTTTATTGATTGAGTTTAGTCCCACCTCTCCGGTGGGACTTTTTCCCACCTCCCAGAGACAGACAAGAGCATTGCTCAATCTGAGATGAAGCAAAAGTCTGTAATTTGACTTTTAGCCTATGATAGTAGAACTGAGTTTGCACTCTTTATGGTGGCAAACGACTAAAGTAGGATTTCGTCTTTTTTTATAAAGAGTCTAATTTTTTCAGAAGTGAGAAAAATGACTTACAACACTTTTCTTTCCCAGGATCACTGGGAATAAAGAGATTGGTTTATTGATTGAGTTTAGTCCCACCTCTCCGGTGGGACTTTTTCCCACCTCCCAGAGACAGACAAGAGCATTGCTCAATCTGAGATGAAGCAAAAGTCTGTAATTTGACTTTTAGCCTATGATAGTAGAACTGAGTTTGCACTCTTTATGGTGGCAAACGACTAAAGTAGGATTTCGTCTTTTTTTATAAAGAGTCTAATTTTTTCAGAAGTGAGAAAAATGACTTACAACACTTTTCTTTCCCAGGATCACTGGGAATAAAGAGATTGGTTTATTGATTGAGTTTAGTCCCACCTCTCCGGTGGGACTTTTTTTATTATTATTTAATCTCTAGTTGGATTTTGAAATTCTCCGTCAATTACATATCATATCAACTTCTTCTAATAATTCTTAATTATAAAGTTATTTCGATAAATTAGTGTACTTTAAACACCAACAGACTAATGAGCAAGTGAGTCATTACTTTAAGTTTTGAAACTTTCGATTGCATTAAGTCAATCTCACTTTTCCGTATCTGTTGTCGCAGATTATTTATTTAAAAATTTGTAAGAGCATGACTCAGAAGAATAAATACCTAAATGCATTTATGGCAGTGACCTCATTATTCTTTATGTGGGGGTTGATAACTGTATTGGTGGATTCACTTATTCCCAGATTAAAGGAAATATTTGAGCTTAATAATTTTCAAGCGGCATTGGTGCAGTTTGCATTTTTTATTGCCTACGGATTAGTATCTATCCCAGCTGGAGGGTTCTTGTCTAAGATTGGTTATAAGAAAGGTATGTTAGTAGGTTTGGCCACAATGGGGGCAGGATGCCTTTTATTTTGGCCAGCTGCAAGTCTTAGGATATTTCCAGTCTTCATGCTTGGGTATTTTATCCTTGCTAGTGGAATGACAGTACTACAGGTTGCCGCAAACCCTTATGTATCTGTATTAGGCCCTGAAGAGAGTGCCTCTTCACGACTGAATTTATCTCAAGCATTCAATTCATTAGGCACTGCCATCGCGCCTATTATTGGTGCTAATTTTATATTGAGTGACAACATTTTGTCTGGCGAAGAGATTAGCCAACTGACAGAACCTGATAAGCTAGCCTATTTTGCTGGAGAAGCTTCTGCCGTTTCAGGTCCCTTTATATTTTTGGCATTGAGCCTTTTAGCATTAGCACTAGTCGTTGCTTTCTTCAAGTTACCTCAAGTTCTAAGCAGCAATATAGCAGGTGGGTATGGTGATGTAATTAGAAATAAAAAACTAATGATGGGGGCACTAGGCATCTTTGTATATGTAGGCGCTGAGGTAGCGATAGGCAGTTTTCTTGTAAATTATTTCGTGGATATGGGCATGCCTGATGTTGTACGTAACAACGAATTCATGACATCGCTGGCTGACAAGTTATTAAAAGATCCTCTAGGACAGGTAGACAATAAAGGTATTGTAGGTGCTTTTGTTTTATTCTATTGGTCAGGTGCTATGATTGGAAGATTTGTAGGATCACTCATGATGAAAGTTATTTCAGCCAAAAAGTTGTTGACTATTTTTGGAGCTCTGGCTATCACTATGGTCATTATATCTATGACGACAACTGGCCTTGTAGCCATGTGGTCTATTTTGGCGGTAGGCTTATTTAATTCTATCATGTTCCCTACAATTTTTACTATCGGTATAGAAGATCTTGGTGATAGAAAACCACTTGGCTCAGGTATCTTGTGTACAGCTATTTGTGGAGGCGCATTTATCCCAATTGCCTACGGTGCGCTGGCTGATGGCGTGGGTTATAAGATGGCATTCATACTTCCAATCTTATGCTACATGTATATAGCGTTTTATGGATTCAAGTATTCTAATCAGAAGAAACCAACCCTTCTAAAAACTTAGTAAGAATCTATAATATCCTTGAGATAGGGTAGCGTAGGATTATATTCTTGTCCGGTAGAAATAGCAATTGACTGCGCAGATTGTATGGCTTCATTAGATTTATCTATATCTCCTTTCTTATAGTATAGCAAGGAGAGTAAATCATATCTCCAGAATGTCCCATCTTCCTTGATTGTTGATTTAACAGAACGTATAAGTTCTCTGTAATCAATCTTTCTTCTTGAGTTAGATATGAGCAGTCTTATCGCAGAGGCATACAATACATTTTCGTCCGTTGTTTCAGGGTAGTCTTTGAGTAACTTAACAGAATAGCTTACAGATGGACCTCGACCCCAGAGTAGATATTTTATCTTGACAAAATTTTCTAATTTATCTACATCTTTTATTCTGTGCTTGCGAAACCACTTTTCTACGGGCTTGTAGTCAAATTTGGCTCTCCCTCTATGATCTGTTTTAAGCGAATTCAGAAAAACATGAAAAGCAATATTCTCCTTGATGCTAATACTATCAAAGACTTCAAAAAACTTGAAATGATACTTAGAGATAAATTTTAGATAATCTTTATCCAAGTGAAAATGGTCCTTGATAAGTGTCATGCTCTCCAAGTCTCTCCAGTCAGTATCTTTCCTATCCAAGTATTTCTTTGTAAGGTTCATTGCGGTATAATCATCCTTATAGAGTTTGACTGAATCTATCGTTGCCAGAATGTTTTGTTTATTGGTTCTATAGAGAATGGTATCTATTGACTGTCTGAGGAATCTACTATTAGACTTGGTTCTATCCAGAAAAGCAAGCAAGTCAGCAGGTGTTTTTTGTCCTTTGCTTCTGATAATTACATTCCCTTTCCAATCCATGACTAAAGTGGTCGGATAGACATGGATATCATATTCTTGTACGAATTTCTTCTTTCTACTTGCATTGACAGCGACGGGTTCGTAGTCCTCACCTAAGGTATTAATGACTTCTGGGTGGATGAAGGTAGAGTCTAGCATTTTCATACTTGGCACTGACCAACTAGTATAGACATAGGCAAAGACTAGTTTATTAGAACTTTTGGCACCTCTCATAGCCTTGCTAAGGTGACTGTGTTTGAGTACCGGAGGGATTTCTTGAGAGTAGGAGGTGGCGGAGAATAACAGAAGAAATAAGCCAAGCGTCCAAAATCTAACTTTATCGGATAACTTATTCATAAGCATAGCGAAGGCCCTTTGAGTAAGGGCTCTTATCGCTAAACTAATGTAATTATGTGAATAGACTGTTATAATGGAACAATCAATCTATAAAGAGGTAATTGGCTAGTACTATAAATATCAGTGTGAATTGCATTTCATTCCTAGATATTTGCTTAGGAATATGCTGAACGTGTCTTATTATTTGCTGAACGTGTCTTAAAATCTGTTTTTGGGGATAAATAGCTGCACATTAGGTGTTAAATAGCTCAAATTTCTGATAAAAGTCTTTTTTTCGCCGGTTTGCTATAGGAACTGTATAACCGTCACTCATCGTTGCTACCGCTGTCCTTCCATCTTTAATAGAACCTATTTCTGATAAATTAAGGATGTGGGAACGATGACTTCTTACAAAGCTATCTTCGGGAAGAATTTGCTCAAAGTAATTGAGGCTCTTGCTAGATATGAGTTTTTGATCACTCCTTTGTTGTACAAAAGTGTAACTACTTTCTCTTGTGACATATAGTATTTCTCCTACATTTAGAATCCAGGTTTCACCGTTTTCCGTGATTATAATTGTCTTTGCATCTAAATTGGATTCTCTTTCTTTCAATTTTACTCTAGCTCTCTTTACAACGGCTTTGAGCTCGTCTATGTCTATTGGTTTGACCAGATAGCCAATCGCATGATTATTTGCAGCCTGAATTCCAAATTCACTGTACCCTGTAGCAAAGCAGGTATGAAAGGAGGCGTTCTGAAACTTCTTTAATAAATCAAACCCATTTTCACCATTCAATTGTATATCCAGAAAAATTAAATCAGGATTGTGGTTGTTTATAGTTTCCTCTGCCTCTGCTAGATTAGAAGCAGTACTTATATCATTAACATCACAGTAGTTTCTTAGTAAAGTATCTAGTAATTCTCTACTGTTTATTTCATCATCTATAACTACGATTTTCATAATAGGATTAATTTAGTATTGGGAGTTTTAGGTTTACTTCAGTGCCGCTATTCAACTTTCCATTTCTATTTTGAATTTTGAGCCAACCATCTTTAGAGTATACTTCATTTATTATAGCTAATCTATCATTGATGATTTGTGTAGAAGAAACCCTCATTTTATTTGCTTTTATTATGTCACTTAATCCCTTACCGTTATCCAATACCTGCACAATAATATAGTCTTGTGATTTTTTAAATGTAATATCGATAATTCCTTTTATGTCTCTATTTGAAAATCCATGCTTTAGACAATTTTCTACGAGTGGTTGGATAACCAATGAAGGGATTTGTGTAGAGTGTTCTATATCAGTAGCAATATCAATATTGTATTCAAATAGATTTGCAAATCTGACGGTCTCTAGTTGAAGGTAATTATTTAGAAAGTTGACTTCAGTAGTAATATCAATGTTTTCTAATTTCGAAAATTCAAGACTACTCCGCATCAGTTTACTAAATCGGCTGAGCAAATAATTGGCCTTTACTGGGTTGTTCTTAAAGATGAAATTCTGGATAGAGTTAAGTGTATTGTAAATGAAATGTGGGTTCATTTGATTCCTTAGAGTATTGAGCTCAGCTGCTTTAGCTCTCAATTCAGCTCTTTGCAGCGCTTGCTGGCTTTGGATTTTACTATCATGATATCTAAACCAAAATTTACCAACATAAAATACAACTAAACAAAATATTAAAAACATGAGTAGTCTGAACCAAAAAGTCTGAGTGAAATGAGGATTGATACAGATTGGGATTGATAGCGGAGTACTGCTCCATTCGTTATTATTATTTTTCACGCCGAGTAACCAGTTGTACTTTCCATGGTCAAGGTCTGTAAATATAGCTTGTCTGGTTTTTGTTTCTACCCAATTGGTGTCTTTGCCGGTACTTACTAGCGCATATCTGTAATCAATGGCATAGGCTGGCCTGGTGTAATCCAATGCAGAGTAGGATATTTTGATATCATTTTGATTATAATCTAAATCAAGCAGTCCAGGTAGGTGCATTTGACCGTTGATATCAATTCCTCTTATATAAAGAGGTGCTGAATTGTTATCTGAGTTTAAGTCATTATAATTAAAATAATTGAATCCTTCTTCTGTTAGAACCCATATTTCATTATTCCATTCTATGACATCTATGATGTAATTACTCAAGAGTCCTTCAGTCGTAGTGATGAGGTTGACGACTTCGGGTAGCCGCCCATTTGTTTTTTCAAGAACATTGAGTCCATAGTTTGTAGCTACCCATATGCGATTCTTACTATCAATGTGTACGTCATTTACAAGATTTGAAATAAGACCGTCAGATGCATCTATGGTGTCTAGCCCCCCTGTTGCAATATGCTTCATTATTAAGCCATGTCCTATTGTTCCGAAGTATATATATTCATTATCTTCTAATACTTTGTTGACTCTAATGTTTAGTATAGGTGAAATGATTTCATTATCTAAATCGGTTATTTCATAGATATCTGAGTTGGAGCAGATGATAATTGTTCCATCATTGGATAAGTGGAGACAGTCTAATGCACTTTGAAGGATATTATTAATCTTGTCGAGCTTAATGCTGTATTCTTTATTTATGCCATGTCTAAAAAGTACTTTGCTGCCTGATAGGAATGTACCGTCATTTAGTTTAAGAACTTGTTTGTGAGGTGGAAAGTGGAATTTGCCATCTATTTCTTTTGTTCGATAATTATTAAAGTAATCAGCGTTATTCCTTCTTTTTTGGAATTCTCTCCAGTTGTCTTTCAAATACAATTGCGGATTATATAAATATTCATTCAGACTTTTATTGTATTTAATTTCACTAAGATTACAGGTGTAAAGAATGGAGTCATTTACTATTAGACTCGGATGGAATAGTGCAGAATGCATCTGGGCAGTAGAAAATATTTCATTTTTCGATTTGTCAAAAATTCGAATGCCACCAGAATTTCTGCTTGTCACAATCAAGTTTTCATTATGCGTATATAGATTCCTTGGGTCATGCTGGGCAGCCACAAGTTGACTTGATTTAATATTAGACGTAGTTACTTTGAATATGCCGTTATTTTGTGTGCTTATCCATAATTGATTGTTACTATCTTTTTTAATACTTGTAGTTAGATATTTATTCAATAAATTTAAATCGATTAGTCTATCAGACTCAAAGTCATATTCTAATATTCCATTTTCTGTACAAAGAAGTAGTCTATCATCTATTACTGTTGTTTCTATTATTCGAATTTTAGTATTTATTTGCTTTACTTGATTGGCATTGATTAATTCGAAATAATTTTTCGTAGCAAGAATGAAGTTGGGGTAGGGTACAATAACCTTATGGTCTCTGAATTCTTGGAGGATATAATACTTTTTTGACTCTATGCTGTAACAAATTTTGGCCTCATTATCTACTAGATAATTATCACCTAATTTGGACATATTTAGTTGCTCGTAAGAAATAAACTCAAATGTACCTTTACTGAGATTTAGTGACAGTAATTGGTTAGGAAAACCATTCAATAAATCTTTTGTGATCGCATAATATACATCAGGTTTTTGAGGTATGATATGTTCTATCCACCATCCTTTACTCGATGTTAGAAGGCTATCATTGAAAGTGGGTTGATTAAAGTCAGTGCCGTCATAGTAAGCTATAGTTCCATTATACCCAGTAAACCATAAAATGGAATCAGTTTTTATTATTTCAAAATTAGTGTTGTCAGATAAACCATCAGACATATTATAGGAGGTAAAATTATAACCATCATATGAAGCAACACCTCTATCCGTTGTTAGCCACATGAGACCCCTGTGGTCAAACTCTATATCATAGACTTCTGGACTAGGCAGTCCTTCGGGGATACTGTAATTAGTGAGAATCTGTGCATCGATATGACCCGTGAAGGTGATTACTCCCAGTGCTAAAAGTAATATAGCTCTTAGCCTATCCCAACAATATGTAAGTAAAGAGTTATGCAATTCGAATAACATTATAGAAATATTGCTCTTTTTATGCAAACTATGTCTAAAAATATGGACTTTTGTAATTCAATGGCCCCGTAGTTCAACTGGATAGAATATCAGATTTCGGCTCTGAGGGTTGGGGGTTCGAATCCTCCCGGGGTCACTCTTACCATACAAATCCCTTTATTTGCTTGTATTATTACTGCAAAATGAAGGTTTCCTGACTAATTCAATGTCAGCAATAACTCAAAATAAAGCTAAATTTGAGTAACTTCTCATTATGAATCAACTTTCACTATTCATTTCTATAGCACTTTGCATCATATCATTTTGCGTAATTGGGCAAGACCCTGTGTTACACTATTCTTTTAATGGACATGCCTCTGATTCTTCTGTAAACCAATACCATGGTTTAGTTGTCAATGCAGTACTTACTGAAGATCTGAATGGTAATCCTAATAATGCATACTTTTTTGATGGCAGAAGTTCATATATATCTGCAGGATCTAATGATGGCTTAAGAATGGATACTGCTTTTACTGTTATGGCTTGTATCATGGCAACAGGAAATGGAACTCCTAGTAGAGGAGGAATAATAATCAATAAAGAGGGCGAATATTCTTTAGCCCGTTTTGCAAATGGTAGTTTGCGCTTTGCTGTTGCAGATCAGTTTGGATGGGGGGTTCATCAATTATCTGGAGTTTCTATTCCGTTAAATGTACCTACTCATGTGGCTATGACTTATTCACAGACTTCAGGTTTAATAAATATTTATGTCAACTCTAATTTAATTCATTCTGAAGGCTTTAATTCTAGAATTGGTGATGAGCATAGTAGTCTAAATGACCTAAGAATAGGTGGACGTCAGTTTTTTGCTCAATATTTTGAAGGAATCATAGACGATGTTCGAGTATATGATTATGCCTTAAATCAAGAAAATATAATTTGTTCATCTGATGGTCCTCCTTGTATAGAAGGTGATGCATGTAATGATGGCAATCCAAACACGAGTAATGACAGAGTTGACAGTAATTGTGATTGTGTAGGCGAATTCGATTGTCTAGGACTGATGCTCAATATAGGCGATTCATGTAATGATGGCAATCCAAACACGAGTAATGACCAAGTTGACAATAATTGTAACTGTGTAGGCGAATTCGATTGTCCAGGACTGATGCTCAATATAGGTGATGTATGTAATGATGGCAATCCAAACACGAGTAATGACAGAGTTGACAGTAATTGTGATTGTGTAGGCGAATTCGATTGTCTAGGACTGATGCT
>CAZQDZ010000014.1:0-98302 GCA_964591455.1 uncultured Saprospiraceae bacterium
CCTAAGTATAGGGAAAAACCTCCATGTCTTTTTTATTTATTTTGGACACTTGTGAAATAAATTAATGATTTTAATCAATAAATAAAGTGAAACCCAACGCTTTTGAATGGAAATGGTGTCTATAAAATAAAGCGTCTTTAATTCAAAATTAGAACAATGACTAAGTTCCTTCCTTCAAAAATTGTACAGTACAGTGTTTTGGTAATATTGTTTTTGATGTGTAGAAGTCCCGCAGTAATTAGTCAAAGTATTGTAGAAAATGAGAATAAACTAATTATTACACCTAATGTCAAAGGAGGCCTCTTTTTCCCACTACTTTTTGTGTTGTTTAGTTATGAAGGTTCTGTTTCATTTAGGAAGCAATTTAAGGAGGATGTTTCATATGAGATTAAACCCCTTTTTGGTGGTCTTTCAGGATTGGGTTTATTCTCGGGAGACGGTAACGTAGAGAAATTAGCTAATTATGGCGGGTTGGTTCTTGGGAGACGTAAGCAAAGAAAACGTAGAATTATAGATACTAATTTAGGGCTTGGGACTACTTTTGGATCTGATCCTGTATTATTCCCCATTATTTCAGTAGGAGCCCTAACGGAATATGAATATCATACGGTAGGCTTTGGATATGGAATTCCATATGGATTCTATGTTTCAGTAGAACTAAATTTGGACACTATATTTAATAAATCTGAGCCATCACCTCAGCGCTTTTAGTGCCTAGGGTTCTTGGCTGACTTTACTATTTTGTACTTTTTTAATGAGCATAAGCGCCGTATTTAACTGGGAGTCATTATTATGCACTAGATCTATGACTGTAGGTCGGGATACAACATTAGGTGTTACTGGTTCATCATCTAGATTATAACAAGTAGAGTACATTTTAGTAGAGGATACTCTTGCAATCATACTTGATTTAGGTAATATTTTAATAAAGGGATTTGCTCTGAATATTTTAGTACCACCGGTAGGTTCTCCGATGAGATACCCCATGCTATAGCATTGGAAAGTTGCAGCAAAGCTTGATGCTGCAGAATAAGATTTTCTATCTATGAGTACATAACAATCTCCTTCAAATTCAAACCTTTTTTCTGTCGGCTTTTCGTTAAAGAAAATATCTTCCTCAGCGTAGGTATCTATCTTGCCTGTTAATATTTTATTCAAATCAATAAAGTGACGGCTTTTATGAAAGTATCCAGCAGCTTGAGAGATATTTGGATATCTGTCTGTATATGATTTCCTATATGCCTGACTTATTTTCATGCTGGTCTTTCCCATTGTTTTGAAGTGCCCATTGTGGATATAATGGAACAGTTCAGATGATGCCTTTGGCCAGCCACCATAATTACCTCTCAAGTCTATGATAAGTGAATGGATGTCATTATTCCTGATTTGCTTAAATGTTTTCCTTAGAAAAAATTGGTATTTATCCAAGTTAGATACGGCGAATGAGAATATATCAATCTTAGCTACACCTGGACTCACTATTTGAAAATCATAGATTTCTCCATTTTCTATCTTTTTTTCTCTTTCTACACTGGTATCATTTTTTTGACTTTCCCATTCTTTGAATGGTATCGTAGCTACGGTCATCTCAAACTCATTTACAACCTTAAGCTTGAAAGTTAATTGATCTACTTGCTTAAAGGTCAGGTAGAGTAAAAATTCAAAACTTTGTGAAATTCTATCATTGCGAAAAGGAAGTGTTTCATAGGATAAAAAAGGGTCTACATAATTGATAAATGAATCTACAGGCATACCGTTGATTTCCATAATTTGTGCCCCTAATTCAATGGGCGCCTCGGCGTAAGATTTGATAATATGAAGTTCATTATTATTGGTCAGATAGACCTCGTAAGGTAATACCCCATGTTTTCTCCTTTTGTTCTGCAACCAACGTCTTGGCATAAAAAGATTGGTATGGCCGTCTTTAATGCCAGCGACTATTTTCTGCAATTCTTTGTAGTAATCTAGGATGTCCAGCGGCTGAGTAATATTAGATCTAACATCGTCGATAATTTGGTCAAAATCTTCTTTGCTCGTTTTAGTATAAGGATCAGGATGTCCATCTAAGGTCTCCAGTAAGATGGTTAAGTCCTTGTTCATTTTTTTAGGACTTAGTATTTCAAAATCAATTTGACCATAACTAAACCCATGGCTCAACAAACAGAAAGTGAAAAGGGCAATGATTCTTATTTGAACTAACATAATTTAGAAGCTGTATGCGGAAGAATAATATATACTAAAGTAATAAAAGTTGCACCTTAAAATTAGCACTGCTTAATAGTATTAACACAATATTCTGGCTATAAAGTCAGACATGATCACTATTGGTTTGCTTATATCAATTGGTAGAATAGATGTGATTATGTAATTTCCCCTAATGAATAAGTCATCTGATTACTTTGCCCACCATACTGCTGAAATAGATGAGGGATGTACTATCGGTGCTGGATCTAAAATCTGGCACTTCTCCCATGTCATGCCACAGGCCATCATAGGAAAGAATTGTAATCTCGGGCAGAATGTATTCGTGGCAGCCCATGTGAGATTAGGCGATGGATGCAAGGTGCAGAATAATGTATCTCTTTATGAAGGGGTGGTGTGTGAAGAACATGTCTTTATAGGTCCTTCAGCCGTATTTACCAATGTAATCAACCCACGCAGCCAGGTAGCAAGAAAAGATGAATACAAGAAAACCCTCCTCCATAAAGGCGCTACCATAGGCGCTAATGCAACGATTGTTTGTGGTGTGACTATAGGTGCCTATGCCTTTGTGGGTGCTGGTACTGTAGTCACGAAGGATATTCCTGCCTACGCCTTGTACGTAGGTAATCCAGGAAAGCAAATAGGATGGATGAGTCAGCATGGACTTAGATTGGAATTTGATGCAGATAACTTAGCCACATGCTCAGAGTCTGGCGTACAATACGAACTGAAAAATAATCAAGTCAGCATTCTCAATTAATCCTCAGCTATGTGTGGCAGATCCTCATTGACAAAGACAGAAAAGGAATTAGAAGATAGATTCCAGGCCACCTTCTATTCTGATGGGTTAGCACAGTATAATCCGCTCCCAAATTATAATGTAGCGCCTTCCCACTTCATGCCAGTCATTACAAATACGGACAGTCTGCACTTCCAAGCTTACAGGTGGGGGCTCATCCCCTTTTGGGCTAAGGATATTAAGATAGGGTACAAAATGATCAATGCCAGGATAGAGACGTTGATGGAAAAAAGCACCTTTAAGATGGCTGTATCACAGCGCCGCTGTTTGGTGCCGGCAGATGGCTTCTACGAATGGAAGAAAGTTAAAGACGCTAATGGCAAGCTTATTAAGCAGCCTTATAGGATAACTACGACTGACCAGGAAGTATTTGCGATGGCAGGCTTATGGGATAGATGGACAGCGGCAGATGGACAGCAGGTTTTTTCCTTTACAGTTATTACACAGACGCCTAATGAGGTAGTGAAAGATATCCATAATCGGATGCCGGCTATTTTGACACCAGATCAAGAAAAGTTATGGCTGTCAGATGATATTCCACCCCAAGACCTTATTGATATGATAGCTCCCTACCCAGAAGATTTGATGCAAGCCGTCCCAGTCTCTTCTAAGGTAAATAATGTGAGAAACAATGATCCCAGTTTGTTAGCAGAGTACAGGCCTGACATAGGGGAGCCCGGCACGCTTTTCTAGATTGTCTACTAATTTACCATATACCCCATTAATATTATTCATCTCCCTAAACGTCGGTTTCTTGTCTAGGTGATACAAGTTCTTTTACTTGTCTAGCAGGTATGATAGTGCTTATGATAACCGTTACAGTCGCATTAATTCTTACTATATCTAAGATTAAGTCAGCTCGCAGAAGAAAAGTTAAAGCAGTAGATACCTACAAGATTCAGGCTTACAAAATGCGATAATGTCGCATTAACCAACAGAATATTACCGACATATTCGACAATGTTGTATTTTTGTAGGAAACTGCAATTAGATGTTAAGCAAGAATCTGAAGTACCTACGTCAGAAGAACAAGATTTCCCAGCAAGGCCTTTCTGATGCATTAGGCATACCCAGAACAACGTTGGGTGACTACGAGAGAGGCAAGACAGAACCCAATATTGCGATGCTTATCCGTATGGGAGACTTCTTCGATGTTAACGTAGACGAATTGGTCAAGCAGGATATGAGTCACAGCGATTATGAAGTCCTCAGAACCAAGGTCATGAAAGTCCTTGCCATCACAGTAGACGAAGAGAACGAAGGCAATATAGAACTGGTAGATACCAAAGCGGAAGCCGGTTATCTAGACAGTTACCATAACCCAGAGTACATCAAAGAGCTTCCACGCATCAAATTTCCTAATATCCCTTCAGGCACATTCAGAGCATTTGAAATCCAAGGGGATTCTATGTTGCCAGTAGAGCCAGGCAGTGTTATAATCGCATCATATGTAGAATCACTGGATGAGGTGAAGGAAGATAAGACCTACATTGTAATCAGCAAATCGGAAGGATTGGTATACAAGCGTGTTCGCAAGCATGACAAAGAAAACAAATTGGTTCTTGTCTCAGATAATGACCTCTACATGCCTTATGAGTTGGACTTTCAGGATGTAGACGAGATATGGCAGTATTATGCCCATATTAGTTTCAGTGATCAGAAAAAATCAGTGCCTACTAAATTGGAGGTGCAGATGAAAGATTTACAAAAACGTATTATGGAAATTCAAGGGGCGATGACCTAAGGCCGCTCTGATAACTTACCTTTTCTTTGAAGACATTGAGAAGGGGAGATAAGCAACAAAAAACAAAAACAAGGCTATAAATTCTATGGCAACAATGTACCAGGGCCATGGGCCAAGGTAATCCAATAAGGAGGCCACGTCGGGCTTATGAGCTACATAAAAGTAGTTAGAGCCAATAGCAAAATTCACCATAAAAGCCACCACCAGAAATACATTGGTAGCCCAGAAGGCATTCCACAAATCTTTTCTCCTCACCCGATGTCCCATAACCAGACAGTAGTAGATAGGCAGCAAAATTAATGTGCCATGCATGGTAAAGTAGAGCAGGTAACTCCAGTGAGGTATATCATATTTTAGGTCCACTGCGATGAGGGCATTGAAAGTGCCTACAATAATCCAAAAGTAAAATATGCCAGTCCAAAGTTTATTTTCTTTCCAGTAGACATAGGGTCCCATCAGTGCTATAAAGCGACAGAGGTGTACGGGCAAGTCATTTTGTATTCGAAAAGCACCAGTTGTTATTTGGATAGTCAGATAAGTTACATAACAAAGAAATGGAACTGCGGATAACGCCAGGAGCAAACGTTTTTGGTGCTTTTTAGTCAAATATCGCTTCGCAAAACTGACGCATAGTATAGCTATAACTGCTAGAGCTATAAGTGGTAACCAATGGCTAGTACCCCATGAAATAAATGGTTTTGTTGTCTGGAATAGGTCTAGGTCCATACCTAAAATTGGTAAAAATTCCTTTTTAATAGAATTTTAAATATGAATATCTGATTTTATCCATACATTCCATTCAAACTTAAAATCTAATGAGAAAAATATTTACAACGCTGCTCATAGTCATGCTATTCAATGTGACTTATGCAGGAGAAGGTATGTGGTTGCCGCTTTTCCTTAAGAGCCTAAACGAAGGTGAGATGCAAGAGATGGGTATGCGGTTGACAGCAGAAGATATCTATAGTGTCAATAAAGGGTCACTGAAAGATGCTATCGTTCACTTTGGAGGATTTTGCACCTCAGAAATAATAAGTAGAAGAGGATTATTACTAACCAATCATCACTGTGGCTATGGTCAGATTCAATCTCATACAACCTTGGATAATAATTATCTCAAAAATGGTTTCTGGGCATTCAGGCAGGAAGACGAATTGATGAATGAAGGCTTGACAGCCACCTTAATAAATGAGATAGTTGATATTACATCTCAGGCCTTGCTTGGTGTAGCGGATGGTATGTCAGACTCAGAAAGGCAAGCCATCATAGACATCAACTTGGAGAGTGTCAGAAAAGAACTGGTAAAGAAAGATTACCAGGATATAATTATCAGACCTTTCTTCCATGGCAACCAATACTTTGCTTTTCTAACGACGACGTATAGAGATGTTCGTTTGGTAGGGGCACCTCCTGAGTCCATTGGAAAGTTTGGTGCAGATACAGACAATTGGGTTTGGCCGAGACATACCGGTGATTTTGCTTTATTTAGAATATATGCAGGGCCAGATAATTTGCCTGCGGACCCTTCTCCTAAGAACAAGCCCTATAGACCAAGACATCATTTGCCTATCTCATTGGATGGGGTAGAAGAAGGGGATTTTACGATGGTATTTGGATTTCCTGGAAGGACACAAGAGTATCTACCTGCAGTCGCTGTAGAGGAAATTGTAGACGTTTTGGATCCAGCTAAAATTAGTATCAGAGAGAAGACGCTAGACATCCTCGATAAGTATATGAGAACGGACGAGGCTACAAGAATCAGATACGCCTCTAAGTTCGCTAGGATAGCCAACTCATGGAAGAAGTGGATAGGAGAAGTGCAAGGATTGACTAAGACCAAAGCGGTAGAAAAGAAAAGGGAAGCAGAGCATGATTTTGTTGGCCGACTTCCTCGAGATAGTGAGTACAGAAATATTTTGCAAGAGTTCGATAAGCTTTATGAAAAAAGAGCACCTTATGCTTATGCCAGAGATTACTACTCCGAGGTTACGGGTCGTAACATAGAACTGATGCAGCTGGCTGGCATAGCAAGGAGAATGGTCTCTATTTATGAGAATAATGGCGCAGAGGCATATGAAGGATATAAGGCGAGAGTATTGCCCTTCCTCCAAGGCTTCTATAAAGATTATGATGCCAAGATAGACAAAGAAGTGTTCGCGGCGCTGACAGAGATGTACGCCAAGAATGTAGATCATAAGTACACGCCGTCAACACTGGAAAGTAGTACATCTATGCAAGTCAGTTATAAGCATCTAGCAGATGATATCTATTCAGAATCGATTTTTGCTGATGAGAATAGGATGCTCAGCGTATTGGAAAAAAGCCCTGATCAAGTCGTCAGTTCATTGACTGTTGATCCTTTGTATGAGCTGAGTGCAGAATGGCAACAAATCTATAATGAAGAAGTCGCCGCACCATATGCAGCCATCAATGACCAAATAGACTCCTTACAAAGAATTTATATGAAAGCATTGATGGAGACTTTTCCTGATCATCGATTTTATCCTGATGCCAATAGTACTATGAGAATTACCTATGGTAAGGTTCAAGGATATGCCCCTAAAGATGGGACCTACTATACACCGATTACCTATCTGGAAGGCGTCATGGAAAAATACAAACCAGGTGATTATGAGTTTGATGTAGATCAGAAGTTAATTGATTTATATGAGGCAAAGGATTACGGCAAGTATGTAGAAAAGTCCACAGGAAAGATGCCTGTATGTTTTATAGGAACGAATCATACCACTGGTGGTAATTCAGGTAGCCCGGCTATAGATGCGTGGGGTAATTTGGTAGGTATTAATTTTGACAGAGCCTGGGAAGGGACAATGAGTGATCTTAATTATGATCCGTCTATCTGCAGAAATATTATGACAGACGCCAGATATATTTTATTTGTTATAGATAAGTATGCCGGCGCTGTTCATTTACTTAATGAGATGACACTTGTCAATCCTAAAAATGCACAAGGAATGCAAGATTCCAAAGGAAGGCAAATCCACAAACGTAAATATGAAATGCAATCTGATGTGAAATAATTAGATTGACTTAAATAAAAAAAGCTGATAGAGATTCTATCAGCTTTTTTTATCTAGATGTCTAGCGATTATTTTCTTTAAAGAGAATAAAGCTAAAAATGTCCAGTAGATTCTCTAAAGATAACGGCAGTGATTACCTGACCTACTATTCCCAAAGATCTCTTGTCTATTGCATCTATATCATCATCATGCGTATGCCATTCTTTGATAAATGAATTAGTAGGTGACCCGTGTGGCATATTGATTATATCTATCATAGGGATGCCACCTTCTACATTGACAAAATAGTGGTCGTCAGTAATCTGTCCGAATTCTGTATTATCAAATATCTTACTGTGCCCCATGCCGCCCGCAAGTGCCCACACTTTGTCTAATAATTGACCAGCAAATCGTTTAGAGAAATGTTCTCTAGGAAATCTTGGATTCTTGCCGCCTATCATGTCCAGATTTATGCCATACATTGCAGCGTAATTCTTTTTATGTTTTTTATTAGACCAGTGCTGTGACCCTAAGCACCACAAGTTATTTGGACTATTAGGTCCACGCTTGCCCTGATCCTCAGCATCCCATAGAATAATATCGACCCCTAAGTCGATGGGATTTTGTTGTAATAGTCTGGCTATCTCAATTAGAACTGCTGTGCCAGATCCTCCGTCATCTGCTCCAGGGATCGGTTGGTTTTTCTTTTCTGAGTCTTTATCTTCTTCGCCTATAAATCTTGTATCCCAGTGTGCGGATAGGATAACACGTCTCTTATGCTTTGGATTAAACTGAGCGATTATATTCCAAGCATCATAACTATCACCTGTATATATATGTGCATCAAAATTTTGGGCGATAACATCAGCGCCAAACGACTCAAACGTGGATACCATCCAATCTTTGCAGGCGACGTGCCCTGGAGAACCTGGATTTCGAGGCCCAAAGCTTAATTGTTTTTCCAAAAATGCATAGGCGGAGTCTGCTGAGAAGGGCGGTATTTTTGCAGGTGGTCCCGTAGGTTTGGGTACGGTACTTGCATTTTTGTCACTTCCACAAGAAAGAAGGAACATACTCAAACACAGCAAGTACCAAATATATTTTAGTTTCATATGGCTAATATTTCTTTTTGGCTTATTGTTCTATTTAATCTTTAGTCCATGTACTGCCGTCTTTTCCATCCTTGATAGAAATTTTTGCAGCAGCTAAGGCATCTCTGATTTGATCTGATACAGCCCAGTTCTTATTGGCCCGTGCATCTTGTCTAAGATCTAATACCAATTGCATGACAGCATCCAGTGCGCCATTATCTGAATCTCCACCCATTTCACCTGTCAGCCCAAGGACGTCTTCCAGATATTTTGGATAAGTTTCTTTTAATCGATTTAGCGCATCAGCAGAAATATCATTCATGGAAATATGACCATCTTTCAGACTATTAATCGTAGACACTAAATTGAAAAGTTGTGCGATCGCTTTTGGTGTATTGAAATCATCACACATCTCATCTACAAACTTGTCTATCGGTTCTAAGACCAGCGCATCGCTTGACCCAGTAGTGCCTGAACCTCCTGATAGATTATCCAAGGTCTTTTTGGCTTCCATTATCCGCTTATATCCCTTTTCAGCAGCGAGCAATCCGTCATCTGTCAGGTCGTTTGTAGAGCTGTAATGAGATTGCAGCATAAAGAACTTAATGACCATCGGTGAATAGGACTTACTGATATGCGGACTATCACCAGTAAAGAGTTGCTGCGGAGTAATGGTATTGCCATCACTCTTGGACATCTTTCTTCCATTCATAAGCAGCATATTGGTATGCAGCCAGTAATTAGCAGGTTGGCAGTTACAAGCACCGACATTCTGGGCCACCTCATTTTCGTGGTGAGGAAACTTCAAGTCATTACCACCACCATGTATGTCAAAGGTTTCTCCAAGATACTTCGTACTCATTACTGAGCATTCCAAATGCCATCCCGGAAATCCTACCGACCATGGACTGTTCCACTTCATCAGGTGGTCAGGCGCTGCCTTCATCCAGATAGCAAAGTCAGATGGATGTCTCTTTTCACTTTGATTTTTGAGGTCTCTGGTTTCAGTCAATAGATCATCTATAACTCTGCCAGATAGCTTGCCGTAGCATTTTTTCTCTTCGTGAAATTTTAAAGTATCAAAGTAGACAGAGCCATTTTGCACATAACCATATCCGTTATCTATGATTTGCTGGACCATTTCTATTTGCTCCACAATATGCTGGGTGGCTCTAGGTTCTATACTGGGTCTGTGGGTATTGAAGATGTCCATCATCTTGTGGAAGCCATTGGTGTATTTCTGCACGACTTCCATAGGCTCTAACTTATCCGCTCTGGCCCCTTTAGATATTCTATCCTCTCCATCATCTAAGAGATGCCCTACATCCGTGATGTTTCTCACATACCTAACCTTATAGCCGAGATGTAAAAGGAATCGATACATAATATCGAAGCTTATAAATGTTCTGACATTGCCCAGATGGACATCACTGTATACCGTAGGGCCACAAACATACATACCTATAAATCCCTCTGTGATAGGCTTGAAGGCTTCCTTCTTTCTCGACAGACTATTCTGGATTTGCAGGGTTTTCTCTTTATATAAGCTCATATTCTAAGCGCAATTTTATTTGACATACAAAAATAGACAATAGAAACATCTTGTGTACCTAATCAGCAGCCTTCTATAGCGTCATTCTGGTGACGACAGGCAAATGATCTGATATGGAAGAGTTTAGGATATCGTGACTGAGGATTTTGATTTTTGGATTGGCAAAAGTGTAATCAATTCTCAATCCTATAAATCGAGAACGATATGTCTGGGCAAAACCAGATCCAGCCTCTATAAATGCGTCGTTATATCTATCGGAAATCATTTTATATAGATAAGATGAGGGTACATCATTGAAGTCACCATTAATTACCACAGGATGGGGAGATGCTTCAGCGTGAGAGAGGACGCGGTCTAATTGGTTTACTCTTAGCTTAGCGTGATGATTGTACTTGTGTAAGATATATTTGGATTCATCCCATATCTCCTTGACGTTATCCGTTAGGTTGGGGACTCTGTTGGAACTTAGATGTAATGAGTAGATGCGACAAGTATCCTTACCTATCTGGATATCCGCCCAGGTAGCATTATGGGATTTGGTATCAAAAGAAAGGTTGCCGCCATTCAAAATGGGAAACTTAGAATAAATGCCTGTCCCAGTATCTGACCTAGAATATAATTTATAACCCTTGAATATCTTATTATAATACTTAAGGTGACTAGGCCACCTTTCTTGCAAGCATATAATATCTGGTGAGGACTTAGTTATAAATTGTCTGAAACGTTCTACTTTTTGGTCTTTGGTTTTGAACTTATGGTGAAAATCTATTCGTGTCTTTCCTATGTTGTAGGTCATCACAGAAAAACCGTCTTTGCTAGGATTAGATTTGGACATACCGATTGTTCTTCTGAGCGGAGAAAAACCAATGAGGACTGCTGCTGCAGACAATAAGGCATACTTAGGTTTGAATACGACCCAGAATAGGCACATTAATACATTGCTGATAAGTAGAAATGGATAGCCTAGACCGAAAATGGCAAAGAATCCTGTAGATGTTGGGTTTATAAATGGGGATAGATAGGATAATAGAAGTGCACCCGCGAATATGATATTGATGAAGTAAAGAAATCTAAGCACTTGCTATTTTTTGCTGGCTCTATAAAGGAAATCCTTTTCCTCATCAGAAAGGCTGTTATAGCCAGAGGCATTGATCTTATCTAGGATTCTATCCAGCTCTTTTTGTTGGTCAGGCTTTTGACTAAGTGTGCCTTTGTTATTTGTTTTGGCTTCGTTTCTAACAACTTTGAATTTACTCCTTGAAGTCTTTTCTACCTTGACGGTTCTTTCCTTCTTGGGTGGTCTACCATAAGGACTTCCTTTCTTATAGAACGGCGCAGTAAGATCTGTCCCTTCTCTAAGCAGCCAAACATAGAACATCCCAAAGACGGCGCCTCCAAGATGCGCAAAATGACCTCCTTGATTGATATTGCCAGCTGATCCCACCAAGTCCAGAAAGAGGAGACCTAAGGAGATATACTTCAACTTAACAGCTCCAAGGATTAGCAAGTGCATCTGATAATCGGGAGAGACTATGGCAGCTGTCCATATTATAGCCATTACGGCGGCAGAAGCACCCATAGCTAATGCGGCGCCACCAGAACCTCCTGGTAAGTATAGATCATGTAACATAAATATCAGCCCTCCAAAAATGCCACTCATGATATACAAAGGCAATATGCGCTCGTCACCTAATAAGTCACCTACAATTCTACCAAACCAATAGAGCAAGAGCATATTCCACAGGATATGCCAAAACCCAATATGCAAAATCATATGTGTCAGGATACTCCAAGGCTGTCTGATAAATTGGCTTAGGCTGGAAGGCAATGAGAGGGCATCCCTGATGACATTGAATACGCTGTCAGGATTCGTACTGGACTGAAAATCAAAGACATTAATAAGGTTTAGAATGATGTATAGACCTACATTGACAAGAATGATCTTAGAGATCATATTGCCTGACCTGAATGTCTGTTTGATATCGTTTAATACTGAATCTACCATTCTACCTATCTGAGAGGTGCATATTTGTCAGTAAAATTAGCTAAATAATTTAATGCAAATGACTTATGTATTATAAAATAACAACATATGAAATTGATTGCTTGTCATCAAGTTGACTACATATGTCCGTTATAAAGCAATCGCAACTAAATGAGTTATAACTATTCAAACGCTAAGCAAAGATATCAAGTTGCAGAATATTGATTTTTTATAATGAGGATTGTTGCTTCATTTTCTAACTCATCCGAGCTTTCCGATCTTCCAATTTTGTATTTCGACCGACAGTAAGGAGTGGAGAAATCTATTAAATTTTCATTCCGCAAATAACAACCGTTGGTCGAGACTTGTAGTCTTGATCCCATATGCTTGTCAAGGTGTTTTTATTGCGCCGAGCTTCACAGAACTTTTAACTTCAGATTCTATTAGAATAAGATTTCTCGACTCCTACGTCACTCGAAATGCCAAAGTGGTTTTAATGAAACTTGGATGAAGAAAACAAATTCACCATTCTAATACCGTGGACCGATGAACCGTTGCACCGTAAACCTAAATCTTTAAAATCAATTTCGTGGAGAGTAGTCTATTACGCTTGTCCTTTACTACAAGATAATAGCTACCTGAACTCAACTGGCTAGTATCCAATATAAATGTCTCGTCTGATAGGCCACCTTCAAAATCATACTGATTAATACCATTCTGGTCCACAATAGTATATCTTATATGTTGTTTTGAGTTATGCTGTATATAAAGTGTTTCCAAAGTTGGATTTGGGTACGCAATCACTTCTATACCCTCATCATCTACTGTCACTACAGAGCTTATGGAATCAGCCTCTATCAGTCCTTCGCTGTTTGTCCTCAGAACCAGCATATGGAAAGGAGCCGTGCAGCCCGAAAATCTAGATAAACACCAATCAAAACCCACCGCCATATATCCACCATCTGTCGTAGCAACTACATCACGAAACTCACTTCGTGCCCAGGAGGTATCTATCGTAGAAAATCGTCTGTACCATACACTATCCCCTTCATATGAAATCTTAGCGATTGTTGCATAGCTTTTCATGGTGTCTCTTTGTGGTGCATAGACGTAGTCAGAACCTGCAATAACATAGCCATCGTTCTGAGTAGATTCTGTAATGCCATACCAGCCAGATACTTGTGCATTATCATTTTCGGAAGTGCCTATTTTGGCATCCCAACTCTCTGTACCATCTGCACTCAGAAAACTGATATTAGGCTCCCATCTTATGTCCCATACATTTTCTGCTAAATGGGCTTCTAGATTACACATCACATAATTACCATTCCTGTCGCGTAAGGCATCTATACTTCTTACTCTCACGAAATTATCAGGACCTTGCATATAACCTAACATATTTAGATCCTTGTCAAAGGTATATACCCGCATTCGACTATTAGGTAGTGTATCTCTATGTTGTGACAAGACAGTATATGTATCGTCTCCATTATCAAATATTCTGAACCCAATATTCCTTTTTTCAGGGTCATCTAAAATGTAAGTTGAAACAGAATCATTTTCCGATTTGTACAAACCAAAATTGAATCCATCTGAATTTTCTGGGTTAAAAACACCTACATTAATTATTTCATTTTCTTCTTCATCGTACACAAAATCAAACGTACTAAATTCATGCAGATGGGTTTCAAAAGTATCTAAAGCAGAAAGTATGTTACTATCCAAATGATAATTATAAAGGATAGTTCGTCCAGTCCCGATACTGTTCCAGTACACTCCACCTTCTGTTACTTGAAAATCATTATTCCTAGCTATGGATAAAATAAAATCATTTTGCGGATACAAATCATACTGAATAATGTCTCCGTTATCATTTATTAGAGCCATATACAGATATTGCATTGTATCACCAAATACAGTAAGACCGCCTACGATATAATCATCACCATAATTATCTATAGCAAAGGCTGATGTCCAAGTATCGCCGATGGTCGGGTTTTTAAGAAAATGTTTTTGTGACAAGAGTATAGATGTCATAAAAAGGAACGATACAGTAAGAGTCAGTGTACGCATATTCTATAAGTTGGACACCTATCCAGTACCGAATAGGTGTCCTAAGTTAATACTTTCTTTTCTTTAACTAGAACCCGTTAGTCGATACTGTAGTCTCTATCCTTTGGCAGAATCAGGATGCTCGGGATTTTAGGATTTTCAGGATGATTTGTAAAGTGGCATGGCGAAATAGGGAAGCATGACGTCGAGCCTGACGACCGAAAGTGGGCTGTGGGAGCGGCATAGTTTCGAGCATTCGGTAGTCTAGCTTTTTTATCAATGAAAAAAGCGAATTACAATATTGCGCCCCGTTGGTCGAGACTTGCAGTCTCGATCCTCTATGCTTGTCAAGGTGTTTTCAATGGCCTGACTTCACAGAACTTTTGGCCTCAGGTTTTATTAGAACAAGATTTCTCGGCTCCTACGTCACTCGAAATGGAAAAAGTAGGTTGTCTAACAGAAAAAATCCTGTAAATCAATCATCCTGAAAATCTGGATTCAGACAGATGGGCAATTGTTCCTCCATTACACTGTGAACCGTTGCACCTTTTTACCTGAATAAATACCCTAGACCATACACCATCCTACATCAGTACCGTGAACCGATGCACCGTGAACCGTTGGACCCGACCCTAAACCATACACCCTATTCCCTAAAACCCCATATATTTATAACATAGATTTTGAGATGGTATTAAAAGCGATGGATTCTATATTAAGAACCTACTTTCACTATCGCCAAAAAGAGGTGGAGGAAGTGCTGGCAAACCCTGCTTATTACCAATCCAAACTGCTCAAGTCTATCCTCCAGCGTCAGCAATCTAGTGCTTACGGAAAGGCCTATTCATTTAATAAGATTAAAGATTATAAGACCTTCTCTAGGGCGCTTCCAATCATTCAATATGAGGATATCTATAAGGATATACAGAAGATGATGGATGGTGCTGATAATGTTTTGGTGAGTGATAAAGTACATTGGTTTGCGAAGTCATCTGGGACATCAGTCAATAAGAGTAAGTACATCCCGGTAACGAGTCATTATCTCACCCATGGCCACCTTAAGTGTACATGGACAGCCGCTTCAGTCATCTATCATGAAGATCCATCTGCGCGATTGTTTGCAGATAAAAATTTAATCATGGCGGGCAGCCTGACTAATTATAGTCCTCAGGTTACCATAGGAGATATCTCTGCGATTATGTTGCATCATTTTCCGCGAATAGGTCGGCGATTTGCGACGCCTTCATTTAAGATTGCCTTGCTAGAAGATTGGGAAGAGAAAATAAAATTAGTAGCAGAGATTTCATCTAAAGAACGGGTAACCTTAATGGGCGGCGTACCTACCTGGACTATCGTTTTATTCAAAGAGATTCTCAGAACAACTGGTGCAAAAAATATCTCAGAAGTCTGGCCACATCTCAAGACCTATATCCACGGTGGTATTGGACTGGGACCTTATGAAGATGAACTGAGAAAATACTTGCCATCCAAAGATGTTGTCTTTAGAGAGGTGTACAATGCGACGGAGGGCTACTTTGCCATCCAGAATGAAAAGGCAGTGGATGGGATGGCGCTTATGTGCAACCATCAGATTTTCTATGAATTTATTCCAGCAGCCACCTACACCCTAGGAGATTCTAGTCAAGATGCGATAACCTTAGAAGAGGTGAGTGTAGATACGGACTATGTTATAGTCATCACCAATTCCGCTGGCTTATACAGATATGTGATGGGAGATATCGTCAGATTCTCCAGTGTGCGACCATTTAAAATAAAAGTCGTGGGCAGAGTAGAACAGTATATCAATGCCTTTGGAGAAGAGCTGATGGTCTGTAACACAGATGAGGCTATCGCTACAGTCAGTCAGAGGTATGGGGCAGTTATACGGGATTACCATGTGGCTCCAAGGTATATGACTGACCAGGTTAGCGGTTGTCACGAATGGGTCATAGAATTTATAAAGACACCAGACTCTATCACTGATTTCTCGCATGCACTCGATATAGAACTACGATTGCTGAACTCTGATTACGATGCCAAGCGGTATAAGGACATCGCCATGTCTCCGCTTCTAATGCATATGATACCATCGGGTAGCATAGACAACTGGATGAGGGAAAGGAAAAAATATGGTGGTCAGCATAAACTACCTAGACTATCTAATGACAGAACCATACTTACCCAACTATTGGGATTCATGGATAAGAAGAAAGATCTGAGTTTATCCTTAAAGCAACAGCACTAATATTTAGGCACCGATAGGTCCTAACTCTACACCTTCTGAGTAGGCCGCTTTTATTCCATTCTGACTGAAAGCTTGCTTCACTAGACCATATATCTCAAAAGTAGCCTCCCAATAATCATTAGGGTCTACATATGGACGGATAGCTAGGACGATGTTGTGACTATCGTAAGTCTCTATTCCAATTAAGGGTTCTTTTTCCCATTTTACATACTCTGAGTTTTCAAGCGCCCCTTTTATTATCCCTTTTACTTTAGGGAAACTTTCTTCATAAGGCATGCTGACATTGAGCTCTAGACGGATATGTCCCATCGTACTATAATTAGTAATCACATTATCAGTGACTTGGCCATTAGGGACGATTAATGTCTTGTCATTAGGTGTTTCCAATGTGGTATTGAATATCTTGATATCCTTCACCTTACCGAAATTTCCATCTACAGATACAAGGTCACCTATTTTATAGGGTTTGAGAAAGAGAATGGTCAGTCCAGATGCGAAGTTACCCATGAAGCCTTGCATGGCCATCCCTATGGCAAAGACTGCTGCTCCAAGAAGACCAACCAGGGCTGTCATTTTGATGCCAACTATGCTTGCAGCTACACCTAGTACAATTATCTTCATAATAATCGTAATCATAGATTGCATGAAAGCCGTGACTTCTGGTCCTAAATCGGCTCTCTCTAATCCTTTGTTGACGACTTGGCTGAGCTTATTGACTATCTTGAATCCAATGTAAAGAATCAGCAGCGCTACTATAAGCTTAGGAATAAAGTTTACCGTCCAGTCAAGGATATCGCTACCATATTCTTGCATTTTTTCTACGCTAAACGTTTCGGTTAAGCTTTCATTAGAAAAATTGGCATCTTGCTCTTGCATCTTTGTTAGTTTTATTTTCTGTAGCTAAAATATCAACCTGTACCTACCTTTACAAATGGAATGCCTATGAACTTATATAACTTATGATACGTTCCTCGCAATAGTGGCTAGCAACTAATAATTGTACACACAAAGAAAAGTTAGAAATCGAATTTAAAAATGACATAGCAAAAAAGGTCGGTGCCGACTTGGATATCCATATTCCAGTCGACTTGGATGATAAAGCCATGCTCCAACATATTGCCTATAGAGTGGAGAAACTACTAAAAGCAGACCCTGATTTACTGATGAGTTATATGTATCGATTGGATGTGGAAGAGAAGAATATCAAAGCGGCCCTCGAAGTGAGTACGGCACCTGTGCATATCACGTTCGCTCAGCTTATATGGGAGCGACAAAAGCAACGCATTATTACTAAGAAAAAATATAAGCAGAATCCCATAGAAGGATGGGAATTCTAGTCGTTATATGTCACGGACCTTTAAGTCAGAAGGCATAGTCCTCAGCAGTCTTAAGTATTCTGAGACGAGCCTAATACTGGATATCTATACCAAGCAGCATGGCTTAGGCTCCTATATAGTCAGTGGTGTACGGAAACAAAAATCGCGAACAGCCAATGTCTACCATCCTATGAATATCATAGATATGGTCGCCTATACTTCAGGGCAAAGTCTCTCCCGTATCAAGGAAGCAAGCTACGCTTATATATATCAGCAGTTGGACAGAGATGTGATTAGAGCTGCTGTGGGCACCTATATCATAGAGTTAGTAAGAAATGCCATTCAGGATAAGGAGCCAGATGAAAGATTGTATTCTTTTATAAGAGAAACATTATTGTCATTAGATAATGGTTCACTATCGATAGGCACACTGCCTTATCAGTTCGCCATACAGTTGGCAGAATATATGGGATTCCAAATGCAAGATAATTACAGTGAGGAAACCCCTTACTTTGATCTAAGCGCTGGTCAGTATGTGACAGCGCTGACCTCAGATAGCAGTGTGCTCGACGGCACGCTGAGTACAGTCATGCATCAGCTAATGACAGGCGTACAGACTATATCACTATCTAAGCAGGACAGAGCCTTTCTTCTGGACAAACTCATGTCCTACTATGAATTACATATAGACAATTTCAAGCCACTGAGGTCTATCCCTGTTCTTAGATCTATCTTCGGATAATATTGTATTAGCTTTTTCTCATATTTGTTAGCCTACAGCACATTATGAAATTAGAATTACAAGAATCTATCACTTACGATCGTAAGCGGCTGTCAAAAGCGACACTGCTAGAGTTGTATAGTTATATGGTAGCGCCACGACTGGTGGAAGAAAAAATGCTCTCCTTGCTCAGACAAGGGAAAATCAGCAAGTGGTTTTCTGGCATAGGTCAGGAAGCTATAGCTGTGGGATGTACAATGGCGCTAGAAGAGGATGAATGGATATTTCCAATGCATCGGAATCTCGGTGTTTTTACCACCAGAAATGTACCTTTAAATAGGCTCTTTGGACAGTGGCAAGGTAAACCATCTGGATTTACAAATGGCCGAGACCGTTCTTTTCACTTCGGTACTAAGGAATACAACATCTGGGGCATGATATCACATCTCGGTCCCCAGCTTTCATTGGCCAGTGGGATTGCTATGGCACATAAACTGTCTGGTCAGAAAAAGATAAGTTTGGCTTTTACCGGAGAAGGAGGGACGAGTGAGGGAGAATTTCACGAGGCGCTTAATGTAGCTGCCGTGTGGCAGTTACCGGTCATTTTTGTGATAGAGAATAACGGCTATGGTTTATCTACTCCCACAGAAGAACAGTACAGATGTAAGCACTTGGCAGATAGAGGCAAGGGATATGGTATGAAATCCTTTCTGGTAGATGGAAATAATATTCTGGAGGTGTATAACACCATTAATAAAGCGGCCAAATCCATTCGCAAGAAGCCAGAGCCTATCCTTGTAGAATGTGTCACCTTTAGACGAAGAGGCCATGAAGAAGCTTCAGGAACCAAGTATGTGCCAGATGACCTTATGGCCTATTGGGAGAAGCGAGACCCTATAACTAACTATGAGCAATATCTTCTAGATGAAAAAGTGATTACGCAGAAAGAGATTACCGCGCTTAAGGAAAGTGTAAAAAAACATATTAAGGAGGAGCTGGAGGTCAGTTATGCAGCAGAGGATGTAGAAGTCAATGAGGCTAAAGAGCTTGCTGCTGTGTACCATGACGGTGATTTCGAGGTCACCCAACCTGCGTCCGCAACCAAAGAGATGCGATTTATAGATGCGTTGTCAGACGGCTTGCGAGAAGCAATGGACAAGTGGGATAATCTGATTCTCATGGGACAGGATATTGCAGACTATGGCGGTGTATTCAAGATTACTGATGGTTTTACAGCAGCTTATGGAAAGGAAAGAGTGCGGAATACACCACTGTGCGAAAGTGCGATCATCGGTATCGGATTGGGGCTGAGCATGAAGGGATACAAATCCATGGTAGAAATGCAGTTTGCAGATTTTGTGACCTGTGGCTTTAATCAGATTGTAAATAATCTTGCTAAGATCCACTATCGGTGGGGCCATGCTGCTGATGTCGTTATCAGAATGCCTTGCGGTGGGGGAGTGGGCGCAGGTCCATTCCATAGTCAAACTAATGAAGCTTGGTTTGCACATACCCCTGGACTCAAAATCGTCTATCCATCCTCGGCGACTGATGCTAAGGGTCTGCTTTTGGCAGCGCTGGAAGATAAGAATCCGGTCATGTTTTTCGAACATAAGGGCTTGTATAGAACCCATTCGCAGGAAGTCCCAGAAGGATTTTACACGATAGAAATAGGGAAAGGCAAACGTGTGCAGAGTGGGGATGATATTTCTATAATCACCTATGGTATGGGAGTGTACTGGGCTACTGCTGAAGTGGAAGCGTTAGGTGTCTCCGCGGATATTATAGACTTGCGTTCACTAGTGCCTTTGGACTATGGCATTATTCATGATAGTATAATTAAGACAAATAGAGTGGTGATTTTGCATGAGGATGCTTTGTTTGGCGGTCTAGGCGGGGAGATTTCTTCTTATATATCAGAACATCTCTTCGAACATTTAGATGCTCCAATCGTTAGAGTTGGAAGTTTGGATACGCCAATCCCTTTCCACAGAGAGTTAGAGAAAGTGTATCTGGCCTCAAGTAAACTTAGCGAAGCCATTTCTAAAACACTAGAATATTAGACCAAGAAAAACTGGATTATGACAAAACTAAATTATGCCAACTTGAAATCTAAGGTTGTCAAGTACAATGAAATCTTAAAGAATACTCATAATTATAGAAAGGATTGGAGCGAAGGATTAAGAGATGAGATTATAGATAACCTTAAAAAGGTAATCAAGAAAACGAAATTGAGTGCATACGTTGATGTCAAGGATGATATCGAAAATCTTGAAGTTATCTCATTGTCACTTGGTACAGAGGTTAGTGGTATAGCAGAGAAGCTACCTGGAAATCATCTACCGGGTAATCACCTTAGAAGACCCTTTATTAAGTCCAATGGGTCACTGATATTCCAACAGTTATTTAATGGAAAGTTGATGATTATGATTATGTACCCATACATAGAGGGTTATGGTCAGCCCAAACCACCGATGACGCTGGAAATCATAAGACCTGAGGAATATAAGCCAGCTTTTATGCTGAGATATCTGGAGACTTTTATGAAGGAGGTGATAGAATGGGAAGACTTTGATGATGATGTGCCAGAAAAAATGGGCATGAATCCAATCGGATTTTCTTCACTCAATGCAGAACAAGACGAATAAATACTTTATTAGTACGATAAACAATATAAAAACCCTGACAGAATTCATTCTGTCAGGGTTTTTTCATACTTATTTTTTAACTAGACGGCGGCTAGTTTTCTTGATCGTATATAGCCTTGAGCTACCATCCACTCATCATTATAGATTTTAGATAGGTATCTAGAACCATGATCAGAGAATAATAAGACTACGACATCATCTTCTTTTAATCTACCGTTGAGTTGAAGAAGCGCTTCGCAGGTACTTCCACTAGAATATCCTATGAAAAGTCCTTCAGTCTTGCATATCTCCCTTGCTCTTAGTGCACTTTCCTTATCAGTTACTTTGATAAATTCATCTATGACTGCTCTATCATAGTTAGCAGGTATAATGTCCTTGCCCAGCCCTTCTACCTTTTTTGGGTACACTTCATCCTTATCATATATTTCTTGGTCATGGAACTTCTTAAGGGCTGAACCATAAGCATCTACGCCAATAATTTGGACGTTTTCATTTTGTTGCTTAAGATATCTTCCTGTTCCGACTAAGGTTCCACAAGTACCTCCACAGCAGATATAGTGGCTTACTTTACCGTCTGTTTGTTCCCAGATTTCAGGACCAGTAGAAGTATAATGCGCCATGGCATTTTCTGTATTGTAGTTCTGATTAAGGTAATAGGCGTTTTCCAATTCAACTGATAATTTTTCAGCCTTTTTGTAATACGAGTTTGGATCCTGGCTATCTACATCAGCGGGACAAAGGACTATTTTGGCGCCCATGGCTTTCAGCATTGCCAATTTTTCCTTGGAGGAAGAATTTTTGACTGTCAGTACACATTTATATCCTTTTATAGCGCAAATCATTGCGACACTAAAGCCCATATTACCAGAAGTGGCTTCGATGATAGTGTCACCAGCCTTAATTAGACCTTTTTTCTCTGCCTGCTCTATCATATAGAGGGCTGATCTGTCCTTTGCCGAATTACTTGGGTTAAACGCTTCTACTTTAGCATATACTTTACAGCCAAGTAAAGCACTTAGATTTTGAAGTTTGACTAGTGGTGTCTTTGCTACCAATTGTGTAACGTCCTCCACCGATCTGTTGCATTTTATCATTGCCTGATCTTCAGTTAGTTTGAAAAGACAGAGGTTAATTATTCTGTCTTTTAGTTGGTTGCACAATTATAGCCAAACATAACGGTATTAGTAGAATGTACACTAAAGATATGTCAAGTTAAAATATTCGTAAAATTGTCGTAAATAACTGATAAAAAACCATTTATACAATGGTTGCTATGTTATTTGTCTAGTTTATCTATGGGTATTATTTTTCATGTTTATGGCCTCTTTTACGATAATTGATACTTCTGAGGGTATATTGGCCAGAATATCCAATCTTATACTAGAGACCATTTTTCGGTTTTTCATGTCTAGTATGGGGAAGGTTTGGGCCAAAGCACGGCCATCCAAAAAGCATAAATCTACATGGCTTTTCTTAATAGGATTGAGATAGCAAACCCAACTATTTTGGTCATAGAAGGGAATTTTGTATCTCATTTTTCTAGTCATACCTAGAGATTCTCTAAACTCAGTGTCCAAAGTATTGATGAGTTCGGCCTGTAGAGGCGCCAAGTTTTCAAGAAATTCCATGTAAATCATGCATCTATATGCTCCTGAACAGTAGAAAGAATTAGATTCTTCTTAGTTTCTGAATCTTCTAATATCATTCGGCCCTTCTCGAGTGCCATAGTTACATAATCCTTATCTCTGAAGCCAGCGCAATTGATCTGAACATTAAGATAGGCCCCGTGAATGGCAGCATGACAACAAAGGGCACCCACGCCGGCATCAGAAGCGGAGGCTGGATTTCCATTCTTGGCCATATCAGTGAGCATTTTGTAGGCTTCGCTAGAGGTTTCCATAATTTTCAGAGGGACCTCTATGGCATTAATAGTTGCTGAATGCATGGCTTTTTTTCTGGCTTCTTTCTCTGCCTCACTAGCTTTTGGCATTTTGACTGCAGCCATTATCCCATTGAACGCCGCCGTATCTTCATCCACTAGGCCAAGCAGTCTATCTAAAATCTGCTGTCCTGTGTCTGCTGCATCAGAAAAATATTCCCATCTGCTATCCCAGCCTCTTTTGTGTGATGAAAGGTTAGCCACCATTGTACCTAAGGCTACCCCTAGGGCGCCTACATAGGCAGAGATACTACCACCACCTGGTGCGGGGCTTTCTGAGGCTGTCTCAGAAGCAAATTGGGTTAAATTCAACTTTATTAGGGGTGCACTAGCTGAATCCTCTAGTAGGTATTCAATAACTTTCTTTTTAGGATCGAAGGGGGCTAGCTCATCTAGGCCTAGTGATTTGATGGCAATATGAATGATTTCTTGCTCAGAGATACCAGTGGATCTCTTCTGTTTTTTTAGGAAATGTTTTCCAGCATCTATAAGTACCTTTTTGGGCACAAGCCCTACCAATTCTGAACCCGTTACTCTGAGTCCTCTATCTGTGGCGCTTTGCATTGTCGCTTCGAAGGCCTCGTGTAATGAGGTCACATTTATATCAGTCAGATTCATAGATATTTGGGCGATACCATATTCCTTTATATACCATCCAATAGCTTTCACAGATTTGAGCATGCCCGGTACTCTTAGCGCATTTCCTTCTTTATCTCTGACTATCTCCCCTGTAACTGGATTTCCTTTTCGCTTTATTCTACCATTTTCTCTGATATCAAAGGCTATGGCATTAGCTCGTCTAACTGAGGTCGAATTCAGATTTACATTATAAGCTACCAAGAAGTCTCTAGCACCGATGACTGTTGCACCAGATTTAGCGTTGAATGATGCTGGTCCAAAATCTGGTTTCCAATGAGAATCAGTCATTTTCTTAGCCAAACCCTCATATTCACCAGATCTAATTGTAGCTAGATTTTTTCTATCAGGGTGTCTAGCAGCTGATTCGTATAGATAGACTGGGATAGATAATTCTCTGCCCACTCTTTCTCCAAGTTTCTCAGCATACTTTACCGTCTCCTCCATATTGATATCTGCGATGGGGATAAGTGGACACACGTCAGTGGCGCCCATTCGAGGGTGCTCACCCTGATGCTGACTCATATCTATCAGTTCTCCAGCTTTTTTTATAGCTCTAAATGCAGCCTCTATAACTGGCTCGGGTGGTCCTACGAAGGTCACCACAGTTCGGTTCGTAGCCTTTCCAGGGTCTACATCCAGTAGTTTGACCCCATCAGTGTCAGAGATTTCAGCTGTAATAGCATCTATTATTGACATATCTACCCCTTCACTGAAATTGGGAACACATTCTATTAATGGTGTGGACGACATATGAGTAAGTGATTTTGATTATTAAATATTGATTACCTTTCAGATACAGTCTTGGCCAAATATAATCACTTCGTGATTCGTTTTTGAAAATGTATACAACGACTAGATATTGACAACAAGAAAATGAAAAGAACATTAGCATATACACAAAGCATAATTCGTGCATTGGTTATACCCATATTATTCTGTTCTCTTCTCATATCTTCTTTGAGAGCTCAGGAGATTAGTATTTCTCCAGAAGTAAATATTAGAAATTACTTTTCATATGAATTACTAGGCAAGATTTCAGACAGGTATCTTATATATCGGGATAAAGGGTTCTTAAAGGAGGTAGATGTTTTCAATGAGTTTATGGAACATACGCAACATTCTGAGCTGGTTTTTGAGAAAAAGAAAACAGATGTAATCAGCACAATTGGTTTAGATACCAGTTTTCAGATTGTCTATGGTTATTTGGATAATGACTCCTTATTCGTAAAAATGAGGAGATACGATAAAAAAGTTTCACTGATAGACAGTAGCCTCATAACTAAGATTTCTAAAAAAGACCTAAAGCGAAGTGTCAATAGCATTGTGTCAGAGAATAAGAGCAAACTTCTTCTATATACTATAAATAAGAATGATGAGTTAGATCTGTATTTGTACGACAATGAGAAAAACAGACTTGCTATATACCGTCGTTTGCAGTTTCCTCCCGACATCAATCTCAGGTCAGATATTAAGGAAATGGTTCTTTCTGATAAAGGAGGACTTTCATTATTGCTATACAAGCAAGAGGCTGGAGGGTCAAAAAAAGATGAAGTAAAATACTTTCATTACTCCCTATTTTCAGACAGGGGAAATCTTGTGAGTATATCACTCTTAGATAGAATAAGACGAGATATCTATTTGGATTATGATAACCTCAATGATAAAGTGATAATAAGTGGGTTATATTCAGAAAGAAAGACCAGGGACAATAGTGGGGTTTTCTTAGTCAGTAAGTCTCCACATAATCTTGGAGAGACAGAGCAAGCTAAATTGATTCCATTCTCAGAATCGCTGGTTAATGAGGTCTCTAGGACAAGAAAGAAGAAGAATAAAATCTTTGAGCATTTCACCTTTAAAGATATTATAAAGCGTCATGATGGAGGGGTTATTATGGTTATGGAATTGGCGAAGGAGTTTTCACGAAGAAGTTCATATGCAACCAATTATAGCAGGTCTACTAGTTACAATTCTCACGTAAGGCGAGGGTGGGTGGATTACTATAATGAAGATATTATAGTCTCAAGTATCTCACCAGAAGGAACTGTAGACTGGAATAAAATCTTGTACAAGAAACAGTTCTCACAAGATGATGACGCATTGTTTTCATCTTTTTATATCATGCTGACGCCTTCTCGTATGCGCATGCTATATAATGACGAGATTAAGACCAGTAATACAGTCAGTGAATATATAGTAGACCCTGCCGGAAATGTTGCAAGGAATAGCTTACTCAGTACAGATAATCAAAATGTAAAATTGCGCTTCCGTGATGCAGTACAGCTTGGCAGTAATGAATTGCTTGTGCCCAGCGAGTCTAATTTTAATTTGAGTCTAATCAAGATAACCTACTAAAATGAAAAAGGTACGCAGCGAATTGTATACCTTTTTTGAATCGAAAATAAGATTGTTATAATCTTGTATATTTTATCTAATACAGATTTGACGTGTATGTACACCTTACTTACTCTGGACATTTATAATGTATATGCCCTTATAATTGGGGTCAGTATCTATGTACAACGAATTTTTTGCCGAGTGACTTGGATAAGAGCTGACTATTAGTCGTAAATATCTGAACACGCATGTCTTCCTGATAAGGATTGTCTATATAGATTTTAGCGCTTTCCAAACTGATTCTATTTGTGATAAATGAAAAAGGATAGATAGGTATGAAAAGAGAGAAAGGTCCTGGCAACTTTCCGACAAAACCTTTTTACTAAGATATACTCAACTTTTCTTAAAAATTATCTTTTGGTTGGGTACTGCTCTGAAAATTCCTCTTAATTATTTTCTTACGAGCTTATAAGGCCAAAGATATATTGGTATCGGCCTGCATTATTAGACAATCCTTCCTTTACTTTGTCAATTTTCCTTCCATCTGGTGGTGTCTTTTGCCCGACAAATTTCAGATAGTAAGAGCCAATGTTTTTTTCAAAATCCAAATTCATCTTTTTCAGGCCATATCAAGCACCGAAACTACAGAAATGCTTCATTTTGAGTGAATTATGAGTCCTCAAAAACATCTATTTTGGCATCCAATTTAGTATCTTTGCAGCGCTAATAGAAGTCAAAATATGAGTGATAATAATAACGAGAAGAATAGCGAAGAGCTAAAGAAAAAATCCAACTACGGTGCTGACAATATTCAGGCTTTAGAAGGTCTGGAAGCGGTCAGAAAAAGACCCGGCATGTACATTGGTACGACGGACTCTAAAGGTCTGCACCATTTGGTATGGGAGGTTGTGGATAACTCGATAGACGAGCACCTTGCAGGACATTGTGATACTATAAATGTGACCATTCTAGCTAATAACGGGATTATGGTGACAGATAATGGTAGAGGTATCCCAGTGGGTATGCACCAAAAGCTCAAAAAATCTGCTTTAGAGGTTGTAATGACAGTATTACACGCGGGTGGTAAGTTTGACAAGGATACTTATAAGGTGTCAGGAGGATTGCACGGTGTAGGTGTCTCTTGTGTTAATGCCCTATCGTCTAAGCTCTTGGCTGAGGTAAAAAGAGAAGGTAAGATCTACACTCAGGAGTATTCTCAAGGTAAGCCTCAGACAGGTGTGGAAGAGAAAGGGACAACAGATGATCGAGGAACCACGATTACCTTTTTCCCAGATGCAGAAATCTTTGACACCCTAGAATATAAGTACGAAGTCTTGGCTATCAGGTTCAGAGAGATGGCCTTCCTTAATAGAGGTCTGACAATAAATCTAGAGGACCAACGACAAGAGGCTGAAGGAAAAGAAGGTAAACCCAAAAAAGAAACCTTCTTCTCTGAAGGGGGCCTCATAGAATTTGTCAAGTATATAGACCAATCCAGACAAGCACTTATAGAAGAACCAATTCATGTTCAGGGTAAAGAAGAAAATGTAGAGGTAGAAGTTGCGATGCAGTACAATAACAGCTACTCTGAAAATGTCCACTCCTTTGTCAATAATATCCGTACCTCTGAAGGTGGTACTCACGTGGCAGGATTCAGAAGAGCGGTGAACAGGGTTTTTGCTAAGTACGCAGAAGAGAATGGGCTATTCAGTAAACTTAAGTTTAAGGTATCTGGGGAAGATTTTCGTGAAGGATTGACCTCGGTAGTTTCAGTTAAAGTTCCAGAACCACAATTCAAAGGCCAGACCAAAGGGGAATTAGGTAACTCTGAAGTAACTGGTATCGTATCCAGAGCAGTAGGAGGAGCAATCACCCACTACTTGGAAGAGAACCCAAGGAAGGCCAAGATGATTATAGATAAAGTCATCTTAGCAGCTACAGCAAGGCATGCAGCAAGAAAAGCTAGGGAACTTGTCCAGCGTAAAAATATACTTACAGGTTCAGGCTTGCCAGGTAAACTATCCGACTGTTCTTCTAAGGATCCAGCTGAGTCAGAGATATTCCTTGTGGAGGGTGATTCTGCCGGTGGGACTGCCAAGCAGGGTAGGGATAGGCATTTCCAAGCTATTCTCCCACTTAGAGGTAAAATTCTCAATGTGGAGAAAGCCATGGAGCACAGAATCTATGAGAATGAAGAGATAAAAAATATGTTTACTGCATTAGGAGTAAGCATAGAAGACAAGGAAGGTGAACGTATCCTCAATATAGAAAAATTGAGATATCATAAGATAGTCATCATGTGTGATGCCGATGTAGATGGTAGCCACATTAGCACCCTGATATTGACCTTCTTCTTCAGATACATGAGAGAGCTTATAGAGCAAGGGTATATCTATATAGCAGCCCCGCCTTTATACCAAGTCAAAAAAGGAAAGAAGGCAGAATATGCCTGGAACGAAGAAGAAAGACAGGCACTGGTCAAGGAATTCAGTGGCGGTAAAGAAGAAGATAACTCCGTCAAGATACAAAGATATAAGGGTCTAGGAGAGATGAATGATGAGCAACTATGGGAGACAACGATGAATCCAGAAACTAGAACGCTTAACCAAGTAGAGATTATGGATGGACTGGAAGCGGATAGCGTTTTCTCCATGCTGATGGGTGAAGAAGTCCCTCCACGTAGAAAATTTATAGAAGAGAATGCGGTGTATGCCAATATTGATGCATAATGAATGCCATAGTATAGTACTTCACTAATCCAGGAATAGAAAACCCTGTAAACTACCATTCTGAGTTCAAAAGTATAGTATCAATGGACTTATCGACATGGAATTTCTTTGAGCAATATGGGACCATCTCCAAAGATGGATTATCCGCACTGAGGACTAAGCTCAAATACAATACGGCAAAGAAAGGGGAGGTGCTACTATCCTATGGACAAATCTGTCAAGACATATTTTTCCTCACCAAGGGTTGTCTTAGGCTTTACTATATAGCAGATGATGTAGAGATTACTGTGTGGTTCTCGTTCGAAGATAATTCGGCTATTGAGCTTTCTAGCTTTTTGAGTGGTAAACCTACTGAATACTACATAGAGGCTATCGAAGACAGTGAATTTCTATCGCTCAACAAATCAGCATTACAAAGTTTGTACAAAAATTATCCAGAATTGGAAAGCATCATGCGGGTGTTCTGGGAAGATGTCATCCTGAACTTATTAGAGCGATTCACCGCTTTGCAAAAAGACACAGCCGAACAGCGCTATATCAATCTTACTGGCCAGACAAAGTATATGCAAAGAATACCTCAGAAGTACTTGGCTTCATATATAGGCGTCACACCGACCTCACTCAGTCGGATAAGACGTAAGCTTATCTAATCTTGCTCATCAGTGATACATATAAAGGATGTTACGGGTATAGATAAGATAGAGAGAATTTCGATAGAACTCCACACAATTACATAAGCAAGGTATAGGATATTTTTATCATATTTTTGTGACAGAAATGATTATATAATAATGACTGAATCCGTTGAAAAACAAGTACTTAAGTCAATTTACAACCATAAGCGCGGCAAAATATTTTTTCCAGCTAATTTCAGTAAATATGGCTCATCAACAGCTGTCAGGCAAGCACTAAATAGCTCTTCAAAATCAACTAAATTCAGGCTGAATTCCTTAACTCCATTCTGGATTAATTTTTTTTCTAGTTGTATAATCTTTTTCCCAATCACCAATTACTTTTTCAGGTGGAATAAAGTTAATATGCTCTCGTTGACTTAGGAATTGACAGAACATATCTAAATTTCGGAGGAGATTTATCAAGGAGTTGGAGTGACTAGATTAAGAAAAGGTGCTGGAAAATTTGTAGATGAAAAATTCGTACCTGAAGTATGAAAGAATCAATGTTTTATGGAGAAACATTATCATTTGAAGAACTCATTGGCAGGCTTCAAGAACTTAGGAAAAGAATAAACAAAATTGAATAACTCTCTCTAACATTGTGTGATCACAGCATACCCTTCGGGATACGCTGCATACAATCATCCGATACATGCAATCAAGTGAAAGAAATCAAAAATCAGCAGCTAATAAATTATGAGTGAAATCGTCATATATAAAGATTCTAATAATCAAATCGAACCAAAGTTCAGCTTGAAGGAGAAAACTGTTTGGTTAACTCAGGCTCAAATGGTAACACTGTTTGATTCCAGTAGAACCAATATTAGTGAATACATAACTAACATTCTAGAATCAGGTGAATTGGATGAGAAACTAACTGTTCGGAAATTCCGAAGTTCGACAGGAAGGCAAACTTTAGGTAAACAAGGATTTAACTCATTATAATCTAGATATGATAACCTCCGTAGTTATAGAGTCAATTCCATCAGTGGTATACAATTCAGGAAGTGGGCTACTGCTAAATATCCGTTAAATTGCATCTGGCGAAAAAAACAACTTAATTACAAAATCATAAACAAAACAAATGAAAAATATTTTATCAATTTCAATTCTATCAATAGGACTGTTATTAGCATGTTCATCAGGAATGACATTCGAAGAACAAATAGTAAATGACTTATCAACTAAACTCCCGAGTGGAACTTGTGATGGCTATCCAAAAGGAACAATAATATCAAACATCGAAGTTGGCGAAATTGTAGATATAGGTTTAGATGGAATGACAGATGTTTCTTATACACTTACATATGAAATAAATGGAGTAAAGAAGGATACCTCAAGTGCTATGCTCTATCTAAAACGTGGTTCAAAATACAAATTAGCTGTAATGGGTTGCGATTCGGATATAACTAATAACTAATAATTGGCAAGTTCTGATCACAGATTACTATTTGATAATCCTGGACATATCATTGAACAAGTCCAGAATTCATTAAACATCGAGTTCCTTAAAGGCAATAGAATAGACTTACTAAGTATTATCAAAACTGAAAACTTGATGAAGCCAAATTTTATGTTTCAAAAGAAAGTCTGAAACAGAATTTTGCCCTTTTCTTGTCATAGGACAACTTTTTGATTCTAGATGTGATTTACCTTTGTAGCGAATATTTATAAGTATAGTTAGAAAAACATTACCCATCTAAAAACGATAAAATAGATATGATAGCTACAGACAAAAAATTGAATTACAAAGTAAAAGACATTAACCTGGCTGACTGGGGTAGAAAAGAAATCAGGCTGGCAGAGGCAGAAATGCCAGGGCTGATGAGTCTCAGAAAAGAATATGCTGGTAAGAAGCCATTGGCAGGAGCCAATATCGCTGGATGTCTGCATATGACAATCCAGACCGCAGTTCTAATAGAGACACTTATAGATCTAGGTGCAGATGTCACTTGGAGTTCTTGTAATATCTTCTCTACGCAGGATCATGCAGCAGCAGCAATCGCAGCAGCAGGTATTCCAGTATTTGCATGGAAAGGGATGAACGAAGAAGAATTCGAATGGTGTATAGAGCAGACACTGACAGCATTCAAAAATGGTGAGCCATTGAATATGATATTGGATGATGGAGGTGACCTGACAAATATGGTATTAGACAAATTCCCTGAATTAGTCCCTAATATCAAAGGTCTTTCTGAAGAGACGACAACAGGTGTGCACAGACTACACGAAAGAGAAAAGAATGGCACACTTCCTATGCCAGCCATCAATATCAATGACTCTGTAACTAAGTCAAAATTCGATAACAAATACGGATGTAAGGAGTCTTGTGTGGATGCAATTAGGAGAGCAACAGATGTAATGATGGCAGGAAAAGTTGCTGTTGTTGCTGGATATGGAGATGTAGGGAAAGGATCAGTAGCTTCACTAAGCTCTGCAGGTGTAAGAGTTATTGTGACTGAGATAGATCCTATCTGTGCGCTTCAAGCAGCAATGGACGGATACGAAGTGAAGAAAATGTCTGATGCCATCAAAGAAGCTGATATCGTAGTAACAGCTACTGGTAACTATAACATCGTAGATGCTGAGCACTTCAAAGCACTTAAGGACAAAGCCATTGTATGTAACATCGGTCACTTCGATAATGAGATCAACATGGCTTGGTTAAATGAGAATCATGGTGATAGCAAAGTAGAGATTAAACCACAAGTAGATATGTATACTATAGATGGTAAAGATCTAATCGTACTTGCAGAGGGAAGATTAGTAAATCTAGGTTGTGCCACTGGCCACCCTTCATTCGTTATGTCTAACTCATTTACTAATCAGGTTCTTGCTCAATTAGAGATATGGAATAATACTGATAAGTATGAGAACAAAGTGTACATGTTACCTAAGCACTTGGATGAGAAAGTAGCAAGATTACACTTAGAGAAAATCGGTGTAGAGCTAGAGGAGCTGACCGCTAAGCAAGCCGAGTATATCGGTGTCAAGCAAGAAGGGCCTTATAAGCCAGAGTACTACAGATATTAAGATAAAGTATATATAATCGAAAAGAGAGCCTTCGCGAGAGCGAGGGCTTTTTTTTGTTTCAGTAGTGCAGTAATAGTATTTCCTATCCATCTAAAAACTGACCCAAAATGACATTGAATGAATAAATAAACTTAGAAGGATTGGATGTAGGCACCTATATCATAAGGATAGAAGGTCAACTGGGCGAGACTTATTTTCGAAAGTAATTGTCCATCACTGAGCTAGAGAGAGGATTGAGATAAGGGAAACTATAAATCATGCATCTATCCTCATTTGAGATTGAGATTCCTTCACGTGAAAACAAGGTTTGCTTGCTTCTAGGGCCTAATGATTTATGGCTTTTTTGCAACCTGCTTCTTAGAAAAGACATAGACCATAAGTGCTTATTCTACTAGTGGAAACAGCCCTTAAGGGTTGAGATATGCTTAAAATGTTCAATCTCAATAACGGTATTACCCCAATATTGCCCAAAAATGTCTGCACGACATCACTTCAGACATTTTAGATAAACTACAAGCAACCGTAAACTTTCTTCTATCATATTAGGGGCACATGATATACATCTGGGTTGTTTAATTTTTTAAAATAATACGAAATGAAAAATTTAATAAGCTGTACGCTATTTGTCCTCCTTGGTTTATTGAGTTGTACTACTGGTGTAGAACAGGCAAATGAAGCAGCAGAACCACGAGAGTGTGAATCTACTCATACTATGGTAGGGCGAACCAGTAATTTTTTCGAAGGAAATATTTATGGGATTAGTGGACAAGTGACGATTGTCTCTGATTGTGAGATAGAGATATCAAATTTTTTCTATAATGGTGCTGGTCCTAATGTAAGCATCTATGCAGGACGAAATGGAAATTATGGTAGAGGTGTTGGCATCAATCTTAGTGAAACTATAAATGGACAACGATTTACAGGAGAAACACTAAACCTCTTCTTACCACAAGGCGTGACTTTTGATGATGTTAATAGTTTCAGTGTGTGGTGCTTTGAATTTGATGTGGATTTTAGTTCTGCAAATTTTTAGGTAAGAATTTTTTAAGATAGAGTTTTATATAATTTAGATAAAACGATTTTGGTGGGGCCATCGTGGGAACGATGGCCTTTTTTTATTCCATAAGAAAGGTATATTTCATATAATTTAAATTGAAAGCAACTATAGCGACAATTATAGTATCATAACTATAGCTAATTTAATTTTTCTTATAGTATATCATGAATAACAATAACCTACTCCTTAGATTTTCAGCATTTTGTATTTTTCTTTTATTATTTACCCAAGGCAACTCTCAGAAAGTAGAATGGGAGGAAATGACGCCGCATTTTAATGATTATCCACGTGCCATTTTTGTCACGAGTGATGATAGAATAATAGGGTGGTCTGAGGCTGCTCAGTCCCTTTATATAACCTCAGATGTAGAAGGGCCATGGGATTTTTTGAGTGAAATAGAAGAAAATTTTAATCTATTCGTAGATCCTATTCTTGCAGAGAATGAAGATGGAAAGCTATTCTTAGCTTCTTCAGGAAGATTTTATTCTATTAATGAAGCGACCCAAGCGCTTGATTTAATCTTTTCGGGTATCGATATAAAGGGAATCCAATTTATGGAAAATGGAAATGTTGCCTTTCAAGGCACATCTGATATTAGTGTTTATAGTCTCGACGATGGATTCCAATACGAAACTCAGTTGGATAGTGGCAATAATTTCTTTCTGTCTGGACTGTCCAGAGGCCCTGGAAATAAATATTACATATTCATATTTGACAATTTGATTGTGCTAGATTCCATGTTGTCTATGGAGATAGAAAGACATCCATCATACAGACAAACTACGGAACACCTGCTTTATGATGAAGAATTAAATCGCTTGTATACGGAATATGGTTTTTCTGATGATGGGATGAATTGGTCTAATTATGTTGGAAATAGAATAGGGCAGCCATTGCTTTCACCTAATGGAGATCTTCATATTACTGTTAGTGAGGTATTAACCACATTTGCTGATGGTGGAGAGACGATGGTAGAAAGATGCACAGTCAGTTTGGAGAATGAAAGACTGGGTGGGTTTTTCGCCTATGGGGAAGAAGGCATAATATTCAATAATCATTACTCTCCTAATGGCTGCGACAATTGGATGGATATATCAGTAGAATTGATAGGGAAAAGCTATGCCAGTGGCGTTGTGGCATTTTCCAGGAATGAAGTTGCGGCTACAGGCAATTTTTGTGATGACTGTGATGAGTTTATGTATGTATCTTCTGATAGAGAATGGTTTGTGTCAGGGGAACGTTGTGAACTTCAAGCTAGGGACCTTTTTTGGAAGGATTTCCTATTTGATGATGACGGTGATTTTTATTTCAACGGCTGTCAGTCAAGGGATGGAGGAGAGAACTGGATAGAATTTGTGGATCCATCTCCGCAAAGTTACCAAGCGAACGTATCAGGGTTATATGCCTTTGCTGGGGCTAATAAAAATCTACTTGTCTACAAATCCGAAGATTCAGGTGATATATGGTCTCAATCACCTATAGAAAATGATTTCTCTATTCATGATATGACAGTTGTTACTAACTCTGGTACAGTTTATTCGCTTGAGAGTTCGTCTTTTACTAGTGGCTCGTTTATAAAAAGTACGACGTTATTTAACGAACTTGGTGATACTATTACAGGTTCAAATTCTAATTTCCATATAGAAGCAATCCGAGCTTCATTTGGCAATAATAAGATATACATCTTAGAGTCAGATTTTGGAGAATTTAATCTAGGTGTTTATAATGAGGATTCACAAACTTTAACCTACAATGAAGTGCCTAGAGATTTTGATTCTAAATTGTTTGTCAATTCTATAATGTTAGTAGACAATCAAGACAATGTTTATTTGCAAGATGAAAGCCATATTTGGGTAACTCAGGATGATGGTAAGACTTGGTGTGAGATTACACCAAATATTAATGGCATAGTTGAACTAACTGGAATGGATATCTCTTGGGATAATTACTTATTTGTATCCACAATTGGTACACCAATAATTAGGAGTAGATTGCCTGTTGTTCCTCCGAGTAGCACAGATGATATTGAGCTAACTGAGATTAGTATCTTCCCAAATCCAGCAGACTATGAACTAGTATTAGAAATAGAAGACAGTAATACTGCCTATAACTACGAACTCACAAATTCTAATGGTTCTATGGTATCCACTGGTCGTATCTCTTCTTCCAAAACCATCTCACTATTAGACATTCCAAGCGGATTATATTTCGTGGCTATCAAAGAGAACGAACGTCTCGTTGGCATAGAAAAAGTAGTGATTAAATAAATAAGATAAATCGCTACTATGTACAAAAAAAGAGGCTACCTAATGTAAGATAGCCCCCTCTTAATTGATGTGATATTTTACTTTTTATTGGTATAGGATTGATTATTCATAGATACCATGTCACTAAGAATATGCATTGTCTCTTCTAAGTAGAAATCCTTGCTTACATTCTCTAACCAGTCATCGTTTCTAGCTATTCTAGATTCGTCGCTCTCGATATATGCTTTGTCTATTTCTAGATTTTTAATTTTTAGTGACTCCACAGTTCTCTCAAATAGGCCATCAAATTTATCAGCCTCTTCTTCTCTACCGTCTATGTAGTTACTAAATGATTCGAAGTCAAGAGGAATCTTAGTGATATCTCTATTCTTTTTTAATCTCCTAGCGTTTTCGAGTACTTGCCCAAAATCATCATTCCCTTCCATTCTCATTTCACTCTTAGTTTTCAGTGATTCTACACTTGGAAGATCATATACTCTTTGATTGTACTTTATTGGTTTTATTTCTGACCAAGCCATGGCGTGATCGTAGTCCTTCTCACCTGTCTCTATGAAGTGAAAGTTGTCTGGGAATATGATATCTGGCTCTACACCTTTAAGCTGAGTAGAACCACCATTGACTCTGTAAAACTTCTGCATAGTGATTTTGAGATTACCTAAAGGCTTTAAATCATTCTGATCTCTCACTGCTCTGTCCAAGTCTACGAATCTTTGCACCGTACCTTTTCCGAAGGTAGAAGTACTTCCTACAATTATGGCTCTTTCATAATCCTGGAGTGCGGCTGCAAGTATCTCTGAAGCAGAAGCGCTAAACTGGTTCACCATCACGATAAGTGGTCCATTATATCTAGACTGATCATCTTCATCCTCGTATACGTAAGCGGGTTTGTTTCTTGGTTTAACCTGTACGATAGGGCCATCTTCTATAAAGAGTCCAGACATTTCTACCACATCCTGTAGAGAGCCCCCGCCGTTGTTTCTCAGGTCAAGTATTATCCCATTTACATTTTGGTCTTTTAGCTTTTCTATTTCTTTGGCTACATCCTTTGCACAAGAATTGCCATCGTCCTTCTCGAATGAAGAATAGAATCTAGGCAACTTGATATAACCTACGTTCTCTATAACATCAGGTACATCTAATTGTAGCGATCTCGCGAATCCTTCATCTATAATCACTTCATCTCTTTCAATCTCCACATCAGCCATCGTACCATCTACTTTCTTCACAGTAAGAATAACAACTGTCCCTTTCTTTCCTCTAATCTTAGCGACGACATCATCCAATCTCATCCCCGTGATATCTATTGGCTCTTCTCCTTTCTGAGTAACGGCTGTAATCAAATCATCTACGCCAAGTTCTTTGCCTTTCCATGCAGGACCTCCTGGTATGATAGAGCTTACTTTAGTGTAGTCCCCATCAGTCTGGAGTCTAGCACCTATACCTTCTAGCTTCCCGCCCATTCTAATATCGAAGTCCTCCTTTTCCTTAGGATTATAATAATCAGTATGCGGGTCAAAGACATGTGTAATTGTATTCACAAATGTTTCGAATCTATCAGAACGCTTGTCTTGATTCAATCGCTTAAACCAATCTTTGTAACTGTCCTTAATCTTGTCAGTGATATCTGCTCTTATCTCTGCTTCAGTCTTTGGCTCCTCATCTTCTTCCTTATCCTCCATATCCACCTCTTCTACCATCCCAGGTTTCTTGTCCTTTTCGTCCATTTCCTTATCCTCTTTTTCCTTCAGCTCAGATTTCAGACGATTGTTATAATCATGCTTAATCAGCTGTTCCCAAAGGTCTTTGAGTTCTGCCTCACTAGAAGCGAAAGGCCTTTTGTCTCTATCTAACTCTACAAAGCTCTCATCTATCTTTGCTATATCGTTTGCCGTTATCTCTTTATAGATCTTCTTAGCTCTCACTCTTGAGTTTTCTATCAATTCTAGCGAGGCTTCGAATAAGTCGAATTGCTTCAGTTTTATCTGGTCATCTATCTTATCCTTATAGATACTTAGTTGGTCTATTTCTGATTGCAATAGAAATCGCTTTCCTGGGTCGATGGCTTCTATATATGAGTCAAAGGCTTGTACTGAAAACTCATCATTGATATCCAGTGGATTGAAATGCAAGGCATCTAAGTAATTGAGCACCGCATCCATAATAAGACTCTCCTTATCTTTCGAGTCTCCTGTAGGGTATACAGCCCAGACTAAAACACTGCTTAGAAGTAGGCCCACTAATATTAATCCTTTCCATTTCATATCATTTGCTTTTAAACCAGAACTGGCTGATGTTTCATATAGTAATATTGTTTCACCGCGTGCAATCTCACCTGTTCGCTTACTGGCGTCCATAGTATACATTCTTAGATTAGTAAAAGTGAGGGCATTGATTAAGGTCAAGAAGACCTTTGTAAAACTCACATTATTCTAATCAAATATGTTGCCATTAGCTCAGCGCAGCACAATCATCCCTTGCCGCTCTCTTCTTCCTCTTTCATTTTATAATCCAGTCCGGTAATCTTTATTTGGACTCTTTGATTCGTTTTTCTTCCTCTGGGGGTAGCATTTGTCGCTATAGGATGCCTTTTTCCGTAACCTTTATAGGTAACTCGACCATTTTCTATCCCACTGCCTGTAATGAAATCTGCGACAGATTTTGCTCTGACTGTGGATAGGCTATCACAATAGTAATCAGGGGGTTTATTATTGGTATGTCCACCTACTTCTATAGATAACTCAGGATTTTCTCTTAGAAAATCTGTTATTTCATTGAGTACCTCGAATGAGGTGACTGAGATATCACTCTTATCTGCATCAAAGTGGAGTTTCTTTAATTTAATGGTCAGACCTAATTTCATATTGCTACGATCTAGGTCAAGAATTTTCTTTTTCTTAAATACAAAGGTATCTGTATTGGCTTCTTTTGAAGGACGAACATAGACTTCAGTATCTCTTTTCCTTGTTCGTTTGTGTAGCGGAACGATTACTTTTTCGCGCTCCTCTTTCTCTACCTCCGCTACAAGCACTTCAGGCTCGTCGCAGTCTACTAATCTAAAATGAGACGCATTGTCTAGACAGATGTGGCCATTATAGCCAAACATAACAGGGGTCTTATAGAAGGCTTCTAGGGTAATGGCCTTATAATCACTATTGGGTTGGATAGTAAAAGTATACTCCTGCCACTCAGCATGATTTACTGGATCTGACTCTGCCAATAATTGGGATTGACCACAAGTCACTTTGCCACCCCACAATCTCATAACCGCGGGTTCAGTAAAGTTATGTCTCACATCTCCACTATTCTTAGTCTGACTTAGATAGGTAGGAGACTGCGCTAGATAGATTGAGAATTTGTAGCAGTTGCCGGCTTTAAGGGTCCCTGTAAGGTTTTGTGAGATGGATTCATAAGAATCATCCTCCCGAACGACCATAGTCAAATAAGTCTTACCATCAAATGTTGTAATTTCATTATCCCAAAAACTTGTACCTCCTCGGTGTATGTCCGGTGGGGTATGGTTTGGAAACTGAATCGCACCGCAATCATACCATGCTGAAGGAGGTTTTGTCCTTCTTCCGAAATTATCAATACCGCCTTGGCGTGGGTAATCTTCGAAAGACCCATTTTTTAGTCTTACCTCCTGGCTTTCTATGTCTGAAAAAGACAATAAGCCTGTGAGAATCAATAAGTATTTGATATTGTTTGTAAATGAATCAAAACTCATACTTCTTAGAAACTTAAGTGAATAGTTTTCTTGATATACTAAATTGTAAAGTAAGACTAATTGTTGCTATTGTCTATCCCATTATCATATAATTAACGGTAGATATCGACAAGTCATGTGATATGGTAGACAAGAATTGGAAGATTCAATGAAATAAGGCTATACGGCTGCTTTTTTCTTCTTTTTCAAGGCAAATAACTCATCTCTATATTGTGCTGCGGTTATAAAGTCGAGTTCTTTAGCCGCTTTTTTCATCTTGCGTTCAGTTTCCATAATAAGCTTATCTAACTGGTCCTTGCTCATGTAGGATATGACGGGATCCGCAGCTAGACTGGCTTCATCTGGCTCTATGTATGCCTGCTTTTTATTACCTCTTATATCCAGTATGGATTTAGAAGCTAGAATTTCCTCCTTGGTCTTGTTTATTGTAGTAGGTGTGATACCATGTTTTTCATTGTGCGCAATCTGAATGCGACGTCTTCTGTTGGTCTCATCTATAGTATGTTGCATACTTTTAGTGATTTTGTCCGCGTAGAATATGACTCTTCCGTTAGAATTACGAGCCGCTCGTCCTGCTGTCTGTGTCAATGAGCGATTATTTCTTAGAAAGCCCTCTTTATCTGCATCTATGACAGCTACCAACGAGACTTCCGGTAGGTCAAGCCCTTCTCTGAGCAAGTTTACACCAACTAAGACATCAAAAATACCCAGCCTAAGATCTCTGATAATCTCCACACGATCCAGCGTATCTACTTCAGAATGGATATATCGGACTTTGATATCCAATTTGACCAGATACTTGGTCAGTTCCTCTGCCATTCTTTTTGTGAGGGTAGTGACAAGGACACGTTCTTCAGCTTTGATACGCAGGTCTATTTCATCTAGCAAGTCATCTATCTGATTGATACTTGGTCTTACTTCTATAGGCGGATCTAGTAATCCTGTAGGTCTCACAATCTGCTCTACAATCAGCCCTTCCGTCTGCTCCAGCTCGTAATCACCTGGCGTTGCGCTCACATAAATTACCTGATTTGTCAGTTTTTCGAATTCTGAGAAATTTAAGGGTCTGTTGTCCAGTGCAGAAGGTAATCTAAAACCAAAGTTTACAAGATTCAGTTTTCTGGCTCTATCTCCGCCCCACATTCCTCTTACCTGAGGTATGGTGACATGACTCTCATCTATTACCAATAAGAAATCATCAGGGAAGTAATCTAGAAGGCAGAAAGGCCTGGTTCCTGGTACTCGACCATCAAAGAATCTGGAGTAGTTTTCTATCCCATTACAATAACCCAGCTCTCTCATCATCTCTAAGTCAAAGGTCACCCGTTCTTTGATTCTCTTCGCTTCAATAAAACGACCTTCTCTCTCGAAAAACTTTTCATGATCAAAGAGCTCATCTTCTATATCTCTTATAATTTCATTGAATCGGTCCTTTGGTGCGACATATAGATTGGCTGGAAATATGGCAGCATGCTCGAGTTTTCCTATCCTTTTTCCGGTTTCTACCTCTAGAGACTCTATGGTTTCAATCTCATCTCCAAAAAAAGTAATTCTATATCCAAAATCTACATACGGAAGATTGATATCGACGGTATCTCCTCTGACTCTAAAAGTGCTTCTTGTAAATTCTCTCTCTGTACGATTGTATAGAATCTCTACCAACTTGTAGAGGAATTGATTTCTGGCCATCTTCTGGCCTTGCTGCAGTCGTATAATCCCAGAGGCGTAATCTTCAGGATTTCCCATACCAAAGATGCAAGACACGGAGGCGACGATAATAATATCCCGCCTTCCTGAGAGTAGATTTGAAGTGGCTCTTAATCTGAGCTTGTCTATTTCCTCATTTATCTGTAAGTCCTTTTCTATGTAAGTATCTGATACAGAGATATAAGCTTCAGGTTGGTAATAATCATAATAGGATACAAAATACTCTACAGCGTTATCAGGGAAAAAGTCTTGTAATTCGCCATAAAGCTGAGCGGTAAGTGTCTTATTATGAGTGAGGACTAGGGTAGGTTTTTTGACTTGCTCTATAACATTCGCAACGGTAAATGTCTTCCCAGACCCGGTGACACCTAACAGCACTTGGGAGGGCTCTTGCCTGTTGACTCCTTCTACCAATTGTTTGATAGCTTGAGGTTGGTCACCTGTAGGGCTGTATTTGGATATGATTTTAAATGCCATGTGCGAAAAGCAAAGATAGACCTTTAACACATTTCTTCAGGAAACAATCAGAGAATAGGAAACAAGAAACCCTCCTAAATTTGTATTTTTCTGCTAACTAAAATTAACAAATATGACAACGAACGATGTAGCAAACAAATGGGCAGAGTACTGCCGAACAGGACAATGGGATAAAGCTCAATCTGAATTATATGCTGACAATTGCGTCAGTTTAGAGATGAAAGGTGCCGAAGGTTTTCCAGAACGTGTAGAAGGGATGGAAGCCATTACTATGAAATCAAAGCACTGGAATCAAATGGTGGAAGAGTTTCATGGAGTAGAAATCGAAGGACCTATAGTAGCGGGAGATCACTTTACTGCTTCTATGAAAATGGATATTACAATGAAAGGTCAGCCACGTAAAATAGATGCAGAGGTGTGTGTATTTAGAGTCGCTGACGGGAAGATAGTTTCAGAGCAGTTTTTCTATCCATTAGGATAAAATCTTGATAAGCTAGTCTTTTAAGGTAAAAAGATAAAGAGATTCTCATTTAAATGGGAATCTCTTTATTCAATTAGAGTCAAGTATGGTTAAGCTCTTTTAGCCTTTGATTTTTTATTCCAATTTGGGTCAAATTTTCTACGGTCCTTCCTTCTCACATCATCCTTACTATCTTTCCAGATTGGGCTAAAAAACTTCCTTGGGCGACTCCCTGATGTGTACGGATTATACATTCTTTTCATGATGCTGTTTTTTCTTTATAGGCTTATTAATTAAGCTAATGTTTTAGCACTTTAGATTAATTATTCTACTATTTCCAACAATAATTTGGCAATCTGAATTCACGTGGCTCGGCGTATATCTATATAATTTCGATGAGTGTAATCAGATTTAGGACTAATTCTTTCCTTCATTTTCAAATTGCTAACTATAAACAGATAGCTTTGCTCCCCTTTTATATCGGTTATCATGGCTCGACGACACAAAACATATTCTAATCAAGATTCCAGTGAGGAGCGGGCAAAAGTCAAATTGAATAAGGAAAGCTTCCGTAAAGCCCTTAAGATATTTGAGTACATCAAACCATACAAGTGGTACTTTTTTGCCTCCTTAGCTTTAGTTTTCATTTCCACTTTTTCATTCTACGCCATATTTTATGTCATAGGGCTTATGATAGACGTGGCACAAGGGAAGTCAGAATTGGATTTTTCTGTCACTTATGTAGGTAAAGTGCTTGTAGTGATTTTGTTAGTCCAAGGCGTTATCTCCTACCTCAGAGTCGTATTTACCGCTCAAGTGAGTGAAAATGGCATTGCAGATGTAAGAAAAGAGGTCTATGGTAAACTCATCTCACTGCCTATCACTTTTTTTGAAGATAATAATAGTGGCGAACTTATCTCTAGAGTCAGTGGAGATGTAGGTAAGTTATACAGCATCTTTTCTATTACACTAATAGAATTTTTCAGACAGATTATCACCTTAATTGTAGGTATCGGTTTTCTCGTTTGCACAACACCGAAACTTTCGCTCATAATGTTATTGACCATCCCTTTGGTGGTGGTGATTGCCATGTTTTTTGCCAGAATAATTAGAAAGCTTTCCAAAGAGAGACAAAAGTTATTGGCTGATTCAAATAAGATTTTAGGTGAGTCAATACAAGGCATACAAGTCGTAAAGTCTTTTGCTAATGAGGATTTCGAGGTGGACAAGTATGACAAGTCTATTGGAGGGGTAGTAACAATAGCCATGAAGTACGCGAGATCAAGAGCTTGGTTTTCCATGTTTATCATGACAGTCTTTTTTGGCGCTATGTGCTTTATCATTTTCATGGGGGCTACGATGGTGCAGAATGGCAGTATGACTGCAGGCGATTTGGTATCATTCTCTAGTTTCACTGGTATTATAGGTGGATCTATCGCTGGACTAGGTAATTTTACAACAGAATTATTTGGGGCAGTCGGTGCTACAGAACGAATAAAGGAAATTATAGCGCTGGAGCCAGAAGTGAATTTATCCGCAAAAGCGCATGCTGCATCATCACAGCCTGCGGGTGGCGCTATACGGTTTAATAAAGTACGCTTTGCCTATCCATCAAGACCTGAATCTCTGATTCTAGATGATTTTAGTATAAATGTAAATAAGAACAAGACAGTAGCCTTAGTCGGTCCTAGTGGCGTAGGGAAGTCCACTGTATTCCAACTGATCTTAAGATTCTATAATATCCAACAGGGAGAAATTACATTGGATGGTTCTTCTATTTCTAATGAAGAGCTTCGCCAGTATAGAAAACGAATTTCATTAGTCCCTCAAGAAGTCGTCCTATTTGCAGAGAGTATCAGAGATAATATAAAGTATGGTAGAATCGGAGCTACAGATGAGGAAGTGTTAGAGGCAGCGAGAAAAGCTAATTGTCTTGAATTTATACAGCAGTTCCCTGAAGGCTTTGACACCATGATAGGAGAACGTGGCGTAAAACTATCTGGTGGTCAGCGACAGCGTATAGCCATAGCAAGAGCTATTCTAAGTGATCCAGAGATACTCTTATTAGATGAAGCGACTTCAGCTTTAGATGCTCATTCTGAGAGAAAGGTACAAGAAGCTTTAGATGTACTGATGAGAGATAGAACCAGTATAATTATAGCACATCGTCTGAGCACCATTTTGGATGCAGACTGTATATATGTAATGAAAGATGGACGGGTTACAGAACAAGGTACTCACTCAGAGTTGATGGCCATGGAAGGCATGTATTTTGAGCAAGCAAAGATGGGTCGATTGTTTGAGTAGTGTGACCTTACGATTTCTTACAATCATAAGTCTGTGAAAAAAAATCCATTATATATTTTGATTTTCTTTAATATGTTCCTATCATTGTGGAGTGGTTTAGTGCTAAGCCACCACCAACCTACCTTATAGAGCCTAAATAGTTCATTTATTTAGGAGTTAACGGAAACATACAAATGACCTGTTCGGGTACGCGTGCTAACGTATTTAGAACATTTATGGTCAAACTCTTTCAGCCTATTTCAGGCTATCCTCCCACTTAGGTGACTATTTCAAGATTGTTTATTAATAAGGTTTATCCTTTTTAAGATAGTTCTACTCATAGGTTGAAGTCTATGGGCAGATACATATTAATTGCTAACGAATATAACTATCATGAAGTATTCCATAACCCTTGCATATACTATATGCATATGCATACTATTATGTCTACCCGACATTGGTTACTCACAATGTTCTACAGATTGTGATGTCCAGTGTGCAGGCCAAATTAATTTATCTCTGGACGAAACTTGTATGGCGGAAATTACGCCTCAGATGGGAGGCATTGGCGTCACACCAGGCAGTCCATGTTACACTGTACAAGTATTTGATGAGCACAATAATCTAGTGCCAAATAATATTGTAGACTTTAATTTTCTCAATCAGACACTTACCTATAGAGTCACAGAGCAAGAATGTGGAAATTCATGCTGGGGAGATATCACAGTAGAGTTTAAATTGCCTCCGCAGATTACTTGTCCACCAGACTTGACTGTTCTTTGTAATGCAGTTGACTTTTTGGAGGTACCACCTGCGACAGGTAGTTGTGCTGCATTTAATGTACAATTAGTTAGTGAAGTGTCTACACCAATGCCTTGTGACGATAGTTACCAAGGTGCTGTCGTCAGAACTTTTCAGGCCGTAGATGAATTTGGAAATACAGATACTTGCTCACACAGAGTATTGCTTGAGCGACTGCCTTTAGATGATATAATATTTCCTGGTCCAGCTACTATTTCTTGTAGCGATACCCTAGTGCAATTTAACGCAGATGGTGTGCCGTTTCCATTTTTTACTCAGCCCTTGACTGGGTCGGGTACAGGTGTAGGTGTGCCAATTCTTTGTTCTCCTAATTTTCCATCTGGTTTGATATGTCCATTGACAGGTTCTGGAACATCAGGAATTCCATTGATACCTCAAGGTGGGGCAGTGATTATTGTTGAGACTGGAGACCCGGATATGCCTTTCGAAACAGAATTTATACCTCAATCTGCTACAAATATATTCTGTAGCGCTGCGGTTTTATTTACGGATATTGAATTCCCTAGTGATGGTTGTCGAAGAAAGATTATTAGAACTTTCGAAGTGTTTGAATGGTGGTGCAATACTGAGTTACAAAGAACAGGTTCTCAAATTATAGAGATTGTAGATGATATACCTCCAGTAATTACATGTCCACCAGATCAGATTGTATCTACTTCAAGTAATTGCGGTGCTCAGGTATTATTACCAGCTGCTAACCCTACAGACGAATGTGGTAACAGCATAGATGTAAGAATTAATTTTCCAGGTGGTGCTATCAATACTGACGGTGGAATAGTCGATCTTAATAAAGGATTAAATATTCTCACCTATACAGCAAGTGACAATTGTGGAAATATGACTTCTTGCCAAACCACTTTTACTGTCAGAGATATGAATCAGCCAGTGGCTATTTGTGAGAGAGATAAAGTGATAGCGTTGACGACCAGTAACACAACCAGAGCTCCTGCAGAGGTTTTTGATAACGGCAGTTTCGATGATTGTGGTATCGATAGATTAGAAGTATTCAGACCTGATAATCCTTGTGAACCTGGTGTTACATTTGGATCAGAAATAGGTATAAGAAGTACCTATCAGTCATCTGCTCCATCTAGTGCTGGAGGGACAGGATCTGTAGAACTTTCTGCAGAAGATTGGCTAGGAGTGACAGATCATTCACTTGAATTTAATGGATTGGTTTCTCCAGGTATCGAGTTCGAACAATACAGAGGGTTGTACAACATAGATGTAAGCGATGAAGGTATTTCTTTTGTCTCGACGGTTGATATTAATAATCCACCATTTCCAGGATATATTAGAACAGTTGAACCAGGAACTTTCGATAGGTATTATTTTAATTTTGTAAAGCCACATGGTATACAAACTGCATATGTCAATGATGAAAATGTCAATGTTCACATTGTATCGGATGTAGAGATTTTAGTAGAGGTAGGACCAGGTTTTTATACAGGGACTTCAGGCTTTATTGTTGACTTCAGTAGATTTAATAACTATGTCGATTTCTGTTGTGTAGATGCCAACCAATTAGTAGATGTCATGCTAAGGGTTACTGATAAAGAAGGGAATTCTGGACAGTGTTGGATCAGAGTAGAAGTTCAAGACAAAACTGTACCAGGACTGACTTGTCCAGCAGATGTAGTAATTGATTGTACGGAACCATATAGTTTATCTAACCTAGGTGCTACATTCGGCACAGCAGAAATAGATGGAAATTGTGCTTCGACTCAACTGCCAACTGTGAATGTAGATGATAACGTTAGTCAATGTGGCATAGGGTCTATAGAGAGAACTTTCTCTCTTAGAGATGTCAATAATAATGTATTAAGGTCTTGCAAGCAGACAATAACAATTACGAATAATAATCCTTTTGTTCTAACTGATGTAGAACTACCGCTGGATTTTGAAGTGAACGATAGATGTACTGCACAAGATTTGCATCCAGATCTTTTACCTCTGCTAAATGCTTATCCAAGATTTACAGTCGCTGATGGCCAATGTGCTATGTTAGGATTTGATTTTACAGATGAAATATTTTCAGCTGATCCACTATCTGGAGAGTGTGCAGTAATTCGAAGGACATGGAGAGTGTTAGATTGGTGTAATAGTGCTGGAGGATCATTCTCGACTTTTGAATTTGATAGGCCGCAGATTATAAAAATATTCAATAATACGCCACCAGTTTTTGATGGAGGATCTGATATTACAATTGAAACTCAAGGAGGCAATTGTGAAAGTGGAGAAATACTGGTAGAGAGAAATGCCATAGATGATTGTACCCCAGTATTATCCTTCAGTTATGTTGTGAGAAACAATAATAATGGGATGGTGGTCGCTTCAGGGAATACAAATAGAGTTAGTGGTCGTTTTCCTGTGGGTAACTACACGATAGAGTGGGTTGTAGCTGACAACTGTGGAAATAGTGATACAGACTTACAATCATTGCAGATTATAAGTACGAAAGCACCAACGCCTATTTGTCATAATGGTCTGAGTGTGAGTCTAGTTGGACATGACTCTAATGGTGACGGACAAATAGATACGGAACAGGTAGAGATATGGGCTGAAGATTTTAATGCAGGTAGTTACCCTGGATGTAATAATGGTATAGCTTTTAGCTTCTCATCTGATACGACTGACCGATTTGTCATCTATGACTGCACAGATATTGGCAGACAAACGATACAACTGTGGGTTACAGATGTAGTAACCGGGGCACAAGATTTTTGTCTGGCATTTGTAGATATCCAAGATGCAGGTACTTGTCCCGATGTACTTAGAGTAGCTGTTTCAGGACAGGTACTGACGGAGCAATCTATTGAGATAGTAGGGGTAGAGGTATCGCTAGATGATGCGGCCAGAACTGACATTACAGATGACCTTGGACTATACGCTTTTGAAGATATGCCTTTAGGAGGTAGCTATAGCGTGAAACCAGAAATGGATTATCGTGATGGTGAAGGCGTGAATACCATAGATCTAATAAGAATTCAGCGACACATTTTAGGAATAGATAGATTAGATAGTCCTTATAAGTTAATCGCAGCAGACATCAATAATAGTGGTACTATAGACGGCATAGATTTAGTTGAATTAAGGAAGTTTATTTTAGGTCTGTACACTGAGTTCCCACAGAATGATAGTTGGAGATTTGTATCTCAAGACTTTGTATTCCCCGATGAAACTAATCCATGGTTTACACCTTTTGATGAAGCATATACAATTCGAAATTTAAATGAGAATATGTTTCTTGATTTCGTAGGGGTTAAGATTGGTGATGTAGATAATTCTGCATTAGGAGTTCAAGGAGATGCTTCAGAAAATTATTCTATTACAATAAGTAACCAGCCTATTTTAACTGGAGAAATAGGAGAGCTTATTGTCAGCTCAGAAAATGATATCACTGGCTTACAAGGAACACTTGAATTTGATCCTGCGAAATTTGAAGTGCTTGCAATTCAGCATACAAATGGCGATGAGAACGATTCAGAGTTTTACCTCGACAAACAAGATGAAGGATGGATGTCCATGAGTCATATTGTAGAAGAAAGTTTTGAGAAAAAAGCTGAATTATTCACTATAAGAATTTTAGCTAGGCAAGATATTTCTAACAATGAACTTTTGTTTGATTTAACATCACGAGTGACCAGCGTAGAAGCATATGATAAGCATCTGAAATCCTACCCACTCAGCATAGAGTCTGTGAGGGGAGAGACTGCAGATATATTATCAGTTTCACCTAATCCATGGAAAGAAAGAACTAATGTCAATTTCCTGATTGAAAACGAAAGTGAGGTTAGATTCGATTTCTTCGATATGAACGGTAGGATTCTCTATACTCATAATGATACCTACCTTCCAGGAAATAACTCACTGAAAGTTACTAGAGATGACTTGGGCGCCTCAGGATTCGTATATGTGCGGATGACTGTAGGATCTAAAAGTTCCAAGTACAAAATGATTCTCTATTAGAATTAAATACATGATAGTTGATGATGTGACTTTGCACTTGCAAAGTCACATCTTAAAAAGCTGGACTGTGCTTTACATTCTAAGATAAAACATAGAGACACAATCTCTGTGATAAGACCCCATCACCGATTTTCCACTACTCCCTTTTGAATCGAAAGAAAGAAAGTATTTGGATATGAATCTATAAGATTTATATCAGGATGCTATTGCTAACAAACAAGTAAAATTTATCATGAATTATTCTCATGCAGTTATAAGCATATTGCTATTCATGCTTTTCTCATTGCCACAAAATCTGTCTGCACAATGTGATGGTCATTGTCACATCAGTTGTAGAGCTAAAGTCAATGTTTCATTAGGAATAGGATGTGTAACAGAATTCATTCCGAGTATGGGTGCTAAAGGAATTACAGTAGCAGATTCTCTGTGTTATTCCGCAGAGCTGTTCGATGTCCATAACAATCCGATACCTTATGCTTTGATGACGTTTGACCACATCGACCAAACACTATTCTTTAGAGTTACTGAATCTGATTGCGGCAATTCTTGTTGGGGAGAGGTTAACGTAGAGTATAAACTAGGTCCACAAATAGCCTGCCCACAAGATACCATTGTAGACTGCGCAGCTTTGAACTTTTTAGAAATAGTGCAACCAGTAGATTTATGTGCTTCAGTATCTATCTCATTGATAAATGAGCAGCATGTCAATCTGGATTGTGATCCTGATTATCAGTCTCAAGTCATTAGGACTTTTCGTGCGGTAGACCAATTCGGTAATTCGGGTAATTGTACACAGAATATCTTCTTAAGAAGAATCGATGTGAATAATATAATCTTCCCTGGTGAAACTACTTTTTCTTGTAGTGATCCTAGAATCACCTTTGATGAAAATGGAACCTTGATACCATTCTTTTTTCAAGACACGGAAGATGACTCATTGTCTCTCTACGGTGTCCCGTTTCTATGCACCTCTAGTGCTGTAACACCTTACCTCTGTCCGACTATAGGTGTATTAGGAAATAACAGTACGGGCTCAGGTACAGGCTCAGGCACTATGGCTGGAGGTCCATTCTTGGATACTAGCTTGGTATATGGAATACCATTATTTCCTCAAGGCGGTGGACTGATAGTCGAATCTACTGGAGACTCTCTGTCCCCATTCCAGTTTAGAGATGTGAATGACCCAAGTGTCGGATTCTTTTGTGGTGCAGGATTGATTTTTAGTGATACTGAAATACCATTTGCCAATGAATGCAGAAGAAAGATATTTAGAAACTGGGAATTTGTTCAGTGGCATTGTGGAGAAGAAATCTCTATCAGTTCACTTCAGTCCATAGAAATCATAGATGATACTGCGCCTAAGATTATATGTCCACAGAACCAAATATTAGAGCTAAGTTCTGGCTGCGAAGTTAATGTGGATTTGTTAGCTGCTGATGTACAGGATTTATGTGACCCTGATGTTATGGTTACTTTAGAAGTAGACGGTAAGGTCATTAATGCTAATGGAGGTAATCAGTTAATGATAGGTGGTGATAACCAAGTGACATATATTGCCAGAGACCGATGTGATAATGTGGACTCTTGTACTGTAATGATAAATGTTATTGATAAAATTAATCCAGTTGCACTTTGTGAAGATGGGAAAATTGTCTCGTTGAGAAATGATGTGAACGGCGTAACTAAGGTGCCTGCAGAGATTTTTGATAATGGAAGTTTTGACGATTGTGGCATTGATTCTATACAAGTAAGAAGACTTAATAGCACTTGTGGGGTAGGGACAGATGTGTGGTCAGATATGGCGACTTTTTGTTGTGAGGATGCATTCCTACCTGAAGTGTTACTAGATTTTAGAGTTATAGATAATAGTGGTAATATAAATGGATGCCAGGTATATGTTGTGGTTCAAGATAAGACTACACCAATCATTACTTGCCCTCCGTCGCTTACAGTTGATTGTAATGCATCATATACTGTTGACAACCTAGGTCCTGTATTTGGATTTGCAAGTGTGCAAGATAATTGTGGAGACAGACCTTTGTTTGAGATAATAGAAGATGATTTCAATCAGTGTGGTGCAGGTGTTATGACCAGAAAAATTCAGACAATAGGAGCAGATGGTAACCCTACATCATCATGTACTCAACTTATAAATTTTGTGAATCCTAATCCTTTTACAGCAGCTGACATTATCTGGCCTGATGATATAAATGTGGTTAGCCGATGCGATTTAGATAATGTAGACCCATCTGACTTGGGGGAGAATGCTGTGCCGAGATTTACAAATGAAAGTTGTGCCTTACTCTCATTTGAATTTGAAGATCAGCCATTTTCATTCAACCCACAGAGTAGCGAATGCCTTGTCGTTAAGAGAGTCTGGACAGTAATAAATTTGTGTGATTCATCTAATGGGATAGAAACTTTTGTAATTCCTACACCACAACTTATACGTCTTAGAAGTACTACAGCTCCAGTGATGAATCCAGTATTAGATGTGGAGTTGACTACTCAGAATGGAGAGTGCGATTCTGGACAAATAGATATACAGCGAAGTGCAGTAGATGATTGTGATGATGCGCTACTATGGTCATATAGAATAGAAGATAATGCGACAGGGGATACCATAGCAGTAGGGGATGTTCCATTCATAACAGGTAAGTTTCCTGTAGGCCAGTATCGTATATTCTGGTCTGTTAGTGACCGTTGTGGAAATATAGCTAGAGATCAGCAATTCTTAAGGATTGTTCCTGAAGGTGCGCCTACACCGTTATGTCTAAGTGGTATCAGTGTAAGTATCAATGAGTTTGATGGTAATGGTGATGGAATACCTGACTTACCAGGTGTGAGAATTTGGGCTGCTGACATAGATGGAGGTAGTTATCCTGGATGTGGTGGAGATTTCATTCTAAGCTTCTCGGAGGATATTACCGATAATAATATTGTATTTGGTTGTGCCCAGCTAGGCGAACAAAGAATCAATTTATATGCCACCGATATATTGAGTGGTGCTCAAGCTTTTTGTTCAGGAATAGTAGAAGTCCAAGATCCACGAGGATTATGTGATTTCTTAGGTATGCAAGATGTTACAATAGAAGGTGTCGTTATGACTGAACTGGCGAGTTCTGTAGAAGGCGTAGAAGTAGTATTAGAAGGCACCGCATTTACAGATGTTACAAATGAAAATGGAGAGTATGCTTTCGATGATATGATGACTGGAGGGTCATACACTTTACAAGCGGCCAAAGATATTAATGATGCACAGGGTGTTAATACAATAGACTTAATACGGATACAAAGGCACATCCTTGGGATAGATAGATTAGACTCCCCGTATAAGTTAATCGCAGCGGATATCAATAATGATCAGAAAGTCAATGGATTGGACTTGGTAGAATTACGTAAGATGGTATTAGGTACTTATACGGAATTCCCAGATAATGATAGTTGGAGATTTGTTAGGTCAGATTTTGTTTTTGATGACCCAACTAACCCTTGGTTGGGTCAAATGCCTGAAGCTTACTTTATACCTGAATTGATTGATAATATGGCCATCGATTTTATAGGTGTCAAAATAGGTGATGTCGATAATTCAGTATTCTCTCTAAGTGACAATCCGCATACTGGTAAGCGATCTATATTTGATTTTAATGTGGAGCAATTGGCCGCGCAAGCAGGCGATATAATTGAAGTAAGCGTCACATCTACAGATTACGAAGATGTACTTGGATGGCAGGGTACGATTGCATTTGACGAATCTGCTTTGGAGATAATAGAGATCGTGCCACAAGCTTTAGAATCATTAAGTGGATCTAATGCTAATATCGAAAAACAAAGTGAAGGTTGGATGACAATGTCATACAATAATGAATTACCAGAATCATATAATGAAGGGGATGTATTATTCAAAGTAATTGCTCTAGTGAAGAGACCTATTAGTAATACGCATAATCTACTGAGTCTAAGTACGGCACAGTTATCTGCAGAAGTCTATTCTGAAACTCTAGATGTTATTCCAATGGAGAATTCTAAGGGTACAGATCTAGAGACCGCAAGTTTGCTTTCAGTAAGCCCTAATCCGTGGTATAACAGAACAATTGTAGACTTCGAGACAGTGACTGATAACGTAACAAGAATAGAATTCTACGATGCGAGTGGAAGACTGCTACATCAGGTTAGCAGTGTATTTGAAATAGGAAAGAACAGTTTAGTTTTAAGCCGTGATGAATTAAATACTTCAGGACTCATCTACATACGTCTGATTGCAGATGGCCAAAGCAGTGAAAGTAAGATGATGCTTATTGAGGAATAGAAAAATAGAATTTCAAGGCTTTATAGCCATACAATATATTTGTTAGCAACCGCCGGATCTCAATTAGGAGATTCGGCATTTTTAATGATAGATGACTAAGGGATGCAGATGTTAAAAATAACATATTAGAAAAAAATATAATATGTTTGTATTTCAGTTTGCTTTGTTAGTACCAAAGAATCCCAAATTCTTTGTGATATGATGATGAGGTGAACTTCCCAAAAACAGTGTAACACCATATGGTTAAAGTACCATGAGGTGGAATAACACTGTTATCTTAAATATTGCTCATGTCCGATTACCGATTTACCCATAGTGGACTATTTGGTCCACTTAATCATTTCTGTGCAGCTATAGAATATAGAATTGCGCTCAAAAGTCTATTATTTATATTGCTGGGTTGTATACTGGCTGGGTCTGCCTATGGTCAGTGTGATATGATTTGCCATTCCCAAGTCAACCTTAGTCTCAATGAGAATTGTGAAGCGACTGTTACGCCTGAAATGCTTATTGTATCAGGTCCAGCAGGAACTTTTTCACTGGCACTCACAGACGAAAATGGTGACGCGATAGGCTCTACTACAGTCACAGAGAATCTTTTAAATCAAAATCTGACGTACAGTCTTACAAGCACTAATCCCAATTGTTCGGTTTCTTGCCAAGGCAATATTCTAGTAGAATATAAATTGCTCCCCATCATAGAATGTCCGACAGATTTGACTCTGTCATGTGGCGCATTAGACCTTTTGCCTCCCCCAGTAGTTACAGGTGGTGGTGAATGTATAGATGCCGCTTTCAGGATATTTCTGGCAGAAGAGGTGAGAGAGAATGCGCCGAGTTGTGACCCAGATTTCACCCAATTTGTAGTAAGGACATATATAGCTACTGATGATAACGGTAATACGGCAAGTTGTGTACAGAACATATCTCTGCGCAGACCAGATTTAGATAACCTGCAGCTTCCGAGTGGTACAGTGACAATCTCATGCAGCGCTACTGACCAATATATTTTTGACGATAACGGTATACCCTTACCGTGGGTATCGACTTCGATAGTCGAGGGACCTGGGATAGGAGAGTTTATAGGGGTAACAGAGAATGTAGGCGTACCTTTTGTTTGCAGTCCTTTAGGGATATTTACTAATGTAGGCTTTTGTAACCCTACAGGATCAGGCACTGGTAGTGGCACACCATTTCTTCCTACTAGTGGAGCGACTATAGTTACACCAGATGGAGTAATACTTGTTTCAGGAGATGTACCGTCAGCATGCAATGGTGTTGTATTATTTACTGATACACCTATACCAGGTGATGGCTGTAGGAGACAAGTCATTAGAACATGGGAAGTACTTGAATGGTTTTGCGGATCAGAATTGGTTGCTGGACCAAGTTCCCAACTCATAGAAGTCATAGATGATGTCGCACCACAATTCGACTGTCCGCCTGATTTTACGGTAACGACTGATGATAACTGTGGTGGACAAGTTACAGTCCCACCTGTCAGTCCTACTGATGCTTGTGGCAATGGATACAGATTTAGAATAACTCAAGAATTAGGATTCATAGAAACTAACGGAGGTGAAGTTAATCTCCAAGTAGGCGACAATACAGTCACATATGAAGTGAGTGATAATTGTGGAAATTCTTCCACATGTGAAGTGATGGTGACAGTAAGGGATTTGACAGAGCCAGTTGCAATATGTGAACGAACGACTACCGTCTCACTCAATGATGCTGGTACTGCCAGAGTACCAGCCTCGGTCTTTGATGATGGCAGCTGGGATGAGTGTGGAATTGGTATGATGCAAGTTAGTCTGATGCCAGTCCCAGGTGACTTTAGCAATTTGAATTTTGGTCCATATGTGAATTTTGATTGTGCTGATGAAGGATTAGAAATAATGGTTGTGTATAGAGTGTTTGATCTAGGTGGCAACTTTAGCGATTGTATGGTTATGGTCGAAGTCCAAGACAAGACAGCGCCACAAATAACCTGTCCTAAAGATTTTACTGTTGATTGTAGAGAAACGATTGTTCTAGATAATTTGACTTTAGATTTTGGAGAGCCAGCAATTACTGATAACTGTGCACAGATGTATGTTGCCCAAGAAACTGTTTTATCAGATTTAGATCAGTGCGGTAATGGTGAGGTCGTCAGAAGCTTTGATATAATTAGGAATGGTGTCACTTTGGGTATTACTTGCCAACAGAATATTACGGTAACAGATTTGGACCCTTTTCAGGCTAGTGATATAGTATGGCCAGTGGACCTAGGCTTAGTGGATTCTGGAAGATGCTCAGTCGTAGATCTGGCACCGAGTAATTTAGATCCTCCATTTGGTGTACCTACATTTCCTACGGTAGATGACCATTGTGCTCTACTAGGCGTTGATTTTAATGACGTTGTTACAGGACAAGGTGGATGCATGACCATCACGAGACACTGGGCTGTCATAGATTGGTGTAACCAAACCAATGGAACCTTTGCCATATTTGAAATCCCACAAGATCAAGTAATTACAATCAGCAGCACCACTACACCTGATATTGTACTTAGGGCTGACCCAATAATATTTTCCTCTAACACTGGAGACTGTGTTAATTCAGATGTCTCTGTCTCTGTCACAGCACCTAACGTATGTCAGGAAGGTCTCGTATGGACTTATACAGTTAGAGACTTAGGAGGGACAGTATTTGCCTCAGGCAATGATAACGTACTAACGGGAGTCTTTTCTGCAGGTACTTATAATATTGAATGGACTGCAACGACTGCCTGCGGTTTAACTTCTACCCAAATGCAAGGCTTACTCGTTCAGAATACCAAAGCACCTATTCCTGTATGTATGAATGGTATGCCATTGCCATTAGTGGACGGTGCAGCTACCTTAGAACCTTCTATGATTGATGTAGGTAGTTATTCTTCTTGTAATAATCCTTTACAAGTGAGTTTTAGTTCAGATGTAACAGATGTAATCAGAACCTTTACTTGTGCACAGCAGGGAGATATGTCTATAGAGTTATGGGTTACTGATGCAGTAACAGGCGTGTCAGATTTTTGTATTGCACAGATTACTGTTGTCGCTGACATGACCTGTACGCCAACATCGAATATGTTTTCCGTATCTGGTGAGATACATACAGAACAATATAAGAGTATAGAAAGAGTTGAGGTCACAATATCAAGTAATGTACCATCTACACAAACGGATGCAGAAGGGTCTTATGCATTTCAACAAATGCCAAGTACAGAACCTTACGAGGTCTCTCCAAGCAAAGATGTGGATCATGGCAATGGTGTCAATACCTTGGATTTAATCCATATTCAAAGGCACATTTTAGGGCTACAAAAAATAGAAAGTCCATATCAATTAATTGCAGCGGATATCAATAACAGTCAGAATGTAGATGCCACAGATCTTGTAGAACTGAGAAAGCTCATTCTAGGTATATACGAGGAATTTCCAGACAATGAAAGCTGGAGATTTATTGATGCTACTCATGTATTTAAAGACAGGACAAATCCATGGATAGACTATGGAGTAGAATCCATGCAAATCAATAATATGACAGGAGATGTCACTGCAGATTTTATAGGTGTTAAAGTAGGAGATGTGGATGGGACTTCTGTAGGTTCCCTTTATGACTCTGCTACAGACTTCAGGTCGCAAAGATGGCCATTAGAATTTGTCTTGCAAGAACAAGATATCTATCCAGGACAACATGTTACACTGCCTGTATATTCTAGAAATTACGAGAATATATTAGGCTGGCAAGGCGCTATAACTTTTGACAAGGATTTAATAACAATCATCAATATAAAACCATCATCAGATGTTGAAGAGGTGATTATAAATACTGATAGGCTTGACGAAGGATATTTTTCATTTAGTTATGCAGGTGTAGACCATACAAATCTATCCGAAGACAAGCTAATATTTAATATAGAATTCATTTCAGAATTAGCTATGAGTTCAAGAGAAATATTTGCGTTAGCTACTGATTATACAGAGTCTGAGGCCTATCGAGGAAATGATGAAGTTGTGCCATTGGTTCTAAGATCCAAAAAGGGTGAAGGCAAAAATGCATTAATTAAGGTAGTTCCTAATCCATGGATAAGTTCAACTAGAATTTTGACTGATATCAGAAAAGCAGGTGAAGTTACTTTTGAATTCTATGATTATAAAGGAGTCTTAATTTATCAAACTGAAAAATATTTAGATGTAGGACAACAGACATTACACCTAGATGGCTCAATGCTTCCCGCTGAAGGAGTCATCTTCGTGAAATTGATTTCAGATAATAGTGTGTCCGAATTGAAAATGATAAAACACTAACATCCAATACCCTTTTACTACATTTTAATGTAGATTAAAATAACTGAATAAACCATTTAGGCTATATGTATATCTAGAGAATCTGTTGATTTTTGATGCAACTTAGATGCGCTATTCAGTAAGATAAAATTTATATCCACGTGGCTACTATCGAAAAGATGGTAGCCATTTTTTATACAAGCAATGAATATATAAATTAGGCAACTATAAATCGGGGAGGTAAAAAAAATAAACATATTATAAATTATTTTAATATGTTTGTTTCTGTTTACTTCCACAACACCTACCCTAATCCACTCCTAACACCCGCACAATACCCTGTGCCCTTATAATTATTGCTTAACCTGTTGTAATAAGCCTAGTGACTGCATTGTATGGAATCAAGGTGTTTAAGTCAAACTCCTTGATACGTATTAGATTGCTATTGTATTTTCAATAGCCTCTTGTTGTGAAAGCATTATTCAGCAGCTCCGTCTTTTAACAGAAATGTTATAAGACTGCTATGTCCTGATAGAGTTTACCCTAGCTCTTATGTCTCACAAGTATGTATACTTCATACGATCATTTTAAAACAAGTGAAAACAATCCTATGAAGTATACTGCTCTAGTATTCGCTATGTCTAGTATTGCCCTTTTTGTTTCTGGCAATAAACAATCACAGATTAAAAGTGACAGTCTCCAGCTCCTTGTGAAAAATTTGCATGCAGAAGATGTTGGTCAAAACATCCACACTAAACTTGCCTCACCTCCTGTTCCTGGAGTTATCAAAGGACGCGTTTTTAATGATGCAAACTTTGATGGGTTATTGGGAAAGAAGGAAGTAGGCGTGGCAAAATTAGGTGTTAACGTCTATGATGCGAAAAACACCTTGGTCGCAAAAGCTTCTACAAACGAAAAAGGATCCTGGATGGCAGAAGGCTTGAATGACGCATTGAAGTATCGCGTCGAATTAGTCGTTCCAGCAAATCTAGCTTCGCGAGTAAAATCAACACCACGAACTATAGAGGCCGGCGCAAAAATACAGTTCGCTCAGCCCAATACAACTGATGTCAACTTCGGTGTATACGACCCTAGCCAATTCATAGAAACAAATCCAAGACTTATCACGCCATGTTATATTGGAGGAAATAGCAGTGGTGCCGAAGATGCCCTAGTGCAATGGAGATATAATGACATAGGAGAAGGCGCTGATAATAAGCTTACCTCAGCAGAAGCCAGTCAAGTAGGTAGTTTGTGGGGAGTGGCTTATAATAGACAAGACGGAAAGGTATACACTTCTGCAGTTCTCAAAAGACATGTCGGACTACACGAAAGTGATGCGGGCGGAGGCCTTGATGCCATCTATATTAATGACCCATATTCTTCCAAGCCTAATTCAGAACTTTGGTTGGAGCTACAAGATGACCTACGTATACCGGTCGGAAGTATCCCTAACAATACAGAAAGAGGATTGGATGTTGTGCCCAATTATGATGTAGAAGCTTTTGCAGCGGCTGGAAAAATAGGACTAGGTGGTATCAAAATAAGTGATGACGGCAGTACGCTTTATGCTATGAACTTAAATGACAAAACGGTATATGCAATCGATATAGAATCTAAATCCCTTGTAGACTCTTATGCCATTCCTGATCCGGGATGTGTCGATGGTACCTTCAGGCCATGGGGCTTAGGTATCAGAGATGGAGTACTTTATGCAGGAGCAGTATGTGATGGCAGCAACCTCGTGGGCAGTCCACCAGATCTTTTTAATATTACCGCACGTCAAGTACTATCAGCGCATGTGTTCAAATTAGAAGCCGGCACTTTCAGTTCTGTGCTAAGCTTCCCTTTGGACTATCTGAAAGAACCACCTTTTACTTATGGAGGTAATTGCCGAAGTGTAACTGGCTGGTATGGCTGGATAGACGAATGGCCCAATCCCTGTGAAGCCAATAATATAGGTTATCCTCAACCGATCCTTTCTGATATAGATTGGGATGATCAAGGGGATATGATCTTGGGATTTATGGACAGATCTGGACTCCAAATCGGTTCGTCTAATTATGGTTTGACTGGCGAGACTATTCACTCCGTGTATAATGGAGGCGATATTTTGCATGCTTGTAATGATGGTTCTGATAACTGGGTTATAGAAAATCCTGCAACTTGTAGCAATGCTAACGGAGGTGCCATAGGTGGTACTAATAATACTTACTTGGATTTTATTTTACCTAGTAATCCTGATTACCCTAACGCTGGAGAATTTTTTGTAGGCGATTTTTTCCATGATGCCGGTGACTTGGTTTCACCTGGATGGTTGCCCGGTCATGCGGAATTGTCACTAGGAGCTTTAGCAGTACTGCCTGGTGCAGGAGAAGTTGTTGTGACTGCCTATGATCCATTGACAGCTGCTGGAGGACTTTTTAATAGAGGTGGTGTCATCAAGTTAAGTACAACTGCAGGAATAAGAACTGCCCAAGGCTACCAATTATATAATTCTGAAACTGATGATAATCTCACCTTTGGAAAAGGTACCGGACTAGGAGATCTTGAGATAATCACTGGTCGTCCGCAATCTTTTGTAGGTACGCATATCTGGAATGATGCAGATATGGATGGCATCCAAGATTCTGATGAATCAGCTCTGGAAGGCGTAACTGTCAGTGTATATAGGGAAGATGTCCTCATAGCCACGGATGTAACGGATAGTAAAGGCTTTACTGATTTTGCTTCAGCGACAGCCACACCAGAAGCCACTTGGGTGGGGACAGGAGAAGATGAGGCATTGAATTCAGGTGTAGAATATACTTTCCGAATTGCGAGTGACCAATCAGCTTTGGCCAATTATGGATTGACAATTCAGAATGCTGAAGACGATAATGTAGACCAGCTAGATAGTGATGCCATAGAGATGGATAGTGAATTAGTTATTCCGTTTCAAATTGAGGAAGCCGGAACAGTGCAGTATGATTTCGGAATCGGACTGATAGATGAAGTTGTTGATGAGGAAGAAGATGATAGTTGTGTATGCAGGGAAGCCATTTATCTAAATGAACCTGCCGGTAATGTTCATAAGTACTATATCAATCCTGATAATACGCTGACGGAAGTCGGTAGTCCCTGGTATGGAGGAAATGAAATGCCAAGTCCCCATGGTCTGGCGATAGATATCAATGGTAACCCAATAATAGGGGAAGATTTCAGAAGTTCTGATTTGAGAAAATTTAAAAGCAACGGAGAAATTTTTCCAGAAAGTGAGTTCAAGATAAGTACTACTGGTCAGTTTAACTTGGCATCCAATGGCGGAAGTGTCTTTACTAACGAACGAACAACAGCGTCTAACATCAACGAGTATGATCTCTGTACGGGCGAGCTCGTGGGTTCTGTATCATTTTGTGAAGACATTAATAACGGAAGAGATTGGGGCTATTATAGGGACCCTCGCACTGGCATCCATTATGCCACTATCGGATTTGACAGTGGGACAACAAATTATTTATGGATATTCACAGATGCAGATTTCGAAAATGATGTCTGCATCAGCGCAGTCAATGATTCTGAAAATGGAACGCTTCTTCCTGGAGATCTGCGTGGTGTTGTGACCGACATAGACGGTAACATCTACCTGGCTTATCAAGATACGCCTGGCTCTGAGGGAGAGACCTCACTGTTGGTCAAGTACGATTCTGCTGGAACAACAGAGCTTTCTAGGTCTCTAGAGGATTCTGTCTTCGATGGAACGGGGCACAGAAAAATCATAGGACTCGTCTATAGTGAGGATAATCATATGATCTACGCTTCTACGGAGAGTGCCAATGAACCCTGTATAACAGCTTTTGACCCAGAAGATTTGACCCAGGGGTTTGATGCAGTGCCACCTACTCCTGGCGGGAATAATGCTAAAGGCATCGCCATACTCAAGGAATGTTGTCCAGGAAGAAGAGAGCAGGTGATAGACACCACGCTATGTGTTACATCTGCAGGAACCAAAATATTTTTGCAAGATGTCCTGAGTTGTGAGGGGACCATAAGTGAGGGCGAATGGGAAGAAGCAGAGGATAATTCTGGTATGACTTTCAATCCTTGTGACAATTCCATAACGATAGATGTACTTGATGGATGTGGCAGTTTTACTTTTGAATCAGATGGCATAGGAAGCAATCTAGAATGTGGTGCTTTCGTCATTACAACGAATGTCTGTGTCATCCCAGGCCATGATGTACAGGCAGAGACGACGGCAGCTGACTGCTATGACCCTAACAACTTGGGATCTATTACGCTTACCGTGTCTGGCGGCACAGCTCCATTTACTTATGACTGGGCTGATGATCAATATGATGGCCTCAGTTCAATTACAGGACTCCAAGGTGGGACCTATCCCGTTACGGTTTCCTCTTCTACAGGCTGCACCAAAGAATTAGCACCGACAGTCGAAAGTGATTGTGGTCCAGACCCTTGCACAGAGGGTCTAGGCGGACGTGTATTTGGAGATGTAGATGCGGATGGTCGTAACGAAGAAGGGGAGACAGGTCCAGGCGGTGTCAAGGTTCAGGTTTTTGGTTGTAATGATTTGGAAGAAAGTTATCTCATAGAAACGACGTTTACAGATCTCAATGGAGATTATTATTTTTCTGACCCGACTATCGTCTCAGGAAATCCGTATAGGATAGAGTTTACAGAGTTGCCAGAAGGATATGTGTCGTCCTTGGCGGGTGCAGATAATCTGACCAATACAAGATTTGTAGATGAAATATCTTGCAACATTCATTTCGGTGTAATCAATGAGGCAGCCTTTTGTGGCGGAAATCCTATGATGGTGACTCCATGCTATGTATCTAGCCCGTCAGCTAATGAAGATGTGCTTATTAGATTTTCTTATAATAATGAAGGCACGGCTGATCTAGATAAAACGACAATTGCCGAATCTCAAATGACAGGCTCTCTGTGGGGAGTAGCTTATGCTAAAAAGACAAAATCTATTTATACCTCCGCTGTTCTTAAAGGACATATACCATTGGGCCCAAGCGGTCTGGATGCTATTTATTTGGTTGATCCATTTGCTGATGCTGCAAATGCAACACCGTGGTTGGAATTGACAGATGATATGAATATTGCTGTGAGTTCTGTGACAGCGGATCCACAATATTTAGATAATACAGCAAGAAGCTTGAACGAGTTAGTGCAAAATGATGCTGTTGCTTTTCAAGATGTAGGAAAAGTTGGCATTGGTGACATAGAGCTGAGCGAAGATGAAGAAACTTTATATGTCGTAAATCTTTATGACAAAACTATATACGCTATCAGTACCATGACTAAAGAACTGCTAGGCACGTATCCTATTCCAGATCCAGGCTGTGTGCAGGGCGAAGCGCGACCATGGGCCTTGGCAGAACGCAACGGAATCATCTATGTCGGTGTTACCTGCGATGGAGCGGCGTCAGGTAATCCAAGTGATTTCACAGATAATTCTGGTGTAGAGAATCTGCGTGCAACCGTGTATCAGCTAGAGGCAGAATCGTTTGTCGAAGTACTGAATTTTCCTTTGGATTATCCAAGAGAAGAGCCTTTTACCTATTCTGATGGCTGTAATCAAATAGACAGATGGAAGCCATGGCTCAGTGTTATGCCTGCCACTTGTGCCGATGGTAATATAGGGTACCCTACACCGTTATTGACGGATATCGAATTCGCTGCTAATGGCGATATGATACTGGGTTTTACTGATAGAACGGGCTTTCAGTTTGGTTATGCCAACTACGGACCAGCAGGCACTGAGATCAGATCTGGATATTCTGGAGGTGATATTCTAAAAGCCTGTTACACAGGTACATCTTGGCAAATAGAGAATGTGGCCTCTGGATGTGCCAGCGAAGGTCTCGCGATCCATGCTTATGACGAAGAAGGCTATGTACCATCTTTTGGAGGATTCTTGCCGAAAGAGGGAGAGTTTTTTTATGGCGATTATTTTCATGGAGATGGAGAGATAGATGGAACAGGGTTGAGTTTTTTTCCTGGCCATGCTGAGATTACCATAGGGGGTTTAGCAATTGTGCCGGGCAGTGGTGAGGTGATCTCTACTTCTTTTGATCCTGTGACAGGAGCACCAAATTTTAATACTGGAGGCGTCATTTACCTTGACCTCGCGACTGGTAAGAGGTCTCGTAACGGTTTCCAACTATATGCCACAAACGATCCTAACACGACTTTGGGCAAAGGCATAGGCTTGGGAGATATAGAAGCTCTTTGTGGAGAAGTGCCGATTCAGATCGGTAACTATGTCTGGGCAGATGTCAATGGTGATGGAATACAAGATCCATGCGAGCCTCCGGTAGCGGACCTCACAGTAAAACTATACACCAAGATGGTGTCAGAAGCTTATGAACTTATAGCGACAACAAAGACTAATGAGTTAGGCAACTACTACTTTACCAATGATGAAACCGAAGGAGAAACATGGGAGGATGGCTTCGAGAACATAGAGAAAGACAGTAGCTACGTTGTAGTGTTTTGTGGCGATCGCTACAACGAGGCTACTGGCTTATTGACCGTGGACAAGACCTTGTACGAACTTACTGTAGCGGATACAGGTAGGGGTGACAGCCCAGACCTGAATGATAGTGATGCACAACCAGTAGAGGTGACAGACATAGGTGTCTTCCCAGCAATAGCAGTCACAGCATCTGAGACTGAACATAGCTTGGACTTGGGACTATTGCCTAAGCCTGACTTGGCACTGACAAATAAGATAGACCAAGATTTATTTGGACTCAAATACGGAGATACAGTCAAATTTGAAATGACAGTCTTTAATCAATCTTTAGTAAAAGTTGATTCACTAGAGATAACAAATTATTTGCCTGAAGGCTACACGTTTGACGAAACCATAACTGGAAATGAAGCGTGGACTGTAAATGAAGATGGGTATCTAGTTACGATTTTGGATGAAGAAATATTAAGTGCTGCTTCTGATTCTGCATGCCTCTATTTGACCTTGGAGAAAGTTGATGATTTTCTGGAGTATGTCGATGTAGCAGAAATCAGTGCAGCTTGGATAGATGGAGAATTAGTGGAAGACTGTGATTCTCCGCTTAATGGTGATCCAGAGGATAATGTCGGCAGTGTTGTGGATACACAAGCTGATGACTTCATAGATGGCGATGGTACGGCTAGTGAACCCGATGGTGTTGCAGATACAGACCAAGATAATGTCGACCCTGCGAAGGTGCCTATCTGTGATTTGGCGCTAGTCAATGTCGTGGAAGAGCGGCCAGCTACACTTCAGCTAGGCGACACGATTAAGTATAAGGTGGTCTTAGAAAATCAAGGCACCGAAGCTGCTACAAATATTGAAGTATTCTATTCTATACCAGATGGCTTAGCTTATCTGGATGCTAATGATGCTGCTGACCTGGCTTGGACAGTCAATGGGAATCAGGCCACAACTACAGTGATGGAAGTTCTTAATCCAGGAGAGAAAGATTCCATTTGCATTTTCTTAGCAGTTGATAATGTATCTATTGAAGAAGTCGAAGTAGATAGTTGGACTACTTTTGCTGAGATTGGCAGTTATGAAGATCCTGCATCTCCAGGAGTGGAAAAATCAGATATAGACAGTAGCCCCGATGATGACCCTGCCAATGACTCTGGAGGAAATCCCGATGACGAGACAGATGATGTCACTTATGGAAATGGAGAAGGCAATCCTGATGATCCAGCGGAGGACAGCGATCCAAGTTTAGATGAGGATGATCACGACCCAGCTAAGATAGAAGTCTGTGATGCAGCAGTAAAGATTTATACAGAAGAAACGGGCCCTTTCCTATACCAAGACACAGTAAAGTTTAATGTCGTAGTCTACAATCAAGGTAACAGTGATCTCACTAATATAACGATAAACGACTTCTACGGAAGCGGTATGAGTAATGTTAGCACATTTACCAACACTACAGAAAACTGGTTGGAAAACAATGGTCACTTGACGACCACATATTCTGAGGTGTTAAAGTCAGGAGAGTCTGATACTATCTGTTTGGACATGCAGATAGTATCCTCTCTTCTTTTTGATGTAGACTCATATCTCCAAGTAGTAGAGATAGCTTCTTTTGAAGACCCAGATAATCCAGATGTACCTAAAATGGATATAGATAGTACACCTGATGCTGATCCTGACAATGACTCTGGGGGGAATCCAGATGACATGACGGATGACGTTGTTAATGGAGATGGTACAGGCGACCCTCTTGATCCTATCGATAATAGAAACCCCGCTTTTGACGAAGATGACAATGACCCTGTCTTGGTAGATGTGTTCGATCTTGCATTGAAAAAAATCACTGTTGATGATAGGTCCTATGCGCCAGGAGAAAAGGTAGACTTTTTAATTACTGTCTATAATCAAGGGAATGTAATTGCTGATAATTTTGTTGTGACTGATTATTTGAGAGATGGTTTTACATTCTCTGAAACTGATAATTCTGGCTGGTTTCGAGCTGGAGATAATATAGAATATTTATCTAGCAGAAGTCTTGCGGCTGGCGCTTCAGTAGACATCCCTTTAAGGTTGATGGTTACAGTTCCTCCTTCGCCAGTCTCCGTAGAAGATTGGTGGAATTACGCCGAGATAAGCAGTGCAGATGATGATGACGATACCTCCACTTTGACGCTGGATGCCGATAGTCATCCTGATAATATGAATGATGAGAGTGATGACCTCAGTCCTGACGACCTTGCCGACAATGCCATCACTGAAAACGGCTTGTTAGGTGGAGACGAAGATGATCACGATGTATCAGCAGTAATCGTCGGTTTTGATTTAGCTTTGACTAAAGAGATTCTGAATGAAGGCCCTTACAGGTACGGTGACACCTTGACCTATAGAATAGCAGTCAGTAATGAAGGTGGTATGGCGGTCACTCAAGTACAGCTTTATGATGCTATCCCTTGTGGCTTAGACTTTCTTCAAGAATTGAATCCTGCTTGGACATTCAGCAACAATGTTGCGAGGACAACACTAGAGAATCTGCTTTCTCCAGGGAGTACATCTTTTGTGGATATCCAGCTTGTCGTACAGCGATGCGATCAGCCGGGCTTTGATAATTATCATAATGTAGCAGAGATTTCTGAGTTTAAAGATGAAGAAGAAAACGAACCTGCAACGTCGGATATAGATAGTACGCCAAATGAGAACCCTGCAGATGATCCAGAAAGCGAGGATGATCACGATTCTGTAGATGTTGAAGTTTGCGATTTGGCTCTTACAAATAAGGTCGTCGAACTACCTTCTAAAATTGAGGTAGGGGATACCGTTAAGTTTGAGGTAGTAATCCACAACCAAGGAAATAATATAGTCAACGGTGTAGAAGTCGCTTACCTTATACCGAATGGCTTCGAGTACCTTGCTATCAATGAAACGACTTTACCTAACTGGACTTTGGAGGGAGATGCTATGGCTAGTGTGGAGACTACAGAAGTGATCCAGCCAGGAGATACTGATTCTATATGCATATTCTTGGCCGTGATCAATGTACCTACGGGAGAAGTTATAGAAGAAAACTGGACGACCGTAGCAGAAATAACAAGCTATCTTGATGAGAGCAGTGAGGTAAAAATAACAGACGCCGATAGTACACCTGATGATAATTTTGATAACGACCCAGGAGGGAACCCTGATGACGAGACCGATGATGTTGTGGATGGTGATGGCAGTGGTGATCTAGAGGACCCTGTAGAAGATGGTAATCCTGAATTAGACGAAGATGACCATGATCCAGCCAAGGTAGATATTTGTGATGTCGCTACAATAATCTACACAGAAGATGAAGGCCCACATGCTTATGGTGATGAAGTGAAGTACGTAGTGGAAATTCACAATCAAGGGAATGGCCTGATTACAAATATTGAATTACAAAATTTATTTGGCGAGGGACTAGACTTTATAGAATGTACAGAAAATTTAGCTGCGGGGTGGTCAGAAAATTCTGATGGAGATCTTGCGATCACTGTGTCAGAGACGATAAAGTCTGGAGACACTTTAGAACTCTGTCTTTTTATGGAAGTACAGCCAACTGTAGAGCCCGCCTATGATAATTATTTACAGACTATAGAAGTTGTCCGATTTGAAAATCCTGAGTATCCAGGCAAGGCTAAAGTAGATATAGATAGCACAGCTGATGATGATCCAACTAATGATACTGGAGGCAACCCCGATGACGAAACCGATAATACCCTAGATGGAGACGGAAGTGGGGACGTAGATGACCCCGTCGAGGATACGGATCCAAATTTGGATGAAGATGACCACGACGCTGTCGATATAGAGATATGTGATGTGGCGCTTATTAACAAGCTAGAAGAAAGACCTGAGACCATCAAAGTCAGTGACACGATTAAGTATGAAGTGGTCCTTCAGAATCAAGGGAATAATGATGTCGCTCAGATAGATGTCAATTATTTAATGCCAAATGGATTTAGTTTTGTAGACGAAAACGAAAACCTGAGTCCAGCTTGGTCAATGGTTAATGATAGTTTGCTTCAAGTGACAACGCAGAAGCTATTATTACCTGGAGAGTTTGATACCTTATGTTTGTATCTGCAAGTAAACAATTTAGAAACAGATGAGGTGACCCCTGATAGTTGGACAACCTTGGCAGAGATCGCAGCGTATGATAACGGAGAAGGAGAGTCTAAAATTACTGACGCAGATAGTGTACCTGATGATGATCCTGCTAATGACCCTGGTGGAAATCCAGACGATGACACTGACAATGAACTAGATGGTGATGGTACAGGTGATCCGTCAGATCCAGATGAGGACACGGACCCAGAACTCGATGAAGATGATCACGACACAGAGATTCTATATGTCTGTGACTTAGCTACAAACTATATAGCTGATATTGATCCTGAAAGTTACTTAGATATGGTGCAGTTCAAACTGGAGCTGCACAATCAAGGAAATAGACCTATAACAAATATCCGACTTGAGAATCTATTCGCTGAGGGTTGGGAATATGTGCCTACAGTGAGTAATGTTGAAACTGGTTGGGTTCTAGATACATTTGGTGTCTTAAAATTATTTTCCGAGGAGGTTATCGACGTAGGCGAAATGGATACGCTGTGTCTTGAGTTGAAAGTAATACCAGATAATAATGGTGGACTTTTCAGTTGGCAGCAAGTAGGAAAGATTACAAGTTTTGACGACCCCGAGGCACTCACTTTGGCTAAGGATGATGTAGATAGTGATCCAGAGATACAGATTTTACTTGGCATTACTCAACCTGAAAATGACCTTGTATTTATAGAAGACGTCAAAGTGTTTGATCTTGCAACGATAATCGAGATAGATTCTATGCCGCCTGTCTTACCTGTAGTGCCAGGGGATGTATTGAAATTCATTGTTGTAACTACTAATCAAGGAAACACTGAGGCTAATAATATCCTCTTGTCTAATTATGTGATGCCAGAGAATCTTAAGTTGGCAGATATATCTGAAGGAGTTGGATGGGCAGCCATTAATGACAGCTTAAGTCAGTTGACTTTAACTGAGACCCTAGCGCCAGGAGCAATGGATACGACTTGCATCTATCTGGAAGTTGTCAATGGGGGCATGGCTGATATAATCACTTGGGTGGAAATCTCTGGTTCTGATGAGACAGATGCAGATTGTTTTGACATGGATTCTACGCCAGATGAGATTAATGGCAATGATGTAGGAGGTGTATCACAGACAAGTTCTGATGACCACATAGAGGATGACGGAGCTGATGGCAATGACGATGGTATCACTGACGAGGATGATCATGATCCGGCTCAGCTATTTGCACAAGACTTAGCTTTGATAGTTTGGACAGATCACAAGGACCCAGTCAAGGTGGGACAAGACATCAACTTCATCGTCAAAGTAGTCAATCAAGGAAATATCGAGAATGACAAAGTCAAAGTCGTGACTTATCTCCCTGAGGGATTAAGTCTCAGTAGTAATGATGGTAACGGATGGGTAGTGGAGTCTGAGGACCTTATCTCTCTGTCTCTGCCAGAGAGTTTGCCAATGGGTGCAGAGCAGGAAGTCAATATGTTATTACAGGTAAAACCTGGTGCAGTATCTGAGACACTGATCATATATTCTGAAATAGCCAGTTCCATTGATACTCAAGGGAACCCATTGGATGACAGAGATGTAGATTCTACACCTGATGAGATTTTGGGGAATGATAATGGTGGAGAACCACAAGACCCTATTGACTGTAATACGGAACCGACAATTATAGTCAATGATAATAGATTAGATGGCGCAGGCAGAAATGGGGAAGATGAAGATGATCAAGATCCAGCTTGGGTGCATGTTTTTGATTTGGCGACAATAATTTATACCAATCAGACCCTACCGATCATACCTGGTGATGACATCAAGTTTGAAATAGAAATTCACAATCAAGGAAATATGGCAGCAGAGAATGTAGAGCTTTCCCTCTATGTTCCTGACGGCTTTGCCTTGAGTGAGAATGACGCATTCGGCTGGTCGACTTCTGGTGATAATTCGTTAAGTATGACTCACTCAGAAAGATTGGAGCCACTGACTGCAGATTCTATCTGCCTTGTTCTTACAGTTTTACCGGACCATGTTTTAGAATCGTTGATTCCATTTGTTGAGATTAGTATGGCAATGGATACTTTAGGTCACGAACTGGCAGAGTCGGATCTGGATTCTAATTCTGATGCAGACCCGACTAATGATATAGGAGGCTTCCCTGATACAGATGATGATGACAGACTGGATGGCTTGTCGACGATGGGGGAGGATGAAGATGATCATGATCCAGTAGTGCCACCTGTTTTAGATTTGGCCATAAGAATAGTGAATGTAGACGAAGGACCTAAAGTGCCTGGTGACCTTGTGAAGTTTGATGTTACAGTCTTCAATCAAGGAAGTGTAGTGCCAGGTAGTTTTGTCATCGAAAACTATGTCCCAGAAGGATTGAGGTTTAGAGACATGCCAGAGAATGATGGTTGGTCTATCCAAGGCTCTAATGCTGTATATACTTATGACAATAATCTGCTTCCGACTGAGTCTGATTCGCTGTGTATCTTCTTAGAAGTAACGGACAAAGCCCACCCGGCTAACGTCGTAGATATGATTGAGATCGTGAGTATCACGGATGATCAAGGCGAAAACATAAGTGACAGAGATATAGATAGCGTATCTGAAAGCAATAATGAGAATGACAAAGGGAACGACCTCTACTCGGCAGAGGACAATAAGATTCTTGAGAATGGAAGAAGTGGTGGCGATGAGGATGATCACGATCAAGCGTTTGTATTGCTTTGTCAAGATATGCTCTGTTTGAGTCAAGTAAACGTTAGCTTGAATGAAAACTGCGAAGCCCAACTCACAGCAGAAATGTTGATGACAGGAGATTTGTTTCCTAACGAATTTTACGAAATCAGTATATCAGATGGCCATGGAAGTTTTGTGGGAAGCCCTTTAGTGAATTCTGATGATTTAGGTTTACATGAATTCCAGGTGTTCAACCCAATTTGTGATAATTATTGTTGGGGACAAATTCTAATCGAGTTTAAGCAGTTGCCTCAAATAGTGTGCCCTGCAAATCTAACATTATCCTGTGCAGCATTGGATGCACTTCCTTTGCCTGAAGTTGCCACTAGTGTTTGTGCTGGAACCGCAGAAGTGGTTCTTGCTAATGAAGTCAGAGAGAGATTGGACTGTGATGAAGAATTTACCCATAGGGTAAGCCGAGTTTATATGGCGACAGATGGTCTGGGTAATACAGCTTCATGTGAACAAGAAATCTTACTTGAGAGAGTGGATCTAAGCGGATTACAGTTTCCTTTTAGTACAACGATTATGTGTAGTCAATTAGATAGTTTTGTCTTACTGTCTTCAGGTGTACCTATGCCGTTCGTCCAATCCCCTAATGGTGATATTGGGGTACCTACCTTATGCACTGACCAAGATTTAGGAATTGGTGTTGATATAGGAATGCTAATTGATTGTCCATTTGATCCCAGCGTATCTGCTGTGCCATTAATACCAAATGAGGGAATAAGTGTACTTACTCCTGATGGACCAGTCTTGCTAGAAGGAAATATGGCAACAAATTGTAGTGCCTTATTAATTTTCAATGATGTAGAAATTCCAACTCCTGGATGCGACAGAAGGATTATAAGGACCTTTGAGGTGTTTGAATGGTTCTGTGGAACAGAAATTCCAGCCTCTGGCAGTATGACCATAAATATCATAGATGATAAAGCTCCTGTATTTGAATGTCCAGATGACTTTACTGTTACAACAGATGACAATTGCGGAGGCCAAGTTTCCGTACCTTCTGTATCACCCATAGATGGCTGTAGTAATGGTTATCAGATTGGCATTTTTCATAGTTTAGGATCCATTAGTACCAATGGCGGAGAGGTCAATTTGGAGGTTGGAGAAAACGAAGTCACTTATGTGGTCAGTGATAATTGTAATAACTCATCTTCATGTCAAGTTATAGTGACTGTCAGAGATTTGACAGAGCCAGTTGCTATATGTGAAGGAGCGACTACAGTATCCCTCAATGATGCTGGTACTGCAAGAGTGCCTGCCGCCGTCTTTGATGATGGCAGCTGGGATGAGTGTGGTATAGGCAGGATGCAAGTGAGCCTGATGCCAGTCCCAGGTGACTTTAGCAATTTGAATTTTGGTCCATATGTGGATTTTGATTGTGCTAATGAAGGATTAGAAATAATGGTTGTGTATAGAGTGTTTGATCTAGGTGGCAACTTTAGCGATTGTATGGTTATGGTCGAAGTCCAAGACAAGACAGCGCCACAAATAACCTGTCCTAAAGATTTTACTGTTGATTGTAGAGAAACGATTGTTCTAGATAATTTGACTTTAGATTTTGGAGAGCCAGCAATTACTGATAACTGTGCACAGATGTATGTTGCCCAAGAAACTGTTTTATCAGATTTAGATCAGTGCGGTAATGGTGAGGTCGTCAGAAGCTTTGATATAATTAGGAATGGTGTCACTTTGGGTATTACTTGCCAACAGAATATTACGGTAACAGATTTGGACCCTTTTCAGGCTAGTGATATAGTATGGCCAGTGGACCTAGGCTTAGTGGATTCTGGAAGATGCTCAGTCGTAGATCTGGCACCGAGTAATTTAGATCCTCCATTTGGTGTGCCTACTTTTCCTACGGTAGATGACCATTGTGCTCTACTAGGAGTTGATTTTTCAGATGTCGTATCAGGACAAGGCGGATGTATGACCATCACGAGACACTGGGCTGTCATAGATTGGTGTAACCAAACCAATGGTACCTTTGCCATATTTGAAATCCCACAAGATCAAGTAATCACAATCAGCAGCACCACTACACCTGATATTGTACTTAGTGCTGATCCAATAATATTTTCATCTAATACTGGGGACTGTGTTAATTCAGATGTCTCAGTCTCTGTTACAGCACCTAACGTATGTCAGGAAGGTCTCGTATGGACTTATACAGTTAGAGACTTAGGAGGGACAGTATTTGCCTCAGGCAATGATAACGTACTAACGGGAGTCTTTTCTGCAGGTACTTATAATATTGAATGGACTGCAACGACTGCCTGCGGTTTAACTTCTACCCAAATGCAAGGCTTACTCGTTCAGAATACCAAAGCACCTATTCCTGTATGTATGAATGGTATGCCATTGCCATTAGTGGACGGTGCAGCTACCTTAGAACCTTCTATGATTGATGTAGGTAGTTATTCTTCTTGTAATAACCCAATACAAGTGAGTTTTAGTTCTGATGTTACAGATGTTATTAGAACATTTACTTGTGTACAGCAAGGAGATATGTCTATTGAGTTATGGGTGACTGATGCAGTCACAGGTGTATCAGATTTTTGTATCGCACAAATTACCGTTGTGCCAGATATGACGTGTACGCCAAATACAAATATGTTCTCTGTGTCTGGAGAAATATTTACAGAGTATTATGAAAGTATAGAGAACGTAGAAGTCACGATAGCTAATGATGTGCCTTCTACACATACAGATGCAGAGGGTAACTATGCTTTCCAGCAAATGCCGACTTCAGAAATTTATGAGGTATTACCGAGTAAGAATGTAGGGCATGGTAACGGTATCAATACCTTGGATTTAATTCATCTGCAAAGGCACATTCTAGGTCTCCAGAGAATAGAAAGTCCATATCAACTAATCGCAGCAGATATTAATAATAGTCAGAATGTAGATGCCACAGATCTTGTGGAACTTAGAAAACTCATTCTGGGTATATATCAGGAATTTCCAGATAATGAGAGTTGGAGATTTATAGATTCTTCTCATGAGTTTCTAGATATTTCCTATCCTTGGAATGATGAGGGAATGGAGTCTAAGCAAATCCATAACATGAGAGGAGATGTGACTGCAGATTTCATAGGAGTCAAAATCGGAGACGTAGATGGAACAGCAGTTAGTTCACTAAATGGCTCAGTAGCGGACTTAAAATCACAGAGATGGCCATTGATACTAGAGATGCCAGCGTTAACCCTGGAGTCCGATCAGAGTGTAAAGGTGCCTGTATATGCCAATAATTATGAGAACATAAGTGGATGGCAAGGGACCTTAGAGTTCGACCCTAAACTTATAGAGATTATTTCTGTGCAACCGATGACGAGTGGCATGAATGAACTTGAGTTTAATATGGACCAAGTAGAAAAGGGTACCTTCACCTTTTTGTTCGCAGATTTAGAGACAAATGATTATGACAATAATGAACCACTGTTTATTATAGAAATGAAGTCTAATAGGGAAATTGAAATTTCTGATTATCTGCGACTAGGTTCATCATTAACGTCTAAAGAAGCCTATCGTGGATATAGAGATGTTGTTCCTTTAGAATTGCAATTTAGACAAGACAATTTTGAAAATAAAATATTGGCAGTATTTCCTAACCCATGGATAGAGACTACAAAGATATCCGTAGAGATAGGAAAACCTGGTGATGTAAAATGGGAATTCTATGATAATAGCGGAAGTTTAATTCATTCATATAATCAGAATTATACCAAAGGAACTCATTATCTAACGCTTAATAATTCCGATATACCAGTAGAAGGCGTCATCTTTGTCAAGTTGATTACTAAGGATGAAGTATTCGATTATAAAATGGTTAAGTATTAATAATGAATGAATTTTCATTACAATGAATATAGAAAGAGGCTGTCTCATAACTTGAGTCAGTCTCTTCTCTGATAATAAATTGGAAGTAATTTAATTCAATAGAATTAAGCGAGTGAGACTGCCGCAGAAAAGACAGCCTCTATCCTCCTCCAATTCTAGAATAGAATTAGATTTTCACAAAACGTACTACGCGACCATCACTAGATTTTTGAATGTAAGTTTCATTCACCATAACATCTAGTCTACTTGTACTTTAGTAATTCTAGTCTTGACCACTTTTCCATGCATCGTTAATATTGAATAAGTATCCTCGCCATTGTCTTCTATAGTTAGAATCTGACTTGCAATGTTAGGATATACTTTCATTTCAGAATAAATAGAAGTATCACTTTCTCTAAATGTAACCTCATCATTGTCCTTAGTATCCTCATCAGTTACTTCTAACATTGCTTCTTTAGTTATACTATGAATGATGAATTATTTCTACTAGTACAACCTTGATATCAATATTGTCTAAGAATACACAATCGTTATTCTGGTGAATTTTACTCTAATCTCGTAATCTTCCTAAAGTGTGAAGATGGCTATTAAATAAGGGTTTCTTATATAATCATTTATTAGGTTTAATTTTATTTTTTAATGATAACCTTAGTAACTATAATTCAATTGTTTACACATATAAAAATAAAAATATAAAACACATTATAAATATTCATAATATGTTCTATATATTTGTCAAATCAAATGTCTGTCTCTGATAGACTTTTGTATCCCTTCATTGAAAATATTGTTGCTCCCAAAGCGACCCGATTTATACCCTCACAACAGTAAGTTTCCCTTAGGAGATATATTTCCCAAGAATATATGTCTGCACACCGATTTACCATTTAAGTTTTTACTGAGACTTAAGAGACAGTTAGGCTTTGCCTAATCTATATCTTAAGACCTAACCTACCTAGAATGAGCCTATACACCTACGTGTAATGGCTAACCTTATTTATAGTATTGAAATTTTTTATTTCTAAATATATCGTGTGCTAACATGAAGAACTCAAAAGTACTTACTCAGACATTTAAAACGTATTCAGTTTTACTCTGTCTATTCTTTGTCCAGAGCTTATCTGCTCACTGTCCTGCAATGGAGTTTGTAGATCTTAAAGGGATATCAGGCTTTTCTCGGACTGATGACTTAAATGTCTGTGGAGATTCAGATGCCTTATCCATATTAATGTATACTGATGCTCCTGGCCAGATTGCTGGTTTTGAGTTTGCAGTAGATGTGGTCCCTGGTATGCACTGTGCAGCATTTGAAGAAGCACATAAAAGTGGCTGCAAAAGTATCAGCAGTGACAAATATATAGATCTAAGTATGAATGCTGATCCGGTTGTAGGATTAGTTGATTATGAACGAGATAGTTGCTTGGATGATTTGCCATTGATGGCTGGATACGTAGGTGTTTCGGCAGACAAAAGCAAAAATGATTTCTGTGAGACCGCGCAATCTTTTGTAAAGAATAATAGTGATCATTTTTATATCGACGCAGTACTTCCTGACTATGATATATTGGCATCTCATAATTGGGAGAATCAATCTTTTCATCTTTTTTCTCATGGCGCCCCTGGGCAGCTATTAATTAATGGTCAGTGGTACGATCAAGAAATGATCATCGATTGGATAACAGATAATGTTGATTTAAATCAATTCAACCAAGTCAATATTTATGGCTGTGAATTTGCCAAAGGCAATTCTGGTAAAGATATTGTGTCCAACATTTCCAAGAAATTAGGAATAACCATCTCAGCCTCTGATAATATCACGGGTATAGATGGCGACTGGGATCTTGAAGTGGGGGAATTAAAACCTGCCACATCAATAATTAACTACAAAGCTAATCTGCAATCTTGTACAACTTCCGTTGGCAATGTAGGAACAGCAGGTCAAGCAATGGATGGAAGTACAGCACCGTTCATTCTGCCAGTCAATTGTCCATTAGAATCGGAACCTGAAGCTGAAGACGGCAGAGGATTCATGATAGGTTGTGCACAATCAGCTTGTCCAATATCGCAAGCCCCACCCGCGGCATTTGATCCACCTTCGATAACTTGTCCCATTCAATATATAAATTATATGATTGTGGAACCCATCGATGGAGAATCAGTGTATATGCAATACTGGAATAATTGTATTGATGGAGTTTCAGGACTGACAACAGTTAATTTCTCCACTCAAGGATTTATAAATCAACTTTTTTGTGAATTAGATGCCCAAGGTTATCCGATGGCCCCTACAAGTATAGGTACTCCTGCAGCAGGAATAGTATCAGCATTACCTGCTATGACTGAAGATATAGATGGTTTACTCTCAGAAATTGATGGAGATATTTCCTGTGCTTCTAATCAACAGGCAGACACTGAGATGATACAATCTGATTTCTGGATTGTATTGCCTGCAACTACTACGACAATAGGTTTCAAAGTTGGAGGGAGAAGAGCAGATGCAGCTTTGTTTATGGTAGGGACGGATATAAATAACCTATGTGCAACCTCCGAATTAATCCATACTTCTGCTAACGGTAGGAGTTTTGAAGGAATAGAAGAAGTGTTTTATGAAATTCCAGCTGCTACAACTACAGTATGTGGCGGTATAATATTAAGAGCAAGATTCTATACGACAGATATTGGGGCACAGTTCACTTCTTTCCCAGAATTGGATATAGGTAATGGATTTGACAGAGTTGACAATATAGCAGGAGCTGCAGTCATTCCTGCGACAGGACCAGCGGATAATGTAATTCCTACGATTAGTTATTCTTCAGATATATTATCTGGATTTATAGATGATAATGACAATGTATTTGCCTTGGATGGCACTTATGAACCACTAGCTTGTCCTTCGTCCACACCAGTGGATATATTTGATCCAGTGACAGCTGAACTTGGAGAGTTGTGTGATGATACAAGTTATGACTTGGATGAATTAAATGCATTCAGCGATGAAGGCTTGAGTTTTACATACGCGACTACATCCGCTGATGCGACTATTGCCGGAACTATGCTGAATACGACATTTGCACCTGCGATCGCTGATGGAGCTATAACAGTTACGGCTACAGGGCCAACAAGCCTTCCTGCTGATGAACAATGTGAATTTACGGTGACAATAAATTATACGGCATGTGATTTAAATTGCGATAATATTGCTGCTTCAGGAATCGACCTTTGTGATTTTATAATGACAAACCCCACAAGTAGCTTGGCTACAGAGGATTGTGATGGTGGAGGTATAGATAACTTTACTGAATGTTTCGGGCCAGGTGCCGTGATAAATCCTGATGGAACGATTACACCTGACCCAGATCCTACTTTTGTCCCTACTGATCCTGCAGAGTCAGGGGATGATTTTAACTGTGACAATGCAGCCTTGATTCCAGGTGGAATATGTGCTTATATAGCAGCTAATCCAGGATCAAATATCGCAACGTTGGATTGTGACGGTGGCGGAGTAGATAACGCAACAGAGTGTGATCCAGATGGAGACCCTACTACAGATGATGGCACTGACCCATTAGACAACGATGACGATTATAATTGTGAGAGTGCAGCAGCAGCTGGACTAGACATCTGTGATATATTAGCTGATAATCCAGATGCAACGATAGGTATGTTGGATTGTGATGGCGGAGGCGTAAGTAATGCAGATGAGTGTTTCGGTCCTGGTGGACCTGTGCCTGATGGAATGGGAGGTTTCGAACCTTCAGACCCTGATTATACACCTACTGACCCTAATCCAGGTAGTGCATCAGATGATTATAACTGTGACAATTTTTCGTCTTCAGGTTTAGACATGTGTGATTTCTTAGCTGATAATCCTAACACCACATTAGCAACGATGGATTGTGATGGTGGCGGCGTAGATAATTTTACAGAATGTTTTGGACCAGGCGCAGTTATAAATGATGACGGCACTATAACACCAGATCCAGATCCATTTTTTGTGCCTACAGATCCTACGGATACTACAGATGATTATAATTGTGACAATTTTGCAGCCTCAGGTTTAGATTTATGTGAATTCTTGGCAGAAAATCCTACTTCAAATATGGCCACGCTAGATTGTGATGGCGGCGGTGTAGATAATGCAACAGAATGTGCTAATGGAGATGATCCATTAAATCCTGCTGATGATATAAATTGTGACAATGCGTTCGCAATGGGAATAGATATATGTACTTATATATTAGGTAATCCTGGAAGTAATATAGCTACCATGGACTGTGATGGCGGCGGTATAGATAATGCGACAGAATGTGCGATGGGCGGTAACCCAATATTCCCTGGAGATGATGCGATAGGTGACTGTACATGTCTAGATGGAATATGCACTACAAATACTGGTAATATAGCAGGAAATGCTGGAGACCCTTTTGATGGAACAGCAGCGCCATTTACGTTGCCACCTAACTGTTTATTGTTAACTGATGATGAAGCGAGAGATTACAGAGGATTTATGTATGCTTGTAGTCCCACTTTACCTACAAGTTCAGTATGTACTACTATACCTGAATATGCGACTCCCGTCATACCTACTTTTTCATGTCCAGCTGAATCTATAGAGTATTCAGTACCAGTGACTGATAAGCCTGCATACATGCAATATTGGAGTAACTGTGTTCCAGGAGTAAGTGGCTTACCAACTGTTACTGCAGCGCATCAAGGATTTATAAATCAACTATTCTGTGATACAGATGCAAATGGCTATCCATTGGCACCTGCCGATGCAGGTACGCCATTAGAAGGCTGTATATCTACATTGCCGGCCATTGGCCCACGAGTATCAGATGCAGCTGTTGAGCTAGATCCGTCTGTTCCATGTGCAGGCAGCAATGGAGAATTGGAGATGATCCAGTTAGATTTTTGGATGTTGATACCTGATTATGTAACAGACATAGGCGTCCAGATAGGTGGAGGAGGTGCTGATGCAGGATTGGTATTAGTAGGTTCATCTCTAACTGATTTGGCACCAGTAGCAGAACTAGTGCAAGCAGGTGGAGGAAATGAAGCAGGAACACCTACAGGCTATTTCTGTCTGCCAGCAACGACACCTGCATGTACAGGACAGTACTTAAGATTTAGAATTTATATGACAGACATAGCTGTTGGATTTGATGTCAGTCCAATGATAAATCTAGGTTCGGGCTTTGTTGATTTTGTTGACGAACCACTGATAACGATGGTTGCAGCTACTGGCCCGGATGACAATACACCTCCAGGAGAAACAAGAGAAACTCTGATGGGCTTCCAAGATATGGATGGAAATATATTTGCTGCAGATATGACTTATGAGCCTATGGGATGTCTTGTAAATGTGATTCCAGGTGATGCTTGTGATTGTGATATGCTAGCAGCTCAAGGGATAGATATATGTGATTATATCTTACTGAATCCTCTTAGTGGGGTTGGAGCCTTAGATTGTGATGGAGGTGGTGTTGATAATGCAACAGAATGTGCAGCGGGAACAGATCCTAGTGCTGGTTCACCAGAAGATGATTGTGATGCTGCTATTGCTGAAGGTGTAGACATATGTGCATTAGTATTAGCTGACCCGACCAGTCCACTAGCAACAGCTGATTGTGATGGAGGTGGAGAAAATAATCTAATCGAATGTCAGAACGGAGGAGATCCTACTGACCCAGTTGATGATAACTGCGATAGCTTTGCCGCTTCAGGAATTGACCTATGTGTCTATCTGGCGCTCAACCCAGGTAGCCCATTAGCAACGCTAGATTGCGATGGCGGTGGCTTGAATAATATAGACGAATGTAATGCAGGAGGTGATCCTTTCAATCCTGTAGATGATAGCTGTGATAATTTAGAGACAATGGTTGCAGATCCATGTGCATTTATTTTGGCTAACCCAACCAATCCGATGGCCTTAGCAGATTGTGATGGTGGCGGTGTTAGTAATTATGATGAATGTGTTGCGGGAGGTAATCCTTTCGATCCAGTTGATGACAGCTGCGATAATTTTGAAGCGATGGTGACTGATCCATGTGCCTATATCCTAGCTAATCCTACCAGCCCTATGGCCTTGGCGGATTGTGATGGCGGAGGTGTATCCAATGTAGAGGAATGTGCTCAAGGTGGGGATCCGTTTGATCCAATGGACGATAGTTGTGATACCTTCGAAGGTACAGGCGAAGAATTATGTGAACTTATCATGGCTAACCCTACAGGTCCACTTGCACTTGCAGATTGTGATGGAGGCGGTGTCAGCAATATAGATGAATGTAATGCTGGAGGTAATCCACTTGATCCTATCGATGATAGCTGTGATAGTTTCTTAGCCTCAGGTCAGGACTTATGTGTTTACCTAGCAGCTAATCCAACAAGTCCATTGGCGACAATGGACTGTGATGGTGGTGGCTTAAATAATATAGATGAATGTAATGCAGGTGGAGATCCATTCTTCGCGGCAGATGACAGTTGCGATAATTTCGCAGCGTCTGGTATAGATTTATGTGCCTACTTGGCATTGAATCCTGGCAGCCCTATGGCAACGATGGATTGCGATGGTGGAGGAGTAGATAATCAGACCGAATGCGATATGGGAGGTGATCCTCTCAATCCAGCAGATGACAGTTGTGATAACTTTGTAGATTCAGGTCTTGATCTCTGTGATTACTTAGCGGTAAATATTGGCAGTCCAATGGCGACTGCAGATTGTGATGGCGGTGGTGTGAGCAATGCAGATGAATGTGCAGATGGTGGAGACCCACTAATATCTTATGATGACAGCTGTGAGGAATTTGCAGCGGCCGACATAAATCACTGCGAATTTATCTTGGCTAATCCTAATAATCCAATGGCGACTGCAGATTGTGATGGCGGTGGTGTGAGCAACTTTGCTGAATGTATGGCTGGTGGAGATCCATTTGTAGATTACGATGACAGTTGTGATGCTTTTGCAGCAGCAGACATAAATCACTGCGAATTTATCTTGGCTAATCCGACGAGTCCGATGGCGACAGCAGATTGTGACGGTGGAGGAGTTAGTAACTTAGAAGAATGTCAAGCAGGAGGCGATCCGTTAAATCCTATCGATGACAGTTGTGAGAACTTTGAACTAGGGACTACTGATCCTTGCGCATATATCTTAGCTAATCCTACGAGTCCGATGGCGACAGCAGACTGTGATGGTGGAGGAGTCAATAACTTAGAAGAATGTATGGCAGGTGGTGATCCATTCAATCCTATTGATGACAGTTGTGAAAACTTCGCAGCGTCAGGAATAGACTTATGTGCTTTCTTAGCGTTGAATCCTACAAGTCCATTGGCAACTTTGGATTGTGATGATGGTGGATTAAACAACATAGAAGAATGTAATGCTGGTGGAGATCCTTTCTTCTCAGCAGATGATAGTTGCGATAATTTTGCAGCAGCAGATATAGATCATTGCGCTTATATACTTGCTAATCCTACGAGTCCGATGGCGACAGCTGATTGTGATGGAGGAGGTGTAAGTAATATAGAAGAATGTATGGAAGGAGGAGATCCATTTATAGATTATGACGACAGTTGCGAAGCATTTGCAGCTGCAGACATAGATCATTGCGCATTTATCTTAGCAAATCCTACTAATCCAATGGCGACTGCTGATTGTGACGGTGGAGGTGTAAGTAATCTAGAAGAATGTGAAGCTGGAGGAGATCCATTGATAAGCTTCGATGATAGTTGTGAAGCATTTGCAGCAGCTGATATTAATCATTGTGAATTTATTTTAGCGAACCCTACTAATCCTATGGCAACTGCCGATTGTGATGGTGGTGGCATAGATAATCTGACAGAATGTATGAATGGTGATAATCCATTCGATCCATCTGATGATTATGACTGTGATAATTTCCCAAGTGACGTATTGGATATATGTGATTATATACTAGAAAATCCGACTTCCGATATGGCAACGCTTGATTGTGATGGCGGTGGTGTAAATAATGCTGATGAATGTGCACTTGGATTCGATCCTTTTGATGATTCTGATGATGCAGTACTAGAGTTTGAAAAATCAGCTTCTACACCATCTGCAAATAATGGATTAGATCCAGGTTTAGTCGATGCAGGTGATGAAATCGTCTATACTTATGTGGTGACGAATAGCGGAGCGGGTACTATAACTAATGTAACAGTAAATGATCCAGGACCAAACTTTAATGGTGTGCCTGGTACAAATGGTCTGAATATAATTTGTCCTAGTTCTGTTTTAGTTTCTGGCGCAACAATGACCTGTACTGCGGTTTATGTTTTGAGTCAGACTGATATAGATAATGGAGCAGGGATAACTGACGGTGTAACTAATACGGCAAATGCTTCAGGAGATGGACCTAATGGACCAGTAGATACGCCAGATGATACTGCTGTAACAGAAATACCTGCTGCACCAATGTTGGATATGGAAAAGAGTGCTGCAGAGCCGACCATATTACTTGGAGTTGATGGTTTGATATCAGATGCAGGAGATGAGATTCTGTATTCATATGAAGTTTGTAATACAGGTAACGTGACCTTGACTGCGGTAGCACCTATGGATAGTGGACCGACGTTCAATGGCACTCCTGGCACAAACAGCCTAAGCGCTTTTAATCCATTGAATGCACCTTCATTAGAACCAGGAGCTTGTCAGACATTTACAGCGGTATATGTCATGAGTCAGGCTGATGTGAATAATGCAGCAGGACTACCAGGTGCAATTATGAATACTGCCAATGCATCAGGAACAGATCCTAGTGGTGGTACCACAACCTCACCTGATGATGATGCACAAACTGATATTGCTAATGCGCCGATGTTAGATATGGAGAAATCAGCAGGAGCAATCGTAGATAACGGAGATGGCATAGTTAATGCTGGAGACCAAATTCCATATTCATATGAAGTAACGAATACTGGAAATGTAACGATGGATAACGTGATGATCACTGATCCAGGCCCAGCCTTTAATGGTGTAGCTGGGACAGGGACGATGAGTGCGATTGTATGTGTGCCTACAACCTTGGCACCAGGTGAATCAGTGATATGTACAGCAACTTATACTTTGACGGATGTGGATGTGGCTAATGGTGCAGGCGTACCAGGTGGCGTGATGAATACCGCAAATGCTTCAGGGACTGACCCACAAGGTAATGGCATAGATTCTCCCGATGATTCAGCTGTTACTAGTCTACCTTGTGAAGCGGATGCAAGCTGGACACCACCGACAGCACCTATATGTGATAATGATACACCTCCATATGCTTTAAGCTTAGATAATATTAATATTGCTTTGCCTCCAGCAGTTGTTAGTTGGAGTGGTTTAGGTGTAACAGATAATGGTGACGGTACGGGTAGTTTTAATCCGACAGGATTATCAGGTTTTATAGATATCTGTGTAACAGTGTTCTACAATAACCAATGTGAAGCTACTGAATGTCATACAATAGAAGTCATACAAGCGCCGACTTTACCAGCGCCAGTGTCTTTAGACTTTACTTGTCAGATAGGCGCTTCGGGATCAGTGTCATTATCACAATACTTCCCAGGAATAGATGTTAGTGATACAGATAATTGGGTAATCTCAGGAGGTGGTGCAGGAAATATTGTAGGAGGAGCTATGGTGTACGATGAGCCAGGATGCTATGATTTGACTTTGACTTATGTAGGTCCATGTGTAGTTGCACCTGCAGAGGTGACAAGCTATGTGTCAGTATCTGAGCAGCCACAACCAAGTTTTGATATCCAAGATCAGGTGTGTTGGAGTGCAGGAGATCCTGTAGCCGACCATATATATACACCATTAATTAATTCACCGACTTATGCAGGCATTGTAACGACAGCATTTACGGTCTCAGGACCAGCTACGTTGAACGACCCAATCACAGGAGAGATCAGCGTCACTGGCGTAGGTATTGTAACCTTATGTTTGACAGAGACATCAGTGTATCCTGCTTGTGGCATTATACCAGGAGGTGCTTGTGTGGAAGAATTTTGTTTCCAGATAACTGTACAAGATGGTACTTCTCAAGATGCCACATTCTCAGTAGATAACACAGAACCATGTATTGGAGATGTTGTCACCTATACTGCTAATGTACCTGGGGGTCAATTCTCAGGAGTCGGAGTCGTAGATGATGGGAATGGATTGACAGCAACGTTGACTGTGACAGAATGTGGACCATTTGACGTGACTTATAGCTTGAATACGCCGAACGGGTGTAACTCTCAGTTTACTATAAGACAAAATACGGATGGTACGCCTCCAGCAATTTCGGTACCAGCGGCTAACGAAATCGTAGAATGTGATGGTGCTGGCAATGAGGCAGCTCATGCTGCTTGGGTATCTGCGAATGGAGGTGCAGTAGCAACTGATAACTGTACATTTATATGGTCTTCAGAATTATTGAATGTCATCTCAGGATGCGGTGCTACCTCTACAAGAGTGTACAGATTTACTGCAACAGATGAATGCGGTAATGCTTCTAGTACTGAAGCGAGCTTTATTATAGAAGATACATCAGAGCCAGTAATCACACCGGGTGCAGACATGGCTATGAACGAGTGTGAAAACGATCCGGGAGGTAACTTCCCTGATTTCGATGCATGGTTGGCATCAAACGCGGGTGCAACTGCAACTGATGTTTGTGGTAGTGTGACTTGGACGAATGACTTTACGCCAGCTAACTTTGTGGAGACTTGTCCAGGAAGTAGAAGCGTAGATGTTGTCTTTACAGCAACTGATGATTGTGGAAATACTTCTAGCGTCACACATACGTGGGCGGTAGGTGATAATACACCTCCAGAATTCACAAATTGTGAAAGATTACCAGTAGTTACTGCTGCACCAGAGACCTGGTGTGAAGCCTTTGTTAACTTCTCACCACCAGCTGCGGCAGATAATTGTTCAGGGGATGTGACTGTTACACAAGTAGATAACTCTGGGTTAAATTCTGGAAGCGTATTTCCAGTAGGAACCACAGAGTTGACCTTTGTTGCAGTGGATGAATGTGGTAACTCTTCTGAGTGCTCATTCAAAGTCATCGTCAATGATTTCCATACGGCACCAGAGATTACGTCTTGTCCAGGAGATCAGTCGGCACTATGTGGTGAAGATTTACCAAATGACTTAGCAATAGAATTTGAAGATAACTGTCCTGATAACAGTGCAGTAATATGGAAAGCAGAAGATCCATCAGGAGCAGTAGTTGCTTCAGGAATGGATGTATTAGAAAGCACGACACAATTTACAGTTGGCGATCATAATGTGAGCTTCAGAGTACAAGATCAGCCATTATTGTTGATTACTGAAGTTGTACAAGCTGGTACCGATATGATAGAAATATCTAACCTTGGACCAGCTACAGTCGACCTTAACTGCTTGACTATAAATAGATATGGAAATGGGGTAGAATCTGATACACTACCTGCAGGTACGAGCTTAGCGCCTGGGGCTGTGTTGGTTTACACCTTTACAACAGATATAGCATATGGTGATCTAGCTGCTTATACGCTTGAGTATATGGACGCCACGTTTGATCAGTTAGCTGTCAATGGATATGGTAGAGCAGACTGGACAGGTACCTTAAATGGTGGTGATGTCTGCAGAGTATGGAACTGGGATCATGATGCCGCAAGAGATTGGAAAGTAACCTTGGATTGTACACAGAACATTGGTGTACTTAACAATACACTTGATGTTATGGCTAATAATGGTACAAGCACTTCATTACAATCTGAAGTAGCCAGCGCTAGTGAATGTTCATTCGTACTAAGCGTTGGCGATGACCAAGCACCTATGTGTGCAGCCATTGCACAAGAAGGTTCTGGTAGAGGAACAGCGTTGCCAATTAATCCAGGCATGTGTAATGAAAGCACAGTAAATATTACACAGTCTTTCACTGTAGATTATGTACAGATTAATGGATTAGAAATATTACATACGGATATAGGTCAAGTATCGGCCTACTTAATAGCGCCAGACGGTACACAGGTCAAGGTATTTGACGGATTATGCCCAGGTACATCAAATTTCTTGTCTAGTATCAGTGATACAAGTCAAGTAGAATTAGTTTCAGCTGCATGTGGTGATATCAACTCATTGCTTTGGTTTAGGCCAGAAGAATCTTTCAATGCCTTTAATGGGTTGAATTCAGCAGGTCTTTGGACCTTGAATGTGATGGGTGCTGGTCTAGATGCAGGCTCCGTTGTTGGATGGGAACTACAATTGTTTGAGTTTGGTCCATATACTGAACCAGATTTAGACTTGGAGGTAACCCAACAGGCGGGTACAGAACATACGTGGACACATCCATTGATGGACGATAACTGCTGTATGGGTACTATTGTGATGAATATGTCTCTTCCTGATGGTACAGTGAGCAGTGATGTTGTAGTCGGTGGATCTACCACTACAGAATTCTTCCCTGTGGGATGTACTCAAGTGGATTATACATTGACAGATTGTGGAGGAAACAGGTCGAGATGTGGTGGTTTTGAAGTATGTGTAACTGATAACTTTATACCAGCTTCATGTTGTGATGATGACTTCACATGTATCTCACAACTCAATGTATCTCTTAATGAGATGTGTATGGCAGAATTCACATCTAACATGGGAGGTGTAGGATTAGAGTGTCAGAGTATCTTCTATGATGTAGAGCTCTTCGATGAGCATGGAGATTTACTCAGAGATGAGAATAATATGCCAACGACCAAGTTAGGGGTTGAGCATATTAATCAGAATCTAACATTTAGAATCTCTAATAATGATCCGTTATGTGATAATGGCAATAGCTGTTGGGGTAATTTATTGGTAGAATTCAAGAACCTACCTCAGATAGATTGTCCACCTAACTTAACGTTGACTTGTGCTGCACTAGATATGTTGCCACTTCCTGAGGTAGCTACAAACCAATGTGCAGGTACAGCTACCGTTAGGTTAGCGAATGAAATAAGAGAAAGGTTGGATTGTGACGATAGGTATACTCATAGAGTATCCAGGACTTATGTTGCGACTGATGCAGTAGGTAATTCTACTACATGCGAACAAGAGATACTTCTAGAAAGAATTGATCTGTCTGGGTTGCAATTTCCTATAACTGCTACAATTAAATGTAGTGAATTAGATAGTTTCATATTATTACCTTCAGGCATTCCACGACCTTTTGCTCAGGCGCCTAATGGAGATCTTGGTATACCATTCTTATGTACAGGACCGGGTACTGGATCAGGTTCAGGAATAGGAACGAACTTCATTTGTCCTATGACAGGGTCAGGTACAGGGGTGCCTATAATTCCTGATGGAGGTCTAAGTGTATTGACACCTGATGGTCCAGTCTTATTAGAAGGTAACACAACCGGGAACTGTAGTGCAGTATTGTTATTTACAGATATCGAGTTACCACAGAATGGATGTGATAGAAAAGTACTGAGAACCTTCGAAGTAAGAGAGTGGTTCTGTGGTACAGAAATTCCAGCGACAGCGACACAGCTTATAGAGATACGTGATGATCTAGCACCAGAGGTAACTTGTCCTGCACCGTTCATGGTGACTACTAATGATGATTGTGCTGGTAGTGTACAGTTGCCACCGGCTACTGTGATAGATGCCTGTGCTAATGGTGACAATGTCAGAATCGAACATCCTAGAGGAACAGTAGATTCCAATGGTGGTTTTGCTACGCTAGATATAGGTGTTAACTTATTGAGATATGTGGCAAGTGACAACTGTGGCAACATCGCTTCTTGTACGACTACAGTAACTGTCAGAGATAATACAGAGCCAGTGGCTATATGCGAAAGAGCCACAGTAGTGAGTATCAGCTTAGATGGAAACACAATCGTCCCTAGTGATGTCTTTGATGATGGAAGTTGGGATGAATGTGGAGAAGTAACGACTTGTGCTATGAAGATGAGTGATGTTATTTTCTTCAGATCACTAAGTGTAGATACGGTATACCAAGGCATTAGTTACGTAGAAAGAAGTAGAGTTATGACAGGTTGTGATCCTGATATAGATACTGGATTGGTGTTAGATGGCGTAGAGTTTTTGAGTGAGAATGATTTATGCATTCCTTATATCAGATTCTGCTGCTCAGATGTTGGAGACGAACAACTGGTCGTCTTTAGAGCACTAGATAAGGGAGGTAACTTCAGTGACTGTATGGTGAGTGTAGAGGTTCAAGACAAAGCGATTCCTAGCTTGACTTGTCCTGTAGATAGGAATATAGATTGTAGAGAGCCTATAGCAATGGATCAGTTGAACTTACTTTTCGGTTCGCCAGAGATTGTTGATAATTGTGCAGCACTGCAACCATTAAATGAGATTGTAGATGCAAATCAGAATCAGTGTGGTATAGGTACTATAGAAAGAACATTTAATATCACAGACAATTTTGGTAACGTGGTGAGAAGTTGTAAGCAATTGATTACAATTACTAATCAGATACCATTTACAGAAGCTGATATAGAATTCCCACTTGACTTTACCGCAGACTGTGGTACAGCAGCTCAGTTAGTGCCAGAGATACTAGAGGAACCATTTGCTTTCCCTAGATTCCTTAGAGGGAATGATGCGTGCAGCATGTTAGGTGTTGATTATCGGGATGAATTCTTTGCAGAAGATCCACAATCTGGAGATTGCGGCGTCATTAGAAGAGCTTGGACAGTAATAGATTGGTGTACTGAAATCAATGGTCAGTTTGCGACCTTCCCTCTAAGTGGTCCGTATATTCAGACGATTAAGATAGAGAATGATATTGCACCGGTAATAGATCCACAGACTGATGTTGTATTTGATTCTGCAAGTATAGACTGTGACAGTGGACAGATTGCTCTTAGCAGAACTGCGATGGATGATTGCACGACGACAGATAATTTAAGATGGTCTTTTGACATAGTAGATGCTAATGGCTTGCCGGTTCTGTTTGATGCAGGCGGGATTCCATTGTCAGGCAATGCGCCAAATTTCTCAGGCACATTTGCTACAGGTACTTATAGCGTTACTTGGACAGTATGTGATGGCTGCGGAAATTGTACGACTGTCACTCAGATGTTTGAAGTTGTGAATACTAAGCCACCAGTTCCTATCTGTCATAATGCGTTAAGCATTACCTTGGATCATGCAGGTGTCGCAGAATTTTGGGCTGAAGATATAGATGCAGGCAGTTACCACCTTTGCGGTAATCCAGTAACAGTTGGATTCGATGAGCAAGCGCTGCAGCAGAGTATAACTTTCGGTTGTTCAGATGTTGGGACACAGCGTATTAGTCTCTACGTAAGAGATAGCAACACTGGAGTAACTGATTTTTGTGTCGGCGTAGTAGAAGTACAAGATCCATTAGTAGCTTGTGGTGGCATGATGGTCGCTATCCAAGGAGAGGTATTCACGCCACAGTTGGAGTCTATAGAGAGTGTAGTTATAGACTTAAGCGAAACAACTAATGTCGATATGACTGATGAGGATGGCGAGTATGCCTTCTTTAATATGCCGATGGGTGGTGACTATGAGGTGATACCATCTAAGGACGGAGATGATACCAATGGTGTAAATACTATAGACTTAATACGAATACAACGACACATCTTAGGATTAGAGAGATTTGATAATCCTTACCAACTGATGGCAGCTGATATTAACGGCAACCAAAAAGTGGATGGAGCAGACCTAGTAGAATTGCGTAAGCTAATACTTGGAGTCTATACAGAGTTCCCTGATAATTCTAGTTGGAGATTTGTTCAGTCGGAGTATACATGGCAAGATTCACTCAATCCATGGTCACAAGTTATAGATGAGACCTATGAGATTCTAGATCTATCTACTAACATGGATATAGATTTTGTAGGTGTCAAGATAGGTGATGTGGATAATACAGCTGTGACTAATTCTTATCAGAGCAAAGTAGACATGAAGAGTTACAGATGGCCATTGAACTTGGAGGTGCCAAGTATGCAAGGAGAAGCAGACGCAGTAGTACACATACCAGTATACGGTAGAAACTATGAGCAGATGCAAGGATGGCAGATGACGTTAGCTTTCAATCCTACAGACATAGAGATATTGACTATAGAAAGTGGTGCGCTGAATATAGACGCGACTAACTACAATATAGCTAGTCAAGCGGAAGGGTGGATGACGATGAGTTATGGTTCAGATCAAGCCTTAGATATAGAGAGTGATGAGCCACTGTTTGAAATAGTGGTAAGAGCAGAGAGTAATATCAATGTAGCAGATTTATTTGAGATCAGTTCGTCTGTCACTGAGGCAGAAGCATACAGAGGTGATTATGAGATCGTGAATGTCGGTCTAGATGTAAGAGCTGTGACAGTATCTAACATCGTATCAGTAAGTCCAAATCCATGGATGAGTAGAACAAGAATCGAATTCCATATGCCAGATGCTGGCTCAGGAAGATGGGAATTCTATGATGTCAATGGAGGTCTGGTCTACAGAAAAGAAGGACAATATGTAAGAGGGCTCAATAATATGACCCTGACTAAGGAGGAACTGGGCGCAGATGGTATCGTCTACATTAAGTTGACGACTGATTATGGCGTATCTCAGTTCAAGATGATTGTTGTCCAGTAATTGGAGGACATTGGTTTCAGGTCGCAAGAGAGAGAACTACAAAAGCGTATTGAATTAATATGACGGCAAGTCAAGCGAATTCAGTACACAAGTGAAGATAGATTATCTGAAACCTAATTAATAAGGTTTTCGTTAGCACTAAATATTAGGAGTCCTTTGCCGCTCGGCGAAGGGCTCCTTTTTTTTGATTTGCTGAGAATTGGAAAATGTGAAATTCTGATGCAGTTACAAAATGCACTCCTTAGTTTGTAGACTTATATATAATCTCTGAACAATTATCTGAAACAAAAACCTGTTGGGCTACTCGCAATATGTCTTCAGCGTTTACATCCTCTATCTCTTTTATTTGGTTATTGATGAGAGCGGCATCACCCAGCATTTCATAATAAGCTAAATTGATAGCCTTATTATTCACACTGACTTCAGAAAATTCTACACCGCTGATCATACTATTTTTGACTTTTTGCAACTCTGTTTGTTCAGGAGCAGATTCCGTTAGATGAGTGAGTTCTTGCCATATAGCTGATTTTGCCTCTTCTATGTCCACACCATTGATTAGCTTGGCTTCGATAATAAATAAACCTGGGTCAACTGTGCCAGAAATATAAGCATTAGCTGATGAGAACAAGTTGGATCCTTTGACAAGTTTCTGGTAGAATCTGGAAGAACGGCCACCGCTCATAATATCAGAAAGCAAGTCATAGGCAATGAAATCTGGATGCAACCGCTCTGGCATATGGAATCCCATGTATATCGCATCTGAAGGGACCGCTTGCTCTAGCACTTTTATGCGTGGTGCAGTTTGTTTAGGCTCAGTCGGGATGTCTCTGAAGTCTACGGGTCCACCTTTGATAGGGCCAAACCATTGACTGATTACTTCCTTCGTATATGGGATGTCTAATTTGCCAGCTATAACAAGAATCGCATTGCTGGGTTTATAATAATTATTGAAAAATTCTTTTACATCACTTAGTTGGGCTTCTGAGATATGCTCAGGTACCAATCCTATGGTGGGCCACCTGTAAGAATGTGTGGTGAATGCCAGCCCTGATAATTCATGCCACATATCGCCATACGGCTTATTAGTGCATGTCTCCTTGAATTCTTCTACTACAACCTTCTTTTGTACATCCAAACTCTGTTGTGAGAAATCAAGCTGGAGCATCCTGTCCGATTCCAGCCAGAGCGCTGTCTCCAGATTATCTGCTGGGACGATATTGTAAAAGTTAGTGATGTCAGCATTTGTGAAGGCATTATTGTCTCCGCCAGCTTGCTGGATTGGTGTATCAAAGTCAGGTATATTTTTAGATCCTCCAAACATGAGGTGTTCGAAAAGATGCGCAAAGCCAGTCCTGGAGGGATCTTCATTTTTTGCACCTACTTTATAGAGTACATTGACAGTGGCTAGTGGTGTACTGTCATCTTTGTGGAGGATTACCGTCAGACCATTGTCCAAGGTGTATTTTGTATAATCTATCATTCTTCAGTGTGCCTAATTAGGGCCTGACGCTTTAATAGTCCATGACCCACGATTTGTTGGTGCGAAAATATTTTTTTTCAGCGACTTATGGAAAGCCTCTGCACTAATCATGGTGGCGCCCATACTTATTAGATGCGCTGTCTCTTGCTGACAGTCTATCATAGTACATCCTCTTTTCTCTAACCACTTTACCAGATTAATGAATCCAAATTTAGACCCATTACTTATGTCAGTAAACATAGATTCACCAAAAAAGATGTTACCCAGGCATAAACCATAAAGTCCTGCCACCATCTTATCTTGGTGCCAAACTTCTACAGAATGCGCAAAACCTCGATGATGTAATTCTACAAAAGCTTCTTCTAGTTCTGTAAATATCCAGGTCCCTTCTTGTCCTTTTCTATTCTTCTCTTTACATCGATGAATTACCTCTGGAAATTGTGTATCCATAGTCCAATGCCAATCAGGACTATTGAGAATAGATCTCATGCTCTTAGATACCTTAATTTGGGATGGCAATAGTACACACCGTGGATGTGTACTCCACCACAACAGTGGCTGGTCTTCGCTTGTCCATGGAAAAATACCCCATTGATAAGCCATTAATAGCGTTTCTGGTGTCAGATTGCCTCCAATAGCAAGCAAACCATCTTCATCAGAATAATATGGATGTGGAAAAAACTCTACCCTCTCTGGTAGATAATATGGCATGAAGTAAATGTATTATCGCTCGACCATATGGTCTATAACAGCAGATAGTCCTCTCTCTACAAGTGCATCTTTCATCGGCTTCAATATGTCAAAGTTTCCTGTCTTGACTATCGCTTTTCCTTTATAGTGAACTAATAGAGATAATTGTTCTGATTGTTCGAATGTATGTTGGCATACTTCCATAAAACATTGGATGACCCAATCGAAAGTATTGAAATCGTCATTATATACAACTAGTTGTGAATGTACTAGATCAGTTGTTGTCTCCTCCACTTGCATTACTTCTTCTATCTCTGAGGCAAGTATAGTATTTAAGGATTCATTTTTCTTAGTCATATGAATTCTAGTATTTATAGGGTGTTAGTTCAATTTAGCTAATGCTTTTCTAACGGCTTCAAAATTGGGCAAATTCCCCGCATTTTCCAATACCTCAGCATATTTAATTATTCCATTCTTGTCTATAACAAAAGCGGCACGCTTAGAGACACCTTTCAAGCCAGCGACAAAATCTTCATAGATCGCATCGTAAGCTCTACTTACTTCTTTGTTGAAGTCAGATAATAAGGTGAAATTGAGGTTGTTATCCTCTTTAAATTTTGCTAATGTAAACGGAGAATCCACTGATATGGCAATGACGCGTGCATTGAGGTCATTATAATCTGATAACTCATCTCTCATCGTACATAATTCGGTAGTACATACACTTGTGTAAGCAAGTGGAAAGAAAAGAAGTACAGTATTTTGGTCAGAACTAGTAGAAATATCTACATCATTTAGACCAGAATCTTTAAGCATAAAACTTGGCGCTTTGTCGCCTACTTTTAAGACCATATCAGGGTGTTAGAATTTCAAATGTAGTATAAATGTGCTTAGTAGAATGGTATCATGACTGAATTATAGCCTTTAAAATGTCGATTATGCCATTCATTTGCTAATCTATAGGATTCTTAGTCTACTATCTTACTTTTAACATTCTGTATTAATACATGAAGTCCTCACAAAAAATAGCCTATCTCCAATTGCATGCAGCGGTCATACTGTATGGATTGACAGCTATATTAGGGGATTTGATAAGCCTGTCAGCTGTAAATCTGGTATGGTGGAGAGTACTCATCACCAGTCTAAGTTTACTCTTCTTTGTAGGCTGGGGCAGACGTATTCTGACTATGGACAGGAAAGTTGTTATACGCTATATTGGAATTGGATTCCTGGTCGCTCTTCATTGGATAACCTTCTATGGCGCTATCAAGTATGCCAATGCTTCTATCACACTGGCTGCCATGGCGACCACTTCTCTATTCACGGCATTCATAGAACCGGTAATAATGAAGCGGCCATTCTATCGATTAGAGCTCATATTAGGACTTCTTATTATACCCCCAATGATGATGATAGCCAGTGATCTGGATATCACGATGATGCAAGGTCTAGGGATCGGGCTGATATCAGCCTTTTTGGCCTCCTTGTTTGCCACACTCAATAAGAAGATGGTAGGTGAAGCGGATGCATATCAGATCAGCTTTCTGGAAATGAGCAGTGCTTTTTTCTTTATATCTATACTATTACTTGTATTACCTACCGGGAATATGATGCCGACGAGTCAAGACTGGCTTTATCTATTAGTCCTCTCACTGGGGTGTACCACACTAGCTTATGTCATTAGCCTGAAAGCACTCAGATATGTAAGCGCCTTCGATGCCAATCTGGTCATAAATCTAGAACCTGTCTACGGCATCTTACTCGCTGTAGTCATACTCAATGAGCATACACAAATGAGACCTAGTTTTTACTTGGGCATTGTACTGGTCATGCTGATTGTCTTTGCGCACCCTTATCTCAAAAAGAAATTTCTTCCACAACATTCTGACACTTAATCCATGACAATGTCTTCTATTCCAGTAATTACAGATTCCCAAATACATGACTACTGTCTTGCCCATTCCTCACAGCCACCTGCAGGCTTAAGAACGATTACTGAGGCGACAAAGGTTACAGGTAAGACCATCATGCTTTCTGGAGCATACCTTGGTCAGTATCTAAGGATGATGTCCATAATACTCAAGCCCAAGTATGTCTTAGAATTTGGCACTTTCACAGGCTATGGCGCCCTCTGTCTTATAGAGGGCCTGCAAGAAGGAGGGCAGATATATACCTTAGAAAAAGACCCTACCCATGCTAAGATGGCTGCCCAACACTTTCATGACTTTGGTGCCACAGATCAGATAATCATGCTAACAGGTGATGCCATGGAAGCCATAGCAGAGATTAATCATCCATGGGACTTAGTATTTATAGATGCAGCTAAGCGACAGTATATCAAATACTATGAGTACGTCTTACCGCTCATGCCCTCTGGTGGGGTGATACTGGCTGACAATGTCCTGTGGAAAGGTATAGTAGCTACGGATAGTCTAGACAAACTAGGAGAGGGTCTGCATGCATTCAACCAATATGTTTTTCAAGATGATCGGGTGGAGAATATGATTTTACCTATAGATGATGGGGTGCATTTTATTGTGAAGAAGTAGGAGAGGTCTGCTGCATTTTTGTCATTTCGACTTAGTTAATTGACCTTCAATTCAGAAGAGTGATGACAAATGTATCTTTGGCCTTGCTCATGTATAAAGTGGCCGTCTCTCGGTATAGTGTATAATTACCTGCATTCGACTATGGTCTCCATGAACGATAATCTGAAGAGTGGTACGGCTGCATTTGCAGTTTGTCCGAAGGGTACATTATCACAGGTTTGTTCATGGACGTGAGTTTTTTTTGAATCATTAAAATTTTTTAAGATGAAGCTCATACATAATGGTGCAGCTGGGATTGACATTGGATCTGAGAAACTCTTTGTAAGCATTGGTGATGGAAAGGTCGTTTCCTTTGGCACCTTTACAGAAGACTTGGGGTTTCTTAGGGATTATCTGCTGAGTAATTCCATCAATACGGTAGCCATGGAGGCAACTGGTATTTACTGGGTCAACCTTCACGAAGTGTTAACCGAAGCTGGCATTGATGTTTGGCTGGTAGACGGCAAGTCTACCAAACAAGTCCCAGGAAGAAAGACCGATGTCAAGGATTGTCAATGGATAAGGCAGTTGCATTCCTATGGATTACTGAGCAGGTGTCATGTGTCCACAGGAGACATAAGGACTTTAAGAGATTATCAAAGATTGAGAGAAGATCATCTGGAGATGAAAGCCATGTCGGTGAACCATATGCAGAAGGCGCTGGTGAACATGAATGTGAGGTTGGTCCAGGTCATCAGCCAAATCCATGGCAAGAGCGGCCTAGCCATCATTGATGCCATACTGGCTGGAAAAAGAGATGTGAATTATCTGATGAGTCTATGCCACAAGAGAATCTTAAACAATAAAAGCGAGGAACTGAGCAAGGCACTTAGAGGGAGATATACTGACATAGGTCTCTTCAGTTTGGAACAAGCCAGACAGACTTACAAGTTCTATGAAGGTCAGATTAAAAACTGCGACACAGAAATTGAAAAGCTACTCAAAAAAATCAACAAAGGAAATAAGCCACCTCAGAATCCAAAGAAAAGGAAATATCTCAAGGGCAATGCACCAGACATTGCTGAACTCGGCAATCATCTCTTGATGGTCTTTGCGGGAAAGGAGGCCACCGACATCCCTGGCATCACTGATTACACTTGGCTACAACTTTATGGCGAACTAGGTAGTGACCTGAGCAAATGGAAAACTGAAAAACACTTTACGTCGTGGCTTGGTCTTGCTCCTGGCCAGAACAACTCAGGAAAAAAGAAGAGCTCCAAAAACAGAGGCAAACCTAGAGTGGGACAGATATTCAGAGTAATAGCACAAGGACTGATTAACAGTAAGAAGATTGCTATAGGTGCCTTTGGCAGAAGATTGAGAAGTAGAAAAGGACCTAAAGTTGCAATAAAGGCAATGGCAAGAAAACTGGCAGTACTTTATTGGAGACTTATGGTAAAAGGGAAAGAATATATGGAGAAAGGAGTTGAACATTATCAAATGCTGCTAAAGAAAAATAAAGAACTTGCATTGATTAGACTTGCTAGGGAGCTTGGAGCTTGATGTCAAGGTAGTCTACTGAGTTTTTGTCATGGGTACCGACTGTAAGGAGCGGAGAAATCTTTTAACTTGATAACTAAAATGGAGGAATAGTTCATTTAAGTGTGTCTTTATGATTAAATAGTACAATTCCTACTTTT
>CAZQDZ010000015.1:0-91794 GCA_964591455.1 uncultured Saprospiraceae bacterium
CTTTCTTTCAAGCAAATAACAATTTTTCAATGCAGTCTAAATGCATTATTCGGTTAATTTATTATCTTCCTAGGAAGCGTAAGAGAGCTAACCATCGAAACCTGATCGTGTACTTTCCCTTTATCGCTTGTCCATTTAGAGCGAAGCCAATAGCAAGAATGATGGATGCAAAATATTTGAATATAAATTCTGCCATTTTGAAAGGGTAGGCCCAAGCTTTATTGCCAAGTATTCTAAGTCTTTCTTCTGATCCGAGTAATCCACTTAATCTATCAAAATTTTGATCTGTGGTTCTGTCCTTATCTATTTGATGATGTACCCATATATCTGGACGGTAGTAGACTTCGTCTGATATTTTTTTGACTTGGTGATAGATGTATTTATCATCAGCTCTCCATTTTAGATCATTATTGAAACCACCTGCTTCCTCCAAGATGTGTTTTCTGTATATCATGCTACAGCCAGCAGGATATTTCTTGCCATAGCATTTAAATGGTTTATCTCCAAAGTCAATAGCAGTCACCATCATACGTAGATAGGGATTATACCACTCAGGTTCTTTGTCTTCATACTGAGGGATGACCTTGCCACCGATTCCGACAATCTTAGAATTGTCATTCATTATGTTCTGAATGGAAGATAGGTAATTAGGGGAGGCATAGCCATCATCGTCTATGTAGCAAATAAGAGGATGCTTCGATTCTTTAAGTCCTCGATTCCTAGCAAAACTTAATCCTTGATTGGATTCGAAGACTTGACGAAAATTGTGGGTGGTATTGTGTTTTATATAATCAGTTACGATTTGTTCTGTATTGTCTGTAGAGTTATTGTTGACTATTATAATCTCGTATTCTGAAGCGTCTAAGTCTTGCTGTATTAAATGGTCTAATGCATCAGGAATAAACTTGACTCGATTATAAGTACAAACGATAACTGAAATTTTTTCCTTCATTCTCTAGAGGCTGTCAATATTCTCCTTTTCAAAGGCATCAATAAATGAGCCTTCTGTAAGATTTATAATTGTACTATCTTTTGTAGATGCATATTCACTGAGCTCATGGTAAGCTTTAAAACTTAGCATGAATTTGTGAAGTACTTCATGAATTTTTCTGTTTCCTCTACCTTCGTTCTTATGCATTTGTTTTGCTGTAGAAGATTGTTCATCATAGAAGTGTTTTTGGTGGAGTAACACTTCATTATTTTCATTTACAGATAATTCAGGTAGCCAAGAATGATCTGCCCCTAGCAGGTATATTTTTTTATAACCAGCATTGACAGCTTGTAAAATAGATGGAATCAAAACATTGTGCGGTCTTGGTGACCCTAGTCCTATTTTGTAGAAAAGATGGTTAAGGCTTTTAAGTCCTTCTGTTGGTGTTGTATTATAGTATTGAATGGAGATATTTTGATTAGAGTTTATATAATCGGTAAACCGTTTGTTTTTTCTACTCGCAGCGGGGATAAAGAAAACAATTGGCCAGTTGGTTTTCTCCACCAAACTCTTGATGATATTTTTTCTAACCTTTACATTATAGTCCACAGCATCATTCCTGTAAAAGCCTGGCGAACAAACTATAAAATAATTAGGCTGTATTTTTTCGAATAATTCTGATAATGGAAATCCATTGACAGATAGAATGCTCTTATTGCGAAATTTATTTTCTAATAATGGCAGTTGTTGTTTAAGTGAAGGTCCATTTCCTAAAATGAACAACTGCTCTTTTTTTGTTTTGTACTTTTTAATAAAAAAAGAGGATCTCAATATTATTTTGAAAAAAGTTAGAATACTATTAGTAATAGCTATGATGATATAGAATAACTTCTCCATCAAATAATCTTGTAGAGTTTGTTAATCTGGCTAACTATATCCAGGTCCAACTTATTTTCTATAACATATGCACTATTCTTGTCTAATACAATATGCCCTACTTTGCCGTGAAGAATTTTGTCATGCTCTAGGAAGGTTTTCTTATCTACGACGGTAATACCTCCAACGTGTTTGTACAACGTATCTCTCTCCAATTTACTTCGAGACTCTTGTCCAAGTATTGGTTTCATTCCTGTGCCATCATGTTTGAAAAACAAGTTGCTGTCAGGTCTTACACTTATGAGTGAGTTGGCCTTGAAGAGCATCATCGTATTTACTGCATCATTTATCTTTACTGTCGAGATAAGTGGAAATCTTAAGTCAAGAATAACTATTGCATTCATTTCTTCATGCGAACCTTGATTTAGGATTTCCAGTATGGTATCTCTTAATGAGGTATTGATTCTTGCCAGCTCTTGTGACCTTTTGTGAAACACAAACTTGGGATGATCGATATAGCTAACATCTATGGTTTCTAAGACTGATTTATCTGGGCATGAAACAATGACTTTGTCTATGGTATTAGATTTAAGAGCCTGACTGATTTTTAGATTTAGTAAGGTCTCACCATTTATTTCAAGTTGATAAAATTTATCCTTTTTGCTTCTAATTGGAATAACAGCCAATGAGCTATTATCTATATTTAAATCTTTAATGTAATCTGCATTGATTTGAGCTCTAGTCCCTAGAATTCGGTTTTCGTTGGAGGTAAGGTTATTACCATGTTGACGATAACTGAATAAGGGTTCAGATACATTGGCTACCTTATATTTACTTATAAATTTAATCCATAATTCATACCCGTCTTGGCATTTGTAGTTTTCATTATAACCGCCAAGTGCTCTGAGAAAATCTGCACGTATCATTGTGCATGCGCCATGTGCTGCCTGGTCATATAAGGTCACCTCCTTTCTGAAATCATGTCGCTTGTGATGCTCTATAATATTCTCTTCAGCATCTACTATATAGTAATCTGGAAATACTAATCCCAGTTCCTTGTTTTGTTCTAAAGGCTCAGATAATTTTTGAAGTGCATTTTTATGAAGATAATCATCTGCATCAAGACGCATAATGTACTTTCCATGAGATAGACTAAGGGCAATATTGTTAGTGATGTTAAGCCCCTTATTTTGCTGATATACGATAGAGACGATTGGATTAACTCTGTAATGTTCTATTATTTCTTTAGAGTTGTCAGTTGACCCATCATCTATGATGATTAACTCAAAAGTTATACCCTCTTGAGACAAGACACTTTCTATTGCTCTAGAGATATACTGTCCATAGTTATAGTTAGTTATATATACTGTAATTAGGGGTGACATAAGTTTAAGTCTTGCTGATTGATTTTGCTGGGACACCTGCTATCGTCTGATTAGCGGCGAAAGAATTGGTGACGACGGCATTACTACCGACTACACATTTTTCTCCAAGTGATACGCCAGGTAGTACAACGACATGAGCGCCTAACCAAGTGTTTTTGCCTAATGATATTGGCTGGTGGTTATATCCTTGATCTCTAATTGGTGTTGCATCTTTATACTTGTGCATGCTTGTTTGCAGATAGACAAAACCAGAAATGAGACAGTTTTCATTCAACGTAATTGAATCTCCACCATTAAAAACTGAATATAAACCTATACGGGTACCTGACTTTATATCTATGATGGATTCATTTGCAGCCAATAATCTAACACCTCTGTCTATTCTAATTTGATTGCCTATCTTTATCTCACCTTTATTATGGGCTCTCAATTCTACATTTCTTCTCAGATACACCTCATCGCCAATATTGATTTTACCATTCTGGGTTATTAAAATATCTGGAATAGAATCACATTTGAAATTCGACCCTATTATAAATTTGGAGGAGGTGTAAAATAGCTTTACCCATGACCCAAGTAACTTTGGTCTGAGGCTTTTCCAGTATAGTATAATCTTTAGAAACAAATTTTGAGGATTCTTGCTATTTATTGAAATAAGTCCAATCCAACTTCTCGTACTTATTTATATTCTTACCTAACACTTTCCCTATGACGTCTCTATATTCCCGTGCATCTATGCCATGATTAGGCCTCATGTATACAAGGTCATTGGCTGTAATAACCTCTCCTTCTTTCATGTCTCTATTAAGATAACATGCTCTTCTAAAACTCAAATGATGCACTTCTTCCACTGCTCTACAAGTTTTTTCTCCCTCTCCAAGCACAGCATGTATATCTGAAATTTTTTCTGTAAGACTTAAAACCTCATCTCTTGTCAGAGATACTTTATGATCCCTAAACTCTTTATCTTCCCGACTATCAGTGAAGTGAAATTCTAATATTTCTGCCCCTAATGCAACCGCTATTTCTAAAGCAAATGATCCTTCTGTATGGTCAGAATAACCTATAGGTATATCATACCTTTCCTTGAAGGTGCGCATCGCCTTTAGATTGGCATCTTGAAAAGCGATAGGATACATGGAAGTACATTGCAATAATGCCAGATTATTTTTATCGTTGTAGATGGAATCTAGGCCTCGAATAAAATTGACAGTTTTATCCACGTCCTCTAAGTCACAAAGACCACTAGAAATTATCAATGGTTTTTTGAATTTGGAGAAGTCTTCTATAACTGGAAAAGCTGTGAAATCTCCTGATCCAATTTTATAGATGGTTGAATATTCATCTACCCATTCTGCAAAATCTGGATTCCATACAGATGCCATGTATCCTATTCCAGCGGACTTACACATTTCTGCTAAGTGAATATGCTGCTTCTCTGAAAGTTCAAATTTTTTAAAGTGTTTATTTCTAATTGGATTTTCCACTGGATTGACCAAAGTATCTCCGGTATAAATTTGGAATTTTATATAGTCGACATTAGACTCTATTGCCAGCTCAGTCAACCTTTTAGCATACTCGAAATCACCTTCGTGGTTACCACCTATTTCAGCTATTAATAATGGACCATGCTTGCCATCCCATGTATTTCTAGAAGTTGCTGTCATTTTTTTAAATTCAAATTTAGATTGCTGATAACTCTGTCAATATCCGCTAATGAATAGGCTTCAGGAAATTGTGGAAGCTCATCAGTTATAGTTATAGCATTATGATAATCTTCAGAAGTATCTACTGCTAATTGTTTTTGTTTTAAAAATGGAAAATCAATATTTGTAAAGTATTTAAATGATGGAATTTCCGATTCATAATCATAAAGGTATTTTGTGACATGCTCTAGGTGTTCTGATTTTTCGAATTTAGTATATACCTCTTGATAGTATTTCGTTCTTACTATTTCTATACTCATCCCATATGGAAAAGTTCGACCAGGTAAATTGGATATAAAATCATAATGACTTGATCTTGCAGCAGCACACATCTCGCTAAGTAAGTCTGTATCTACAAATATATTATCGCCATTAATTCTGACTCCATAATCAAAGTCGTGTTTCAGAGCAGTGCTAAGAAATCTATGGGAAACATCCTCCAAACTTCCTCTGAAATATTTGAATTGGAGTTCTTCGCAGAATTGGACTATGGGATCATCACTTTCTTGATCAGAAGTGCACACAACGATTTCATCTAGAGAATCTACTGATTGTAATCTGCGATGAATATTCTCTAGAATTGGCTTTCCCTTTATACGTTTTAAGATTTTGCCAGGAAGTCTACTAGAGTTATACCTGCATAATATGAGCGCTCCTATCTTCATGAGCGCTGACTAATCTCTTTAGCAGGAATTCCACCATAGATGGCATAGGCAGGTACATCTGATTTCACTAAGGCACCAGCAGCGATTACAGCGCCATCTCCTATAGTCACTCCTTTTAATATCTTACATCCTGTCCCCAACCATACATCATTTCCTATTGTAATCTTTGCCGTTATATTAGGTTGCTGATTGATGAGGGTACTCTTTTCTATTCCATGATCACTGTCCACAATATACACGAAGGGTGCTATTAAGCAATTAGCGCCAATCTCAATAGATGCTGAGGCAAAAAGAAAAGTATGATAGCCCACTGTTGTGTTATCTCCGATTTTAATAGTCGCTTGCTTATTGCAAGGGCATATTCTAGCCCCACTCTTGACAACCAATCCACTTCCTAAAAAAATATTTTTAGGATATCTCATCAGTTGCACATCTTTCTCAAAAAATACATCCGACCCCAATTCTCCGAGTTTGGCCTTATTCTTCATGCTTCTGTAACGGACAGACCATGTTCTTTTCAGATGCTTTCTGAGTTGACTATTTTTCATATTTTTTCTGAAACCAGTGGACTGTTTTCTTTAGACCTTCATCGAGCTGAACAAGTGGTTCATACCCAAGGTCATTTTGTATTTTACTTATATCTGCTAAGCTGTGCTTAATGTCTCCTTTTCTATAAGCTACATATTCAGCTTTTACATCACTACCAATAATTTTTGCTAATGATTGGTACAAGGTGTTGATGCTAGTCTTGCCACCTAGGGCTGTATTGTAAATCTGAAACCCATGAGGTAATTTGTCTTTCTTCAGTGCAAGTATATTAGCATGTACGACATTGTCCACATAAGTAAAATCTCTGCTCTGCTCTCCATCGCCATGTATGGTGGCAGTAACATTAGCAAGTAGCTTCTCTATGAAAAGTGGAATCACTGCAGCGTAAGGACCATTAGGAGATTGGTTGGGTCCAAATACATTGAAGTAACGCAATCCTAATATTTCCATCTCATATAGCGAAGAGAATAATCTAGCATATTCTTCTTTAGTTCTCTTTGTTAGTGCATAGGGCGATAACACATTTCCTATAGATGACTCTACTTTAGGAATAGTCATGTCATCTCCATAAACTGAGGAAGATGAGGCGAACACGATTCTACTGACCTGAGCTTCCTTTGCAGCCAATAAGATATTTAGAGTACCGTTGATATTATTATTGTGGGTCAACCAAGGGTCATTGATAGATCGTGGAACCGAACCTATTGCTGCTTGATGTGACACATGGGAGATGTTTTGCATTATTCGCTTGCACATAGATGCATCTGTAATATCTCCTTCTATAAACTCTAGTTTTTTATTGTCAAGGAAAGGCGTAAGATTTTCCTTGTAGCCCGTCATTAAGTTGTCTATCACCCTTACCAGGGAAATTTCTGCATCATCCAATAACTTTGATACCAGATTGGATCCTATAAATCCTGCGCCTCCTGTTACTAAAACCCTCATACTATAACGTTAAGTATGTAACTTCTTCAGGAAAATCTATGTTCGTATATAACCCTCTTATATCAAATATTATTGGATTATCTCTTAAGTACATTCGCCAATCTTCGAATAACTCAGACTTGTATGTGTCATGAGATACTGCCGCAATTAGAATGTCATAGGTTCCTTCTGGCTTAGCTAGAAGTTCGAGATTATACTCAGTTTTCACCTCTTCTGCCTTCGCCATGCTATCCACGACATCTACACTAACAGCAAAATCTTTGAGCTCATTTATAAGGTCTACCACTTTCGAATTTCTGATATCAGTTACATTTTCTTTAAATGTGATTCCCTTAATAAGCGCCCTGCAGTTACTTAAATTTTTTCCTTGTTTGGAAAGGTGACTTAAAATCTTCTTTACTATAAATTGTGGCACATTATCATTTATTTTTCTACCACTCAAAATGATATGCGGCTCATAGCCCACCTGCTGAGATTTGTGAGTCAAATAGTATGGGTCCACACCTATACAATGGCCACCTACGAGACCAGGATAAAAGTTTAGAAAATTCCACTTAGTCCCTGCAGCTTGTAACACTTCACTCGTATTGATATCCAATTTGTCAAAGATTATTGCCAACTCATTCATCAGTGCTATATTGACATCTCTTTGTGTATTTTCTATAATCTTAGAGGCTTCTGCCACTTTGATGGAGCTGGCTTTGTGGACGCCTGCATCTATTATAGAGCCATACATGTTAGCAATATGCTCAGCGGCTTCTTCGTCATTACCACTAACTACTTTTATAATCTTTGTAAGTGTGTGGTTCTTATCTCCGGGATTGATACGTTCTGGTGAATAGCCAACTTTAAAATCGATGCCCATCTTCATATCCGCTTTTTCTTCCAGTATCGGAACACAAACTTCTTCAGTACACCCAGGATAAACTGTGGACTCATAGACAACATAATCTCCTTGGTTTAGAATTTGTCCTACTGACTCAGAGGCCATCTTAAGTGCTGTTAGATCAGGAACTTTATATCTATCCACAGGTGTGGGTACAGCTACTACATAAAAATTGCAATCCGATAAGTCATGAATATTGGCAGTAAACGTAATCTGTTTTCCGTCAAATTCCTTTGAAGGCACTTCATCAGCAGGATCCTTACCTTGGCGTAGCAATGCTATTTTTTCTTCATTGATATCGAATCCTCTCACTGGGTACTTGGAAGCAAAACCTAATGCAACGGGTAGCCCGACATATCCCATCCCAATGACACCTATTTTTGAATTTTCCAGTACTGACATTTCTTGCCTTTATGTTCTACTTTCTATAACAGAGATTATGCTCTGAAAACAAAACATTAAATATAATCGTAATATGTAATTTTTAACTCCTCTGAGGTCCACAAAAGTAAGATAATAGCTACTCACATACATAAAGTATTGATAGTCAGGAGAACTCAAATCCACCTTAGGTTCTCTGTATACCCAATAAATGCTCTAAGTGAGTGATAATCTGAGTACTAGTATTGCCTTCACCGAATACAGTACATCGACTATCTTGACCATGTATTATTGACTTTTGGAGTAATGATTTAGCTTTATCTAGCAAATCATGGTCTTCTGGATTGCTAATGGCTACCCATTCTTGAGATAGACTTTCTTGTCTTTCAGTCGTCTTTCTGATTACAATAGTTGGGGTTTTCAGATAGGTGCATTCTTCAAGAATGCCACCAGAATCAGTGATGACTAGTTGGCATTCGCTTAGCTTGGTAACCATCTCACTGTAAGAAAGGGGTTGGAGGAGATTCGCACTATATTCATTATGTTCTAGTATCTGGATAAGTTGGGATGTAGTCTCATTGGGGTGTTTAATTATCTCATGTGTGGAGTCTGGAAATGCTTGTATCATGCTCGTGATAGCACCGGCAATGCTTTCTACACTATTGATATTTTCGCGTCTGTGCACAGTATAGAGTATACTATTAGTTCTTTCTGGAATCTCATCATTCCCGAGGATGCGCTTCAGGCTGTCTATCACTGTATTTCCTGTAACAAATACATTGTTGGTGATACCTTCTGATAATAAGTAATCTTTGTTTTTTTCTGTAGGGCAAAAATGTATGGAGGCTAATCTACTTATAGCTTGCCTATTCAATTCTTCAGGAAAGGGATTCTCTTTGTCATAAGTTCTTAATCCTGCCTCTACATGCACACAAGGTATCTGTGCATATGCAGCTGTAAGTGCACCACAAAAAGCAGTCTGCGTATCTCCTTGAACGATGACTAAATCTGGGAGCACCTGTGAGATGGTAGTGCCTAATCCAAGAATCAATCTAGCTGCCAACGAGCTAAGGGGTTGGCCTTGCTGCATGACATCCAAATCATAGTCTGCCTGTAAGTAGAATTCCTTGAAATGCTCTTCCAATAACTCTCTATGCTGACCACTGTTACATATTGTTACTTCAAAGTGCTCATTCTCCTTCATAGCAGCTATAAGAGGTGCTAGCTTTATGACTTCAGGTCGTGTACCTAATATAAACAGAACTTTCTTTGCCAATATAAAGACTAACTATATTATGATATAAGACTGGAAAGGTATGCCATTTCTGTGCCTATTTCTAGAACTTTATTTTTATAAACTTCTAATTCTTCACTTGATCCATCTGAGTACTTGGGATCTTCATATCCAATATGGAATCTTTTGAAAGCACCAGGAATGATTGGACAGTTTTCCTTCGCAGAATGGCAGACTGTGACGATTATAGGGTCTTCCACTGCTATAATGTCATTGTTATAGACCTTAGAGAAATAATATAAGTCATCATTTTTGACCCTATATATGTACAATGGGTTTTTATCGTGCCCGTATTTTAATATTTCAAAGCCAAATTTTTGTATGGCTTCTACCATAGTAGGATAGAATGCCGTGTACTCTGTGCCACCACTTAATGATAATATAGGTAGGGATTTTTTTCTAGCCAATACATCCAATAAAAACTCTGCTGCCTGTGAACGGCGAGAGTTATGAGTACATATAAACTTAACAGTGGCCTTTCCCTTAGTTTTGATAGCAGCATTTATACCACTAGATAATGCTTGTAACTCCTCTTTTCTCTGCGTAGATATATTCTCATATAGTGAGTCTAAGCGATCCAAAAATTCTCTTTCCTTCATAAACTTCTAATAAAGACAATAATTTAGTACATGATATGTAATATCAATTATAATCACCAATATTGTATCTAGGGTTATTGAATGGCGTACACATTCAACTATATTATAATATAAACCTAAGGTATTTAGAGGTAAGAATTATATAATTAACAATCTTTAGCTAAATCATCGTCTTAATATAAAGTAATGCCTTCATATCCAAAACCGAAGATAGTCGCTGAAATAGGCTGTAATCACAAAGGAGACTTTGATATAGCTATAGATCTGATTACAATAGCTAAAGAAGCTGGAGCCGATTACGCAAAGTTTCAAAAGCGTACACCTAAAGAGCTTTTGAGTTCTGAGGCCTTTGAAGCAGCTCATCCTGTGCCATACAACGCTTATGGAAATTCTTATGGAGAGCACCGTGAATTTTTAGAATTGAGTATTGAACAGCATAAAGTCTTGAAATCTCACTGTGATAAAATAGGAATTGGTTATGCCACTTCTGTGTGGGATTTGACCTCTGCAAAAGAAGTAATCCAACTCAGTCCGGATTTTATCAAAGTGCCTTCAGCCTGCAATACGCATGTAGAGCTGCTGACACTATTAAGAGATGAGTATAAAGGTCAGATTCATGTATCACTAGGGATGACTACTAAGGAGGAGGAGGCAACGCTAATGACCATCATGGAACAGGAAATGAAAAGGGTCGTATTATATAGTTGTACTTCAGGTTATCCAGTGCCATTTGATCAGGTCTATCTGCTGGAGCTGAATCGACTCAAGGATGAATATGGTTCTAAGTTAGCTGCAGTCGGATTCTCTGGACATCACCTAGGCATTGCTATTGACATTGCAGCTTATGCCCTAGGTGCTACTTGGATTGAGCGCCACTTCACCAAAGACCGAACTTGGAAAGGTACTGATCACGCTGCCTCATTAGAACCAGGTGGATTGCAGAAACTAATAAGAAATCTCCAAGCCACACACGATAGCCTCGCTATGAAACCGACAGAAATTGTAGAAATTGAAGTCGCTCAGCGTGATAAACTAAAATATAATCCCAAGTCAAATGAGTAAGGTTATTGCCTTTATACCTGTAAGAGGTGGGAGTAAGTCTATTCCATTTAAGAACATTAAGCTATTGGCAGGTAAGCCTTTATTATACTGGGCTACTAGTGCGGCTATAGATTGTGACTTAATAGATGAGGTGTATCTGTCCACAGACGCAGACGAGATAAAGAAGACGATTAACCAAGAAGGTCTTAATTGCAAAATCCATCACAGATCAGCTGAGAATTCAATGGATCATTCTTCCTCTGAAAGTGTGCTATTGGAATTTATCGACGACCAAAATCTGGGCAAAAAAGATATCCTCATTATGTTGCAGGTAACGTCACCATTTACGACAGCAAATCACTTATCACAAGCACTTGATCTATATCGCAAATCCTCTGCTGACAGTTTACTCAGTGTGACCCTATCAAAGAGATTTTTCTGGAGCAACGAGGGCAAGGCCTTGAATTATAATCCTATGAATAGACCTAGGCGGCAAGACTTTGATGGGCAATTGATGGAAAATGGTGCATTCTATATATCTCAAGTTAGTCACATCCTCGAATCACAAAATAGAATATCAGGTAAAATAGATTTGTACGTGATGGCAGAATATTCTAGCCTTGAATTAGATGAACCCCATGACTGGCTTATTGCAGAACAACTGATGCAGACCTACCATTCTATCTAGGCCAAACTTTGTGTGTTCCTAAGTTTGGCGCCATCCTATCCTTTTCTGAAAATATCATATCTTCTTTAGGAATCCCCCAATCTAAGGCTAAGGATTCGTCTAATGGATTGACATAACCTTCGTGTTCTTTACTGTAGAAATTAGTACACTTATAATTAAAGACCGCCTCCTCACTCAGCGTTACGAAGCCATGGGCGAAGCCTTGTGGAATGAGCATCTGCTTTTTGTTTTCTTGACTTAACTCTACTGAAAAACTTTGTCCGTAAGTAGGTTCGCTTGGTCGGATGTCTACAACAATATCTAGCACTTTGCCACGTGTTACTCTTATCAATTTGTCCTGTCCATAAGGTGGTAACTGATAGTGCATACCTCTTACAGTTCCATACTGAGACATAGATTCATTGTCCTGAATAAAGTCCATTTGGATGCCCGACTCCTTCCATAGTTTTGAACTGTATGATTCAAAAAAATACCCTCTTTCATCTTTGAATACTCTAGGCTCAAACAGATATAATCCTTTAAATGGTGTCGTAGTAATACTCATGCAATAATTCTTTAAGCACTTACTTTGATCTAAAAAATATAGTCATAGGTGCCCCTGTAAAGTTAAAATGATGTCTCAATCTGTTCTCCAGAAATCTTTCATAATTCTGTCTTATCTGATCTGGATGATTGCAAAAGAATGCAAAAGAAGGGTAGCGGAGTGGCAATTGAGTTATGTACTTTATTTTAATAAGTCGTCCTCTGGAAGCAGCTGGCGGTTTGCGCTCTATCTCTTCCAGCATAATTTCATTGAGTTCCGAAGTCTTTATTTTCTTAGAGCGATTATTGAATACCTCTAAGGCAACATCCATAGCTCTGTGAATTCTTTGTTTTTCTAGGGCACTGATAAATAAGATAGGAACATCATTGAAAGGGGCCAATTTAGCTTTGAGCTTTTCTTCCAAGTCCCTTGCTGTATTGGTTTCTTTGTCTTGGATAAGATCCCATTTATTGACAAGAATGACGATACCTTTGTGTCGCTTGATCGCAAGAGTGAAGATGGCCAAGTCTTGACTTTCTATACCTGTAGTAGCATCTAGCACTAGTAAGACCACATCCGAATCTTCCATGGCCTTTATCGCTCGGAGTACAGAGTAAAATTCTAGATTCTCCTTGACTTTATTCTTTTTACGAATGCCAGCTGTATCCATCAGATAAAAGGACTTTCCATATTTGTTATAGAAAGAATTTACGCTGTCACGCGTCGTCCCAGCGATATCAGTGACTATATTTCTTTCCTCTCCTAATAAGGCATTAGTCAGTGATGATTTACCTACGTTGGGCTGGCCTACGATTGCAATTCTTGGTGTCTGATCATCTTCGTCTTCTGGTACATCATCGAGTGTATCCGTTAGCGCATCTAACAGTTCTCCAGTGCCTGATCCACTCATAGATGACAGAAAGAAAGTATTGTCAAAACCTAAACTCCAAAACTCATTAGCCATTAGCGCTCGGCTGTTATTATCTACTTTATTGACAGCGACAAAGACTTTCTTTGGTTGGCGTCTTAGGATATTGGCCATTTGCTCATCTAGGTCTGTCACCCCAGTAGTTACGTCTACCATAAAGATGATAGCGGCGGCTTCTTCTATAGCGATATGTACCTGCTCACGTATAGCTTTTTCAAATACATCATCACTATTTTGTACAAAACCACCTGTATCTATGACTGTAAACTGTTTTCCATTCCACTCACAGGAACCATATATCCGGTCTCTTGTCACACCGCTTATATTATCCGTGATGGCCTTCTTCTGACCTATAAGTCGATTGAAGAGGGTGGACTTTCCCACATTTGGTCTACCTACAATTGCTAGTACTTGTGCCAATGTTTGTTTTTTAAGGAATTATCTTATTGAGTCAATTTCAAACTACAAATATCCAAAACTCTTGAGCATCCTGTCATCATCCCGCCACTTATCTTTCACCTTTACAAAGAGTTCTAAATGACACCTAGAGCCGATAAACTTTTCTATATCTCTACGAGACTGTATGCCTAGTTTTTTTATCCCTGCCCCTTTATTTCCGATTATGATACCTTTCTGAGTATTTCTCATCACAAAGATGATGGCTCTGATGTGCACAAATGGCTTTCCATGCTTCTGCGACTCTTTGTAAGATTCTACATGAATTTCTACAGAGTAAGGAATCTCTTGTTTATAGTTAATAAGAATTTTTTCTCTAATAATTTCTGAGATAAAAAACCTGACAGACTTATCAGAGATATCCTCCTTAGAATAGTATGCTGGGCCCTCTGGTAATCTAATTTTAATACTGGCGAGTAGGTGAGGCACCCCTAGGTCCATCAGTGCACTTATATGATGCACTTCATCAAAATCTATCAGCGCCTTCCATTCTTCTTCTAATGCTTTTAGTGCCTCTGGCTCAGAGGTATCTACTTTGTTTATGATAAGAAATTTGGGTGCTTGAGTCGATTTTAGTTTTCTGATAACCTTCTCTTCTCCACTATATTCATTTGAAGGATCTATCATAAAGAGTACCAGGTCCGCATCTTCAAAGATGGACATAGCACTATCATTCATAGCAGATTGCAATTTATAGTGAGGGTCAGAGATGAGTCCAGGAGTATCTGAAAATATAATCTGGAAATCATCCCCACTAACAATGCCCTTATATCTGTGCCTTGTAGTCTGCGGCTTAGCAGTGATGATGGCCATTTTCTCTCCCATGAAGGCATTGAGAAGGGTAGACTTCCCCACATTCGGCTTGCCTATTATATTAATGAACCCTGAGTAGTGCTTTTTTTCTTCAGTCATATGGAAGAGACTTTGTAACTGTACTGCATCAGATGAGTTGCTTTTGAGCTCTTTGTAGTCGCATTTCTATCTCGCTTATGGCCAACTTAGGTTGGGCTTTTCGCCAGTTGATATCATTAAGATACTGACCTAGATGAACATAATGCTGTAATTTAAGTGATTCCATTTCTTTGAGGATATGTTCTCGAAGATTTACGAAGACCACATGTCCACCTTCATCCTTGACATCATCCCACCATTCCTCATAGTAACTATCGTCCGAACCATGATACTCAAGCACATTGTCACATAGAATAATGTATTTGTCTATGCCTTTTGGTATCAGATTGTCTATCAGTTTTCGCTTCAGATACATGATATCATTATTGAGACAATCATTCCATTCTCCTATAAGCTCTATCAAGGCATAACCTTCTTCATAATCAGTATATAGATTTTTGACGTACAAGGTCTGGCTTCCTATGGAATCCCATTGGGGGTGAATAAAGTAGTTGTACACCTTGTTAGAAAAGGTGAACTCGCTGTAGACTGTCCCATAAAACTGGGACTTCTTATCCTCAGCTGAGATATAGTATTGGCGCCATTTGTGATATGGTTCTATGTCATGCACTGCTACAAATATAGGCTTATTTGTAACGGAAGATTTGGACATGCTAGAGGCTTTTTACAATATTATATGAAGCACTACAGTCTTATAACATTCATTGATTAATTTAGCATTTCATGAACTTTTTATTGCTTTTAGAAATCTTTTCAGTCGTTACTGGACTTGGTTTTATAATCTTGATGATATATCAGAAGATATGGGCATGGCCTATAGGGATTATATCTAGTCTGAGCAGTATTTATCTCTTTTATTGCTCCAAGTTATATGCGGAGTCTATCTTGTATTTCTATTATGTTCTGATAGGTATCTATGGCTGGTATATCTGGCAAAAGAATCGGGACAGAGATTTTACCGTGCAGGTAAAAAGTGTCTGGTATGCCATTGTAGCCATTACGAGCGGAGCAGTCTTGTCGGTCCTACTAGGTTTTGTTCTGGCAAAATCAACTGACTCTCCAAGGCCTTTTGCAGATGCGACATCTACAATATTTAGCTTAATAGCGAGTTATATGGAAGCCCACAAGGTCTTGTCTTCTTGGTTGTTTTGGATTGTGATTAATCTTTTTTCAATATGGCTCTATCTAGATAGAGGACTCAAGATTTACAGTGGCCTGATGGTCATCTTTTTCTTATTTTCTGTGGCTGGTTACATACAATGGAAACACAGCTACCAGAAAAGTATAGGGGAAGAAGCACTAAATGCCAAGGAAGTTTGAGAATACTTATTACAGGTCCTGAAAGCACAGGAAAAACGACTATTTCAAAACAACTAAGTACTAGGCTCCACCTACCTTTGGTTCCAGAGTATGCTAGAACTTATCTAGAAGAGCAGGGTCCGAATTATAATCTCGATACGATTCTAATTATCGCTCGTGGACACAAAAAAAGAATGCTGGCAAACCAATCGGGTTCTTGCATATCAGATACCTACATGATAAATCTAGCAGTTTGGACTCAGGATAAGTTTGGTGTAGTGCCACCCTTGATTGAAGAATGTATCAGTGATATGTTTTTCGACCATATTTTTTTGATGTATCCAGATACACCATGGACACAAGATGGATTGAGAGAAGACCCTAATAGACGTATAGCTTTATTTGATGAATTTAAGTCCATGTTAGAAAAGTATAATAGACCTTATCGGGTGATTCGCGGCCTAGGTGAACATCGCCTCGAAAATATACTCGAGCACCTGGCTTAATTATCTGAACAAAAGGTATCCAATTGTCTGCCAAGCGTATCCTTTGTTATTAAGTTTAATAGCGTTTAAGCAATATTTTTTCTTGCGATTCATTTAATTACCTTTGCACTGTTTTTCTTAAGAGGGGTGCCTATTCTTTCTAAGAATTGTGCTGAGATTATACCCATAGAACCTGCCCAGGTAATGCTGGGAAGGGAGTCAATAAAGGCATTATTAAGGTAGTGCCTATCTCTACCTCGCTTAGTTTTTTTTAATTAATTAAGTTTTTTAGAATTATGATTAAAAGACAAGCAATCATTTTTACTATTTTATTATTCTCAAGTATTTTGTGCCAGGCTCAGCATTCTATTACAGGTAAAGTCAAAAATGCCAATAATGAGAAATTACAAGGCGCTTCGGTATTCGTCGTAGGCTCAGAATCTCTAGCCACAGTTACTGACTATTCAGGAAGATACCTGTTAGAGGACATTCCACCAGGTGATGTCACGGTCAAGGTTACCTACCTTGGATATGCTGACCAGACTTTTTCTTTGACTTTAGAAAGGGACGAACTCGTAGATGTAGACATGCAGCAGGGTTTGTTCCAATTAGAGAACATTGAAGTAGTAGCCAACAAACTGGAAAGAAAATCACCTTATGCTTATGGTGATTACAACAAGGAACAAATCCGATTTAAAAACATGGCACAAGATGTTCCTTTTCTAGTAGAGCACACACCGTCTGTGGTGGTAACCTCGGACGCAGGTGCCGGAATAGGATACACAGGTATGCGTATCCGTGGGTCTGATGCTACACGTATCAATGTGACTATTAATGGCGTTCCGCTTAATGATTCTGAGAGCCACAATGTCTTCTGGGTAGACTTGCCCGATTTTGGATCTTCTGTGGATAGAATCCAAGTACAAAGAGGCGTTGGCCCTTCTACTAATGGAAGTGGCGCATTTGGAGGGTCTGTTAGCTTGAATACAAACTACATCAGCCAGAATCCTTTTGTAAGAGGTGATTTTACAATCGGTTCTTTTGGCACAATGAAGCAAAGTGTGACCTTGAATACTGGCCTGATGAATAACAGATATATCATAGAAGGCAGATATTCTAGAATTGATTCTGACGGATTCATAGACAGAGCCGCTTCTGATTTAGATTCATGGTATATTTCAGCAGCAAGAGTTTCTGAGAAAAGCTCTATAAAAATAAATGCCTTTTCTGGGAATGAAAGGACATTTCAGGCATGGAATGGTGTGCCGGAAGCTCGTTTTGATGGAGATTTAGATGCACTATTAGTTCACTTTGGGAATAACTCGAATGGTGATTATAATACTGTCCAGGATAGCATAAATTTATTTTCTTCAGGTGATTCATTCAATGCATACACCTATGAAGATCAGGTAGATGATTATCGCCAGACGCATATCCAATTATTTGCCAATTCTCAGCTGAGTGAGTCGGTTAAGCTGAATCTAACTGGGCATTATACCAAAGGGAGAGGTTTCTTTGAGCAATTCAGATTTCAAGATTCATTATCAGATTATTTTCCAGACGACCCTGAGCTAAATCAATTGGTCAGTAACTTAGTCAGAAGGAGATGGTTGGATAATGATTTTATAGGTGGGATAGCTAACATAGAATATCAGCCAAGTTCTGATTTAGTGCTCACCCTAGGTGGCGCATTTAATACCTATCTCGGTGATCACTTCGGTAATGTCATCAATATAGAAGAGGCTCCTTTGCCTGAGGACGATGAGTATTATAGAAGCGATGCCACTAAGAATGAATTCAATTCTTATTTTAAAGTTGATTATCAGCTGACGCCGAAGTTAGCCGTATTTGGTGATGCGCAGTTTAGGTCTATCGATTATAAGACTGCAGGGTTAGATAGTGATCGATCATTAATTGCAGGTAGAGACTCCGGTATAGATACCAGTTATACCTTTATTAATCCCAAAGTGGGCTTGAGCTTTGATTTGACGCCGCATAGTAAAGTATATGCCTCCTATGCAGCTGCTCAGCGTGAACCTGTACGATCGGATTTCTTAGACGCGATAGGCACGAGAGTACCTGATGCGGAACAATTGCATGACTTTGAGTTTGGATATAAAGCCGTTAAACCTGACCATACTTTTCAAGCCAATTTTTATTACATGCTTTACAATGATCAGCTGGTAGTGACAGGTGCGGTGAACGATGTTGGTGCACCAGTAAGGACAAATGTAGATAACTCAGTCCGCCTTGGAGCGGAGCTATCAGGTAGCCTCCTCATTTATGATTTATTGACCTGGGAGCCAAATGTCACTTTTAGTAGTAATAAGATTTCAGAGTTTGTAGAAGAGATAGGAGACTTCGATAATGGCGGTGTTCAAGAGACTTTGTTTACAGATACCGACATCGCTTTTTCTCCTTCTGTGATTGCGGGCAGTAAATTCACTTACCATATCTTACCTAATTTTGATGCCAGCCTGTTGTCCAAATACGTAGGTCGTCAGTTTCTAGATAACACAAGTAATGAAAATAGATCACTGGACCCTTATTTTGTAAATGATTTTCATCTACGATATAGGATAGAAACAGAGTTGGTCCAAGAAATTGAATTCAAATTATTAGTGAATAATATTCTCAATACTCGGTATGCTTCTAACGGATATACCTATAGTTACATATTTGGTGGCTTGATAACAGAGAATTATGTATATCCGCAGGCAGGAACCAATTTCCTTTTGAGTGCAAGTATTATGTTTTAGATTAAAACCTAACCAACCTATAAAATAAAAAAAAACCTACTGGAAAATTTCCAGTAGGTTTTTTTTAATCCGTCCCATCTTATATTTAGAAATTATATAAGAATGAGATGTTATATTCTATTAGGGTATATAAGTCACTTGCTTCTACACCAGCGAAAAAAGGATTATCTATTTGTCGATCATTGACTAATAGCAATGCTTCGAATCCAAATCGCCATTGACCAAAGCCCTGCACATATCCACCCCCTACCATAGGAAATGTAAAGTTGATTCTGTCTGCATTGTCAAATCCTGTATCAAAAGAATAAAAATTGAATTCTCCTTTTAGATAGAAAGATTCTCCAAGTTTGACTCTCGCATAGGGAAAGAGTGCATAGCTAAAAGAGCTGAAATCATTAGGACCAAAATTATTGACGAATTGATATAGGAATTTTCCTCCTCCTCCAATTGTGACAATGTCTACAGGCTTGTAACCTGCACCTGCTTTCGCTGAAAGAGAAAAGCCGCCATTAAATCCTAAAGTTCCTACAAAGATGTCATAAGCAATATTATCCTTGAATGAACTAACATCTTCTGTTCCACGGTCTCTGTCTCTGTCACTAGTGGTCCGACTTCTTGATGATCTTCTCTGCGAGAAACTCTCACTCACGAAACTGAGCATAAAGAGTCCCATCAGAAATATTATGATATGCTTCCTTTCCATATTCTTAACTTTTATTGTCCTTAAATCTGAGATAAACAGTTCTTCAAAATTGATTCCACCACAATATATTACAATTAAGTCTTTGCGCGCATACAAAAAGACCAACTTGCAAAAAATGGGTGTTCGCTAAAGATGATCTCTTACGATAGTCTAATATCTGCGCAAATAACTTAAGTATCTAACTAGGAATCAGATAATATATTTATTACATGATATTATTTAGTAATGTATAACGTACAGATTATCAATAGTGCTTATCTCCAAAGTACTGCTTTTACAAGACATTGATTAGATTGGTTCATCCACAGACTCATAAACAAATGATATTTCTATATTTTCGGGGATTACAAAATTACTAACTAGAGCCAATCTTTGTTGTAAAGAATGTTATTTGGCTTTCAGGATTTTGTGCAAATCAAATCAGAAATGCAATGAAATATTTTTACTCCTTTCTACTGACGTGCGGATGTCTATTTTCTATTTCAGCACTTCAGTCTCAAGAGCTGACATGTGCGGATGCTGAATCAAATGTTTCTTCAGAAGATTGTTTTTCTTCTATTTCCGAAAGCGGTGCGCCAGGTGATGGCACGCCAGATGCAGAATTGACCAATTGCCTCAGTGGTGCGGACGTCGTGTGGTTTGCCTACCAGTTTGGTTCGGATGTACTCATGTTTGAATTTGATGGAGGAGGTAACGCAGCTCTATTCGAAGGCGCTGACTGTGGTTCTTTAGTAGAGTTAGAATGTGGTGGCGTTTTGACCGTGCCCAATGATCCGAGTTTGACTTATTTCATTGCGGTTGAAGATGGAGAAGATTTTGATATCAATCCGATTACACAACCTTCCAATGAGAATTGTAATAATGCCACAAATTTGAGTGGATCCTTGAATGATGAGAATAATGGCTGTGCATCACCGCCAGACGGCAGTTGTGGAGGCATGCATTCTGTTTGGTATGAAATAGATGTAAATACTGATGGGACAACGCTGACGGTAGAAATAACTGGCGGGACTATCTCTAATGCTGAAATAAATATTTATGATGACTGTGCTGGACTACAAGAGGTAGCTACTTCAGGCGCATGTACAGATGTGGTAGAAGCAGACTGCCTTGCAGCAGCTACCTATCTCGTTGAGGTATCCAGTGATATTCCTGGAACTTTCGATATAGAAGAAAACCAAGTCCCTACAGGACCAACGGAAGATATATGTGATGGCGCACTGACGTTAGGATCAGGTCTTCTCTTGTGTGGAGATTTGGAATCTGGATCACCAGCTTCTAATGCTTGTCCAGATACAGAAGCCTCGGGCTGTTTAGTAGGCATAGAAGGCATTTGGTATACATTTATGACTGACCCATCACTTCCTGAATTTACAGTCACTGGAGATTTCGAACTTTTTGAAGGTTCTGATTGCCAAAGTCTTTCTTTCTTAGGTGATTGTAACAGCGGACCCTTGACTATAGCAGCAGATGACTCAGAGACCTATTGGGTGCTCATGGATAATAATAATTCATTTACAGTAGAGACACCTATCCCGCCAGACAATACAACCTGTAATGATGCGACATTGGAACTGGATTCAGCGCCTAATGTTTTCTCTAACTGCTGTTCTCCTAACGGCGAGATATGGTATATACTAAATGCGGATGGAGATGCACGTTTAGTCTCAGCGACTAATATCTCTGTGGGCTCATCATTACAAATCGATATCTTCGATAATGATTGTTCTACTGTTCTCTTTAGCGCTACAGGTGATTTTACCGATGAAGCCATTCCGAGTTGTGGTGGAGCACCTAGATTCGTGAGAATCATGTCAGATCTGGATGACTGTGGAGAAGTAGAATTAACAGCCACTTTCGAGACCAACGTTTGTCCATTTTTTAATGAATCATGCGATCAGGCGGAACCTTTAAGTCCCGTTACCGGGGCTCCAGCTGACTGTGCATCCACTTGTAATCTATATTTCTGTGATAGCGATTGTGGAGAGCAAGGGGTGTGGTTTAGCGTATTTACAGATGTAGATGCATCAGAAATGACAATATCTATAGATGCAGCCTCCTCTGATTTTGAGCCAGTAGTACAGGTGCTTCAGGGGGATTGTTCTGGTGGAGGGCAGCAAGGTGTCTTACTAGGGTGTACTGATGGAGATGAGTTTACCTTAGCGGTCAATGGAAATGTAAGCTACTTTATAGAGGTGTCTAATGCAGCAGGGACGGGTGTGCCTGGCGATTTTGACTTTTGTGTGGCCACTAATGTAGCCTCTGCACAGTGTGCAGATGGTGTTCTAGTATCTACAAGGATAGAAAACGATGGACCAGATGAAGGACCCTTTTGTGCTGGGGAGAAAGTGCAGTTTGATTATACAGCAACCTTTACGGCGGATCCTCTAGGTGTAGGAAATAATTGTCAGTGGTTACAAGGTATTATTCCTTCTATAGGTCCTGGATGGGACCTGGTAGCTTGCGACCTAGAATCTCAGAATATAGGTGGCCAATGGACATTTTTCCCTGAAGGAGATGTACTCTCCCAAGTCAATAGTGCTGCATTGGGACTACAACCTAGTCCACATGGAGGTAATGAGTTAGTATTTGGTCCGGGTGGATTAGCAATAGGAGATGCGATACCACAAGGATGGTTTTGGACCTCAAATGGTGGAGCAGGTTGTACTAACAATGGTGGTCCTAATACCATGTGGGGTATTCCTCAAGGCTGTGGCTCTACAGCAGACTATAGTATCACCTTCGTCTTACAAGTACGCGATGATATAGATTTAGCTCAGTGCTTGGATCCTGAGTATATGAAAGTGCATGTCTTTACCATGGCAGATGGTATGACAGGCTGCTGGGTCAATAATGCCTGCAGTGAAGATGCACCAGCAATAGAAAACTACCAAGTAGCCTGTGATGGACTCCCTGAGGTATGTGATGAAGTAGAATTGCAGATTTGCTCTGGAGATATGCTTAATATTCCCTTAGAGATATGCGATGGCAGAGATGCTGAAATTATAGTAATGATTTCTGAAGACAGCAGCACAGATATAGACGGTATGGAGGAAGATAATTTCTCTAGCTCTGGCAGTATAACTGATGAATTAGAAAATACCTCATGCAGTATCCAAGATGCCATCTATGAGATATATGCTATAGATGATGAGACAGGATGTAGAGGACCTGCGATAGAAATTAAGGTCACAGTATTCCCAGAATTGCAAATAGTATTTGATCAAAGAGATGGAGAATTATTTTGTCCTGGTGAAAATCTAAAGCTAGGTACAGAGAATATGTGTGGTACGCCTCCTTATACCTATTTATGGGATATAGACGTGACGACCGAATGTATAGATTTACCTCATGAGCCATTTCTGCCACCTGGAGATCAGCGGGTGTCAGTTATCGTAAGCGATGACAATGGCTGTACTGCAGAATTGGATTTTGAATATGAAACTTCTCAGCAGTTAAGATTAGATATATCTGGACCTACAAGCGTATGTGTAGGAGATGGACCTGATAATCCAACATATTGTGTTAGACATGAAGTGCCCGTCTTCGATTTGGATTATGACTGGATAGCGTCACCATCCACTGGACTCAATTTTGATGTGTCTAGCGGTGATACGTGTATCGTTGTAATGGATGAGTTATCTACGCCTGGCACTTATGATATGTCGGTATTCGTTACTGACGAATTATCTTGTGTCTATGATACAACCTTCCAGATTATAGTAGATAATGGACCAGCACTTTCGTTGACTTCTGGACAATGCACAGGAACTGAAATCTTGTTGATTGGTGAAAATACCAACACTAATGTGATGGCTACCAATATGCATATAGTCCAAATAGATACTACTGTTGTGCCTAATCAAATAGATACGCTTATAGGACCCTTGCAGACTGATTCTTTAGCGGTCTCTATCACTGACTTTAGTGGCTTGTTTGAGTTGAGAGGGGCCTCCAGTGGAGGATGTTTATCTTCAGTGCCACTTATTTTACCTCCACAACCTGCGCCAGATGTCTTTGTTTCACCTCCTAGTATATGTGCTGGTGGGACAGTGACCTTGACATTAAATAATCCTGGAAACTTCGCCAGTTTTGTATGGACGGCAGGCTCGATGACCTTTAATACAGCTATGATTTCTGATACACCAGTTGCTAATACAATCTATACTTTTGTTGGTACAGATTTCACTGGTTGTGAGATTATAGAATCACATGAGGTAACAGTTAATCCAGATCCTATGGTTGATATTACCGGTTCCAGTACAGTATGTAATGGTGGTGCGACTGATTTGATTGCCAATGTAACAGGAGCTACATCGGCAGTTACTTATTTATGGTCAGATGGCTCCATTACACAAATCATCTCAGTCTCTCCTGCATCAACGACGACTTACATTGTTACTGTGACTGATGCAGTTGGTTGCTCGGATACAGCGACCTTTGATGTGTCACTAGCTAATCAATTGACACCAGTGGCTTCAGCGCCTAGCTTCTGTGAAGGAGAGATGACGACGATAAGCACAGGTGCTTTCGATTCATACATGTGGACAGATCCATCCAATGCCGCCATCCCAGGCGCTGGCCAAACTCTCGATGTCACTATCCCAGGCACTTACTCCCTGACGGTAACAGATGTAACAGGCTGCACAGGAACGACGACTGTAGAGGTTGTAGAAGTTAGCAGACTGCCTAATGCCTTGAGTGAATCCTCAGCGACACTTTGTAATGATACAGGAGGGACGGATTCTACCAGTATAAATCTGGACGCCATTGTAGAGCCTGGCATCCAAGGCTTTTGGACAGATGACAATAATAATAATATCAGCGCGACTTCAAATGATTTTTCAGTTGTTGGCTTACCAGCAGGCACCTATGAATTCTCTTTTGTTACTGAAAATGCGACGGACCCATGTCCTAATGAGACAGTACCATTCCAATTGATTGTAAATGACTGTGGCTGCCCTAGTGTTGCTGTGGGTAACTTAACAGATTATTGCGCCTCTGATAACAACATAGCTTTTGATCTGAGCCAAATTCAGTTTACTACTGAAATGGGAGAGTGGAATATAGATAGACCAGGAGATATCGATATCACTGGAGACCAGATTCTAGTAGATGCGACTACCGCACCAGGTACTTATACTTTGGTGTATACGCTGACAACAACACCACCTTCGCCTTGTTCAGCGTCATCTGTGCCTATAACCTTTGACGTATTCCAGCAACCATTTGCAACAGTAGAAAGTGATGTCAGTTCATGTAATTCAGGTGCTACTGGAGAACCAACAGATTTAGACTTAAATGCACAAATTACGGCAGGAGATAATACTGGGACCTGGTCCCATAATGGGGCAGGACCACCGATAAATGGTACGATAGTAGATTTCGATGGTGTGGTTTTGGGAGATTACATATATGAGTATACGTTAGATGTAGAACCAGGGTCACCATGTATGCCATTGCAGTTAATGACTACAATACGTGTTATAGATTGTAACTGTCCTGATATCTCTATCATGCCATTGGACGATCTCTGTACATCAGGAACGACAATTAATCTAAATACCTTCCTTAACAATCCTGATAACCAAGCTGGGACATGGTCGGTCAATGATCCTAACGGTACAGCAGTGTCTGGAAACGCATTGATAGGTGACCGCTTCCAATCGGATAACTTGGAAGCAGGGACGTATACAGCCACCTATTCTCTAATTATGCCAATAGCAGGTTGTGATATGATAAATACAGTAACCCAAGACATCGTTATAAATGACGAACCAGAAGCCACGCTTGCTGCAGCAACTATGAATGTTTGTAATGCAGATGACGATATGAATAGCTTACCATTCGTAGTAGACCTAGACACCTTATTGGTTTCAGGTTCTGGAGATTGGTCAGTTGGGGCTTCATTCCCTGGGTCTTTTGATGAAGATGAAAATATTGTAGACTTCACAGGTGTACCTCCTAACACTTACGAAATAGTATTCACGACGGACGATGCACTGGCACCATGTGATGAGGTAGATATACCTCTAGAAATAAATGTGGCCGCATGTGGCTGCCCAATGTTCTTATTTACGACACCAGACGAATTCTGTACGACAGATGGCCGGATAGATCTAGACCAGTTTATAACCAATATAGATGATTTGCCAGATGGAGAATGGGTTATAGTTTCAGGTTCTTCTGATCCTAACCTTGATGGATCTGAAGTTAACCTTACGAATTATGTTACCGGTCCATATGAGTACCAGTATAGATTAGGAATGATTCCGATGGGTTGTAATATTAGAACCCTCAATATTGTAATCAATGTAATAGAATCAGTAGAAGTGATCATTGAACCTATTGTGAGCCCATGTAATGTTGTCCAAAATGATGGCAGTCATTGTATTAATCTTAATGACCTTGTGGAAGTAATCGGCGGCACTGGCACGTGGACGGTAGATCCTTTTTATCTAGCTGATGGGGGTGATGGAAGTGATGTGACCAATATTTGTTTTGACGGCTTAGGGGCAGGTACGGCCTATAATTTCAGCTTCACAGCGGAGGATGATAATGGTATGTGTTTGCCTGTGACAGAATTGACAACAGTTTTTGTGAGTGATTGTAGTTGCCCTAATGTAGACCTTAATCCGACTGATCTATTATGTCAAGGAGAAACGTTAGACTTAACCACACTAGAAAGCACACTTACTGCAGATGGAGATTGGTCTGCATCTCAGGGAGGTACATCAATCCCGCTTCAGAATAATATCTTAGAAACGGCTGGATTAGAAGGCGTGATAGATTTGACATTTACACCGACTGGAAGTTTTGATCCTGCCTGCCAACCAGGGTTGACCACCGTAGAGATATTCGTGGCGCAGTCGGCTGGTGTTGCTACGCCAGTGGAGTTCTGTTCAGGACAGGCCGAAGTCGTTGATTTGTTTGGTCAGTTGACAGGCGCAGACCCAGGCGGTGTGTGGACTGAGGCGAGTACTAATCCTTTCCAAGACGGCTTTGATGATATTGCAGGTACTTTCAATACGGAGTTTCAGCGAAGTGGGGTATATGAATTTATGTATACCACAGAGGCGGCAGGATCTTGCCCTGCGGATGAAGAAGTTGTCTCTATCAATTTATTGTTCAATCCAAATGCAGATGCAGGAACAGGCGGCGTAATTACATGCAATTCTTCCGTAGAGATAGGTGGACCAAACACAACAGTGGGCGGCGACTTTACACATATATGGACAGCGACTGATGGTGGATCACTAACAGTAGATGATCAGCCTTTGGTGATGGTTAGCCAACCGGGCACCTATACCTTACTAGTCACAGATGCCAATGGATGTACCTCAGAAGATACAGCCGTGGTGACCTCAGATGGTGGATTGACAGCGGGCTTAGATATCAATGAACCTGATTGTCCAGGCGAATTTGGTCAAGCTATTGTGACGACTACTAATGGCGCAGGCACTGTTTTGTTTTCTATAGATAATGGAGAAAATTTCCAGGAGTCAGACATGTTCAATAATCTTCCAGCAGGACCACACTCTATTCTTGTCACTGATGATAATGGCTGCGAAATTCTATTGGATTTTGTAATACCTGAACCAGATATTTTGAATGTAGACTCAGGTGAAGACAGACAAGTCGAGTTAGGAGACTCACTTTATATTATTAGCGCTGCGCTCGCTGATGATATAGACCCAGCAACCATAGAGTTGGTGACTTGGGTAGATTCAGAATCCGGCACTGTCTTATGCTCAGGACCCTTATCGCTTTGTAGAGATATAGAAGTAGACCCTGTAATATTTAATGAGTACTGCGTTACCATTGTCAATAATGAGGGTTGTGAGGCCACAGATTGTGTTATCCTCAGAGAGCAGCTTGTAAGAGATGTCTTTATCCCTACTGTCTTCAATCCTAATGCAGATAACTCTGTAGACAGGTCATTCTTTGTACAGGCAGACAGGTTTGTAGAAGCTGTAGAAGAGATGGGCATTTATGACAGATGGGGACAGCTTGTATTTTCTATTCCTGGTGAAGTATTACCTAATGACCCAGCCGCTGGCTGGAATGGAAGATGGGGTAATACAGGAGGCTTGCTAGAACAAGGCGTTTACGTCTATTTTATCAGAGTCAGATATTCAAGTTTCGAAAACATGCCAGATACAGAAATCTTTGCGGGGGATATTACCCTCTTTAGATAAAATATATAATCAGTCAGGCCGCTACTCATATGAGAGTGCTGCCTGACTGATTTTTTCCATCCTACACCATTCCCGCCATTCCTAGCGCTTTATTCCTTATTCCATAAATAACATCCTAATCTTCACATTCGTTGTATAGCTTTGTAGTCAGCTAGTTAGAGCGAATTATGTCTTGGAAATTTATAGCCATACTATTAGTGATTATGCCGGCAGCCTTGATAGGACAATGCTTCCTCTCCAGTCCTGTGTCTATAACGCCAGAATCTAGCACAGACATAATTATCAGTGTATCTGGTCTAACGCCTGAGGACCTTTCTAGCACTCAAGGCATCTGTGCCATCAATATTGAATGGGAGCACGGACGTCAGGAGAATCTTCGATTTGAATTAATATCTCCGGCTGGTCAGGTCGTGTCTCTTATAGGCCCAGGTATCTCTAATGGCGCTTTTTCGGGTAACATTAATTGGAATGTAAATTTCACACCCTGTGCACTGCCCACCGCACCTGACCCTGGGATACTCCCCGTCTGGGATAATGACCAGCAATGGCTATCGTTCACCAACTATATTGGGACTTATCATCCGCATGATGGTTGCTTGGAAGACTTCGATACAGGTAGTGCCAATGGAGATTGGATACTGAATATCACCAATCGAGGTACCAATTCTGGTGACCTGATATTCATCGAAATATTCTTTTGTGAAGGGTCAGCGTCTTGTAGCCAGTGTGTGGTCGATGCAGGAAGCTTTTCACCTGCACAGATTGTCCTGTGTGAAGGAGCAGATCAGTTGTCTCAGTTGGATTCCACCTCAGTTTATGGGGCACTGCCATCTCCTGGTACAGATATCAGATACCTCGTGGATGATGGTGCAGGTGGTCTCTTGGTGCTGGAAGCGTGGGAAGATGTACAGGCATTACCTGAGGGGCCCTTAGACATACAAGTGATTACGACCACGGATGATAATCTCCCGCTGATAGATGCTATTTCTTCTCTTGGAGAATTGCAAGCCATATTAGATAGAGGCCTTTGTCTTAGTATATCAGACAATAGTCTCGCCGTAAGATATATAGATGCAGTAACTATAGAGAATATAGAAATTGACCTATGCGAAGGTGACACGGTACGCGTAGACAATATGGTCTTTACAGAAGCGATAGATACATCCTTCTTTCCCTCTTCAGCCATGATGTGTGATACCTTAATTCAGCTCAACATAGAAGCGGTGCAAGTAGAAGCGGTCATCGCACAAAATGGCAATCCAGTTGTGTGTGGACAGCGCCAGTTTCTGGATGGGAGCCAAAGTATAGCCAGCTTACAGGCTGATTTCCAATGGTCTACAACGGATGGTAATATCCTCAATGGTCTGGGGTCTGTAGCTACCATCAATGCGGGCGGAACCTATTTTTTAGAATTGAATGATAGGGGATGTATCGATGTAGATTCTATTGTTCTTACTGCGATAGATACTTTCTTCTTGACTTTAGAACAGGTACCTGTGGACTGTTTTGGAGATTCACTGAATATCATTTTGAGAGATTCCTTCGATATCAACGCTGGGCCTATAGCGCTGAGATTTCCTGATATCACAGGACCGCCAGGCAGCACAACTAATCTGTTAGGCAATCTAATCAATGTCTCAGAGACAGGTCTGTATACTATCCAATCTCAGGCAGGTACATGTATGCGTGAAGATACCATTACAGTAATAGACAATACGCAGGAATTGATGTTTATAGCAGCGGCAGAAGATACGCTGGGCTGTAATAGCCAAGAGGTCATCATTAGTCTGACGACAAATGCACTTAATCCGATTTTCGCTTTTGATGGTCCGGAAGCTATTCCTGATGGCAATTCCAATCCCTCTGTGATGACGGCTGGAATTTATAATGTGACTGTAACTGATGAGAATATGTGTACGGCATCCACGTCCATAGAGGTGGTCAGCCAACTTGATTTTCCTTCTGTGTTAATTCAAGATATAGTAATCCCTTGTGGTGGACAGACAACCCTGGAGGCCGCAGTAACAGGCAATATAGATTCTATAAGATGGACAGATACTGCTGGCGAATTACTCACAGGCACCCCGCCAATTGTCAGTGATACGGGCACCTATTTACTATCAGTTTTCGACATGCAAGGATGTAACCTCCTAGATGTGCCTGTTATGGTTACGGCAGATGATACCCCTTTATTCACGACCACTGATGCGGTATTGATACCGTGCAGCACTGGTTCAGTTATGGTCACAAGTAATGATCCTTCTGTTCAAGTCACCACTAATAGTATAATATGGACAGATGTGAATGGTCAGGTGATTTCTAATGAACCAGAGATATTATTGTCCGAAGAAGAGACAGTGATGCTGACCCTTACGGATGGTAATGGGTGCATAGGTACACATACAGTTACCGCTCGCCTGCAATCAGCAGAAAGTACATTGCAGGATATCAATCTTGAAATAGAGGCAGGCAATTGCCTGTCCTTAGATAGCACGGTTCTAAATCTGATAGGGCCCCTCGATCAAGTCTCACAGATTCTCGTCAATGGCGAAACGGTAGACATCGCGTCTTCATATTTGCTGCCAGATGGCGACTATGACTTGGCCTTATTAGATAATAATGGGTGTAGGCTAGACACGATGATCATACTCATGAATGACGCCATTGAACCTGTTGTCAGTCTAGGGTCTGATGTCACGTTGGCAGCTGGGGAGAGTTATTCCATTCCTATTATGACTGCAGGAATTGATACAGATAATATATTGACTTGGTCTCTTCCGAGTCTCTTATCATGTGATCAATGTCTTGATCCTATAATCCAAGTCACTCAGGACACCCTCATCGTATTAGAGATAACCGATGTGAATGGCTGTCAAGCGATAGATAGTTTGCTGATTACAGTCTTAGAAGATATTTCCCCGCCCACGCCACCATCGACGGGCATGACCGATTTTTTTATGCCTACCATCTTTCAGCCTGCGCTCTCGCCACCTGATAATCAGTTGGTTTTAGGTATAAATCAGGCCTTATATACTGATTATATGTTTTTTCTCTATGATAGATGGGGTAATCTTATATTCCAATCCGAAGGTCCTGCAGACCAAAATGAGATATTCTTATGGGATGGGCGCTTTCGAAATAGAGAGGCGGAGCAAGGAGTTTATGTATATGTGGCAATATTATTGCAAGTAGATGGGTTGGAAGTCGTGAATAGTGGACATATAACCCTACTTAGATAGTAAATTGGTTGTATTTTTGTAAAACATTTGTCATATCTATCTTCTGATCAAGCTTGATTTGCGAGATTGGAAAATCCGATTTTAAGTAAGTTTGTCTGTTTAGCGTCCATACAGTTATGTATTATGACGTTTGAAAACTACCTATACCTTAATCGGTAACAACACCCATATAATTTTATAGTGAATCGACCTTCTCAGAGGGTTGGAAACCTTGGATTTTATTACCACCTGGCAATGACAGGTGTGACAGCTATTTTTTTTGCGTTTGTCACATTCTTCAATGTCAGCGTATATATGTTATCAAATGAGACAATTAATTCTTCTTTGCATTCTGATGACCGCAATTTCTACTCAGAGCCTTCTAGCGGATAATCATTTTATGAGTCCTTCTTCAGTGGAGATAACAGATCCACCTAGGCCGCCTAGAGTTAATTTTAGCCCATTTCTCTGCGCAGATGAACAGACAGATGTCAAGCTCTTCTTAATCGATAGGGAACCTGGGGTGAATTACACTTGGGATATTCCAGCAAGTGTTTTGAGTGTTACTAGATTCTCCGCGAATGGAGATACAGTTTGCATAGCTGATATATCTGCATGGAATTTCATATTGGACTTTATAACCATCACAGCAGAAAATTCATGTGATGCGGTCTTTGAACGCTTATTTATAGAACTAGGAGCACCATTAACGCTACAAGAATTACCTCTGGATACTATCTGTACTGGAAGAACTTTAAGAGTCAGTCCTGACAATCAAAACAGGATTCAAAGGTGGGATTGGGATTTTAATGGGGGTGAGGTCGTCAATGGAGATGAAACCTCTGGAGAACCCTTTGATTTGAGATATGAGACAGAAGGACTTCATACCTATACCTTGTTTGCTTCGGATGGTAATGGTTGTGTGTTTTCACAGGATTATCAGGTGATGGTCTATGATGCACCACCACAACCCGCTATTCAATGTACGAGTATGCCCAATATGGTGATTTTAGATTGGATAGAAGATCCGAATTTCACTTATGATATTAATACCAGCCAATTTGAATCTAATCTTACTGGTGTGATGACTGGCCCAACACAGATGACAGTGACGGGATTTAATTCTCCTTGTCAGTTTGCCATTTTTAGTGTAATCGCTACTGGAACAAATCCAGAGCCTTGTAACGTAAGTAATGAGACTTCACTTTGTAGACCTAGTCCTAGACCAGAGTTCCAATTTCAGCATCAGCCGAATAGAACAACCTATTGTGAAGGAGATGCCATAGAAATTATAAATCTAGTTGCTGTTGTCAATGGTACGCCTAATCCACCTACAGGTGTGTGGGAACCAACTGGAAGTCAGACACAACTCGACCCAGGATTTTCAGTATCAGTAGATGGTACCTCTGGGACTTGGGACCCTACTGGCTTAGCAATAGACGAATACGATATCCAATATACCTATACCAATCCTATAGATGGTTGTACGACGATGGAAGCCGTTTTCTTTAGAGTAATGGAGAGACCCTTGCCTAATGCACAAGTAGATCAAACAGATATATGTGCGGATGAAGAAGTTATTTTAACCTTTTCAAGATATGAAGACCAACCAGCTCCTAATGTGACTGTGCCTACAGGCATGAGTTTAGAAACATTGACGGATAGTACGAGACTGATTACTTTTCCTAATGTAAGTACGACACATGAAATCATAGTAGCCTATGATAATATAGAAGACTGTGAGCCAGTTATAGAATCGGTATTTGTGACCACAACGGCCAAGCCTACTGTAGACTTGATGTGTGGTCAGGATGAGACAAATGCCATCAACATAGAATGGAATAATTCAGGATTCGGTGCTGATGTTGTACTGAATGGACAGCCGATTCCTGGCAGCACAACGGATAACTCTATGAGGATAGATGGACTGGCTGCAGATACTGGTTACGAAGTTATAGTCAACTTACAAACCTTGGCCTGCGGGGTTGTCAGCGATACGATTGTATGCAGAACGACGAGTTGTGTGCCTGCGATGGTAGATCTAAGCAATGTACCTACAACGCCTATATGCTACGACCCATTTGCTGGTGTGCCTATCGTACTGGATGTAAATATCCAACCAGGACCAGGCGGCGCACCAGGAAGTTTTATTTGGGATACACCGCTTGTAGATGCCTTAAATAATTTTACACCTGATGATCCTCTAGTAAGGGATTATATCTTACCTGCGATATATGAAGATGTCAATGGATGTACTGAACAAATAGATGTCCCTGTATCCGTACTCACACAACCTAGACCTTTTTTAAATGTGGATCAGACAAACGTCTGTCTACAGGATGGTCAAGTTTCTATAATGAGTAATAATATCATAGGTACTGTCATCATTGATTTTGATGATCCATTACCGGCAGGGGTTACCTTAGTAAGTGGCACTGGAAATGGTCCTTTTGAGTTCGCTTTTTCAGCTGCAGGTGAATTCGTTTTAGGAGCGGTAGCATCTTTGGAAGGCTGCTCAGGACCAAGAGAAGAAATAACAATCATAGTAGAAGAAACACCTATATTGGGTGCTACATGTGCAGATCAGGGAGAAGATGCCATTACGTTAGAGTGGAATGACTTAGGTCTCCCGGTTTCTATTCTGCAAGATGGATCACCTATAGCTACAGATATTACTGACCAGACTCTTGAGATCACTAATCTGGCACCAAATACAACTTTTGAATTTATTGTCTCAGTCACAGATCCTACTTGTGGTCTTATAACTGAAACAATCTCATGTGTCACCTTCGCTTGCATAGATCCGGATGTGACCAATAATATACCACAAGGACCTATATGCTGGGATATCCCTTCTATGGGTGGATTCCCGCTGGATGTGGTTGTAGAGCCAGGTGCTGGCGGTGCACCGGGCAACTTTGTTTGGGATTCGCCAGACGTTAATACCAATGGAGAATTTACACCACAAGATGATGTACAAGTCAATTATTCTATAGATGGCATATACACAGATGATGATGGATGTACGGAGACCATTACGGTGGACTTCACGCTGGTACAGACGGCTGTGGTATCACTTTCACTAATGGGTTCAGATACCCTGTGTGGTGATGGCGCAGAGGTAACATTACTAGGAGAATTCAATGGCATAGATCCTAATGAGGTCGTATTTGTTACTGATTTCCCACCAGGAGTTACGGCTGATGAAGTAGCACCAGGAGAATTCAGATTGACCTTCCCAGGACCAGGTGACTATCCACTCAGCATGAGAGTAGATTACTTTGGATGTGAAGGAGAGACACAAACAGAGATGGTGCACGTGATGGCAATGCCAGAGCTTAATTTGGATTGTGGTTCTGTAGAGAATACATCGGTGACCCTAATCTGGGATGATATACAATCTAATGATTATCAGATTCTTCGTGATGGAATACTAGAATCTTCTTCTAGCACAGCTGGCGCTATTATAGATAACCTGCCGATGGGTGAGACGTTTGAATTTACCGTAGAGACGCTGATACCTGAATGTGGTGTCGTCACAGACAGAGTGATTTGCAGGACTTTTGTATGTCCGCCAGTAAATGCAGATTTAACTGGGGTACCTGATGTGGTTTGCCATGATAGCAGACTCGGACCTATCTTGTTGGATGTGTTAGTAGAGTCTGTAGATCCTGCTGACAATGGCCGATTTGAATGGGATACGCCATTGGTAGATGAAAACAATATGTTTACGCCAGAGCCTGGAGTTACGAGTTATGACCTAGATATCTTATATACAGATGATAATGACTGTGATGAAATTATCACACTATCATTTGGCTACCAGGAAAGTCCAAGAGCTGAGGTAGTGAATCTATCTTCAGATATTGTCTGCGTAGGGGAGAGTGTAGAGATAATGAGCAATTATGTTTCCCAAGGGGGCACTGTAAGTTATATCACCGATTTTCCTGCTGAGGCCCAATTTACTGGGGCTGATGGAGGTCCTTATACAGTGACATTTACTGAGGAAGGTGTCTTTCAGTTAGGCATCGCAGTAGAAGAGGATGGCTGTCTGGGTACACCAGAATTTGTAGAAGTTACAGTGGAGCCTAATCTCGGCGCACCAATGGTCACTTGTGAGAGTACCTTTGGTGGTCTGATTCTAGACTGGCAACCGATGAACTGTGCTTCTTCTTACATCATATTTATAGATGGCGAACAGAATCAAATAGTCACAGGAACCTCTGCGGCGGTACTTGGCTTAGAGGGCGAGCAGGAGTTTGAATGGTCAGTAGAACCTATCAGTAACTGTCGTTGTGATGGAGAAGTAGCCACAGGAAGATGCACAACAGATGCTTGTCCGGTACCTACCATAACCGTATTCCCAGTAGACACTTGCTTTGGCGCAGATGTAGCACCGTTTGCTTTAAATGTAGACGTGCAGACGACGGGAGATATTACTGGTGGAGAAGGCAGTTTTACAGGACCACTTATAGATATCAATAGACTTGTGGACATCAGCTTTGCAGATGACCCTGGCATATTCGAGATGTCATACACCTTCATAGAAGGGGGTTGTGAGACGGTCGTCCCAGTGGAAGTAGAACTGACAGCGCCACCTCAGTTGACGGTGGAGCCAAGCAATATCCAGTGTGGTGATAATGTCTCAGGCACGGTAATTGTTTCTGTGCAAGGAGGTACACCAGATTTTGGTTTTTCTATAAATGGTGGAGAAGTCCAACCAGATAATATATTCGAGGATGTACCTGTTGGTAGTTTCTTTGTGGAAGTCAGTGACGACAATGGCTGTTTGGTATCTGTTTTAGACGAAATAGAGAGTTCTGACCTCAATCCTGAGGTAGAAATCGAAGGTCTAGATGTCGTCGTGGAGGGCTCTGATGAAGAATTTTTCCTAGAATTTCAAGATGTAGACCCAGATATGATCACGAATATTTCGTGGACCTTCAATGGTACAAATATCTGTGAAGGTGTACTCTGCGATCCCATTTTACTGGAGAATGTGGTCGATACTGGTCTGCTAGAAGTGGTCGTAGAATTAGATGGATTTTGCGAGCTTAGAGCAGATAAGTTGCTGGATATCAACTTTGTAAATGATGTATTTATTCCTAATGTGGTAGATCTGTCTGGATTGGCTTTACCGCCAGATAATGAATGGACCGCATTTGTAAAAGGTGCTGAAACCTTTATCACTTCTGTGCAAGTATTTGACAGATGGGGTAATAAAGTGAGAGATTTTGAGAATAATTCACTGGAATATTTTAACGAATTCTTAATTTGGGATGGTTTCTTTGGCAGCGAACCAGCAGAACAGGGTGTCTATACTTATGTGATAGAGCTTCTGATCGAAGGCGAGCCCGAGATCAAATTTGGAAGCGTTACTATATTTAGATAGTATGTGACTTATTATTAGAACCTAGCAGATAGCTTAAAAACCGTTTTAAGCTATCTAAAGATTGACAGTCCACCCTTTTTGTTTGTAGCTGATAGCTTTTGTCAGACAGTACGTGGTTGTTTGTGGTTTATAGTCCGTAAACTATAGTATTATAGTAGCCTTCTAACAGAGGTCAAACCACAAGAACTATTGTTATTTAGAGACAAACATCAGTTATGATCAAACAGCTATTTTTTCTGCTTACTATCATTATTTTCTCTTCCACCATTGTTACCGCTCAGACAGATCAGGACGACACGAACGTCGCTGATATAGAGTGTGACAACCTTAATCCCACAGACTTTGAAAATGACTTAGACGCCATTCTAGCGAATGTGGCATGGTCCGATTCGAATACAGGAGGCTGTAACGGAGTCATATCCTATATTGGTATTGATGATATTGTATCTGCCCCGCCGTATACCTGTAATACTGCCGATGAGGTGGAAGTAGACGTAGAATTGGAATGCGATGGAAATTCCATTGTCATAACAGTCTTTCTTGATCCAATAGATACTGCAGATCCATTTGACTTCAATATTGATGGTTCCCTAGAAGATGCCAATGTAGGCGTGGAACCATGTGATATGGCTGATCTCCAAGCGGACTTAGATGCTTGGGTGGCAGATATAGAGGCCAATGATTTGAACGCCAATTTTGTCTTTTCTGATAATTGTACTAATCCCGTTGATCTTGATATTAATGTTGTAAATCCTCCTGTAGCAGATTTTACGATCTGCGGGGATCAGATTTATTCAGTAGATTTTGATGTTGAAGACGAATGTGGAAATTTAGTAACGTTCACTTTCGAATACGAAGTGGAGGACACTAACCCTCCATTTGAAGAAGCTGGCGCTAATCCTAGTATCACTGCGGCTGTATGTGATATGATAGATTCACCTACAGAACTGATGGATTGGTATAATAATCTCCTTAATAATATGGATCAAAATGGAGATCCTGTTTGGGGTGATGATTGTACGGACGTCGGTAGTTTGATTATTACAGCGGACCCACTACCATCTCCAGCTTTTGATTTCACGCAGTGTGTGGATGGCAATCCGATTGAGATAACCTTCACTGTAGAAGATGCGTGTGGTAATTCAGTTGACTTTGATTACGAATTTGATATTGTAGACGATGGAGATCCATTCTTATTGGGCTCAGGACCACCTAGTCCAGTGTTCGAATGTGATATGGCCTTGACTGATCAGGAGATTACAGATTGGATAGATGATGTTATCGCCAATGGCCCAGGAGGCGCAGATTACTTTGCGGATAATTGTTCTTCTGTACTTACAATAGACGTTGTCAGTTCTACTGTGCCTGTTTTGGATTTCACAGATTGTGTCGTACAAGTTTATGATATAGATTTTGAAATAGAAGATGAATGCGGAAGAGTATTCGAATGGACTGGACAGGTAGAAGTACAGGATAATACACCACCAGACTTAGACTTATCAGGTGCAGTGACCGCGGTAATAGACTGTGATGATCTAGGTTCTATTCAGGGAGAGGTAGAAGCGGCAGTACTAGGTCCAAATGTATTAATAGATGACTGTACTGATTTTAGTGGTGTTACGATAGGAGATTTTAACATTACACCTGACCCATCGAGTGTTACCATAGCGGACTTGGTTCCTGGTGGGAATACTTGTTATGAAATAACTTTTGATATAGACTATGAGGACCCTTGTGGTAACTTCAGTAATTTAGATCAGATTACGATAGAAGTGGATGATGATGTAGCACCAGATATAGCTGGAGCAGAGCCACAAAGTGGGACAGTATTAGGACCCTTCTGCCCTAATGAAGTGGTAGACTTACAATCACTTATAGACGCCATAGGCGGACCGGGCATTGATGTCAGCAACATCTTTGATGCATGTACAGATTTCTCCGTACTTACTGTTTTTGATCTTCCTGTACTCGGTGAGAGTTATCCTACAGATTGTGGTAATACAGGTTTTATAGAGCTAGAAGTGATAGATGATTGTGGAAATAACGGAGGTCCATATAGACTTGAGTGGGATGTTGATATAGGCCCAGGAAATCCAGAATTAGAATGGGTAGGTGGTGATCCTACTGCATTCTTCCCACCAGACGATATTACGATCAGTTTTGCCGATCCAGATTGTACTAATGAGCTACCTAACTGTGTGTGGGAAGATATGGAAGGTAATATGTGGCCATGGGAAGCTTTATTAGATGTGCATTATACTGGAGGTTGTGATGTAGAAGTATTCTATTCTCACCTTCCTTGTTCTATGGTAGGCGGTAACTTAGATCAGAATCCGCCACCGGAGCTGATAGATTTTGCGACTAATAGTGGTACACCTACATCGGTAACGATCACCATTATGGATATGTGCGATGGTACAGTACTTGAGCACGAATTTGAGATTACCGTGCAGTGTGGTAGTTGCGGAGAAGTAAATGGTTCCTTCTGTGAGACTTGTGAAGATGCTGATCCATTGTTCCCAGATGGATGTCGTTTGTGTGACCCAGTGGACCTTATGGAAGGATTTGACTCTTGTAATGGATTCTGTCCTCAACCCTGTCCTGTCGATGATAGTGGTGATCAGCCACCTTCTTTATGTAATGATGGGGGTAATGTCCCTCACAATATGTCTTGGTTTGCCTTTGTGGCCAATGCTGAATCACTTACGCTAGATGTTGAGGTAGGAGATTGTACGACTGGAAATGGAATCCAAGTAGGTATCTATGAGAGTTGCGATTTTGATGATTGTATCATCTGGTCTGGAGGTTGTACGACAGCTGACCAAACATTGAACAGCGGTAATTTTAATTTGGGTCAAACCTATTACCTATTTATAGATGGCTGTAATGGTGATGATTGTGAATTCACGGTAAGTATAAGAGAGATTGGATTCTTGGGACTGCCAGAACCAGATGCTGTCACAGCAGAGAGTTTATGTCGGGACAGTAATCCTATACTAACAAATAATTTTGATGACCCTGCCCTGCCTGAGCCTACAGGTGACTGTGTTCTGGCAAACAGAATCACCGTCTGTCCAGGGGAGGATATACAATTTGGGATTATACACAAAGGAGACCCTGATAATGCCATAGATGTCCACCAAGAAGAGTGTGGGATGTATACTGAAGATTTGAGTGCGACCTTTGTATGGAGCACGACGTGGGCAGGAACTATAGAGCATGATCCTGTTTTAGATGGCGGTGGATTTATACCAGAACTGACCATCCCTGATGAGCCAGGCACAATACATATGATCTGTCTAGAGGAAATTATATTTGAATGTGATCCACAGGATGCGCAAGTATGTTTAGAGCTCCACGTAGAGCCTATACAGCCTGAAACATATGAATTTATCGTTTGTATAGAAGATTTAGAGACTAATAATCCAGCGCTGCCAGGACCTTTTGATGGACCATTTGATCCTGCGGAAGCTGAGCAAGACCCTAATGGAGATGGCAGAGGCTGGTTAGGAGATAATGTTGATTTATTGACAGTAGACTCTTGGCCAATGAATTCAGATGGATTCAATTGTAATACTTTTTTCTTTGATGATCCTGATTGTCCTAACTGTATCGTAGAGCAAACTTTATGTATCAGACCGATAGGTAATAGAGAAAAGACACCTACAAATGTCTTTATGTGGAGATGCCAGTTTGAAGAAGAATGCGAGTTTGAAGCAGGCTCTAATATGATAGAGTGTGATGACGAACCGTACCTGTGGATGTGGGATTGGAGAAGTAACATAGAAACCTTTGAACTGGAAGCGCCAGATTCCTTGAATGCACCTGAATGCTTACGAGTAGAGGGGTATAGTGATGAGATGGATTCATGGAGGCCTAATAGAGATATGTATTGTGATACGATACCTAATGTGACTATTACAGTAGGTAGTGTGCCTATCTTCATAGAGGATCGTGGTTGTGGTGAATTTTTTACATCGATTGACTTTGATTTATTAGAAGATGAGTATGAGAATTGGCCTGAGGTATTTGAGAGTTCTCAGATGCTCGAATATTTTGATTGTAATACAGGTCAGGAACTGACTAGCAGCTTCGGTGTATTACAACTAGATATGCCAAGACAAGTATGTGTAAGAATTAATTTTGCTTTTGATGATGGGGCATGGTGGGATCCAGTAGAGGCAGAAGGTACTTACGGTCCTTTTCATAATGATACAAGACCTGGGGCTTGCAGTTCTATATATGGACCATTTGACTTAGAAGCGAGTGCACCAGTTTCTCCTACTGTAATGGGTGATGATGTATTCTGTGAGACTGACTTAGAAGATCATGAATTTATGGTGACCAATCCTGCACAAGCCACGACTTATGTTTGGAATGCAAATCCAATCAATCCAGATGTCATGGTCACAGATATTTCTGCAGCAGGTGATGGTACCTTGGTTAGTATTACATTCTCGTCTGACTATGATCCTAATGATTGTGTTAATGTAGTTTCAGAAGCTATGTGTGGTACTTCAGATCCTCCTACACAAGTGTGTGTCACGCTGACACCACCTCCGACAGTAATGTTGGAACCGATTGATAATGTCTGTACTATCAATCCTCCAGATCCTAATGCCATGGATGAAGTAATTGTAACTGCGATAGCAAGTCCACCTAATCCAAATTATGAGTATACCTTCTTTAATGGTACTAACTCTGTAAAGACAACTGATAATTTTGTCACATTGGAATTTCCTACATCTGGATCACAGTTTGTATCTGTCATTGTAGAAGATACACTTACAGGCTGTACTTCATTCCGGACAATTAACACCGAGTTTCAAGTTCTGGATCCTTTAGATCCTCCGTTTGTGTCTTGTACCAATCAAGGTCAAACTGAATTAGAGATTTCTTGGGATCCGGTAACTGGTGCAGATGGATATATAGTTTTTGAAGATGGTGTTATGGCGATGCAGTATGATGACACTGTACTAAGTCACACTACGACGGGTCTGTCACTAGGTACTACAGTAACTTATACAGTAATGACTATTGGCCCAGCGCCGTGCTTGAATAGTGCATTATCTGCACCTGTTCCATGTACAACTTCAGATTGTCCGCAGGCCAGTGTAATGCAAGTGATTCAAAATATGGAATTCTGTGAAAACGATTCTCCAGGTGTACTTTTCCTGCAAGATGATGGATTCACATTTTCTGAGCCTAATGGTGACTTAACTTTTGTGAGTAATCCACCAATAGCTACTCTAGATCCAGACACTGGAGAAATAGATACAGATAATCTTGCACCTGGTGTGTATGACATACAGGCTACATTTACGTTTGATCCACTATGTCCAGATCGTGTATTTAATCTTTCGATTACAGTCCTAGAATTACCTGATCCATCCTTTGAGTTCGAAACTCCAGTCTGTGTCAATGACGTGGCCCTACTTTTGGATGCCCCAGATGGTTCAGTAACTTGGAATTATGATGTAGATGAAATCACAGACAATGATCCTGTGGCGAATGCTGATGGGGATATCAGATTTACAGATCCAGGTACCTATACCATTGAAGCGCTATCTATTGTCGCTGGCTGTGAAGCCTCTACAACATTTACCTTAGAGGTTATTCCAGAGTTGGATGCACCCGTCCCTGTCTGTGACAGCGAGGAGTTGGATGCGATATCTGCATCATGGGCTGCAGTAACAGATGCTACAAGCTATTCTGTAGCGGTTACCGTTAATGGCGTAGCAGAGCCAGGTTCACCATTTATCTATGCAGCAGGTGACCCACTAGTATATGATAATAATACACTAAACGAAGGAGATGAAGTAATGATTATCGTCACAGCTATAAATGATAATTTTGCGAGTGGCAGTTGTAACGCTACAGGACAAGTACTCTGTACCGCCTCTAATTGTGCCACCTTCCCTAATGTCAACATCACTTGTACTGAGATGCCAGGTTCCATTGATTTCGAATGGTTGCCTATACCAGGTATAGATTCCTTCATACTAGTTAATGTAACTGATCCTGCTAATCCTATAGACATAATAAGAACAGATGCCTTAATGTATACAGCAGATAACCTTGGTTCTATGGAAGAGTTTATCTTATCCGTGGAGCCTATTCATCCTCAAGAGGGATGTACCTTGCCTGCAGGTACCTTATCGTGTATTGCACCATGCCCAGGTGTGCCAGATATGTCACCGATTACTTGTACAGATGCCAGTCTAGACTTTGTCACCTTTGCATGGGAAGAAGTACTTGGCGTTACTGGATATGATGTGATCATTACCATAAATGGACAGCCAGCAGGCAGAGATACCATTACAGATTTAAACATTACGATAGATAATTTAACTCAGGATGACGAGGTCATAGTCGTAATCACCGCATTGAACGCTGATGTAGCTTGTGGTAATGGAGAAGATGAGGAGCAAGATTGTGTAGCGACAAGTTGTACTATTCCACAATTTGCCTTTACTCAGGATCCAGAATGTTATGAAAGTGGCGCTATACAGTTAAATGATATAGATGTCACTGATTCTAATGGTGACCCACTGCCGGGGACGATTATTTGGACAGATACTAGAGTAGATGCCGACGGCATGTTTACTCCTGATGGTAATATATCTGAGTTGTATGAAATAGAATTTGAGTGGGCAGATGACGCATTCCCTGCGGACTGTGTCTTCCCAGGAGAAATAGAATTACAAGTTAATGTCAGACCGACACCACAAATCAATCCTGCTGGACCACTCTGTGCTGGTGATGAAGTCGTTATTTCAGGCCCAGCCATAGATGACCCTCAGGTGACGAGTGTACTTGATTACGATGATGGTATAGAAGTGTCAGGTGATTTTCCAGATGGCGTGACAGTTAGTTTTGATGATGCAGATCCGCAGATAAAAACCATAACGCTGACACAAGAGTCTGCACCAGGATGTGATAACTCTACAAGTATCTCCGTACCAGTAAGTCCTTCACAGGAGCTTATAGTTACCTGTGGTCCAGTGACCATTAGTTCAGTATCATTCATGTGGAATGCTATAGATGGTGTGGATGGTTATGGGATTACAATTGATGGAGTAGCGCAATTACCTACAACCGATACTTCTTTTGAATTCACTGGTCTTAATTCACAGGATCCTGTAATGATTACTGTAACACCAATAGGTGACGATTTATGTCTAGTATCAGAATCGGCATCTGTTGAATGTACCCCATCTGATTGTCCTGTGATTACTTTTGATGCTGTGACCTTACCTGACTTCTGCCAAGATGATCCAGTAAGCTTTACTTTGCCAGGAAATGAAATTCTTCAGGGGACACCTCCAGCAGGTGATTTGACAGAAACGTGGGTGAGTAATAGTCCAGCAATAGATGTAGCTACAGGAGCTATCGATCCAGAATTACTAGAGCCAGGAACCGTAGATGTCACTTATACAGCGACGTATACAACAAACTCTGGTGACGAATGCATCTATCCTACGATGTATAGTTTCACGGTATTTGAACGTCCTCAGATAGAATCTATAATACCTAATGATCCTGATTGTATCTTAGATGAAGTACCTACTGTTACCATCAATGCGATTGGGGGAGTAGAGCCATATACTTATGTATGGTTAGATAACCCACCTACACAGATGGATCCTGTCTATACTATTCCAGCCCCTGGGGTATACGATTTTGTAGTGACAGATGCTAATGGATGTTCTACGCAGATGCCTATTACCATATCTCCTGCTCCAGTGGGTGAAGTTACCATAGTAGGTGATAGTAATTTGCAGATAGGAGAAGATGGCACATTTACCGTTGAGGTGGGTGGTGTCCCTATAGAACCTACTTCAGTCGTTTGGTTCATAGATGATATTCCTATAGATAATAATTCAGAGTCTCAGTCAATATTGAATATTGTTGCGGATTTAGAGGCATTAGGTAGAGAGTTCACAGTCCGTGTTGAGGTATTCTTTGCTGAAGATTGTTTCCTTACAGATACAAGAGTCGTAAATATCAGTGATTTTGAAAGATGGTATATCCCTAACGTCGTCTCTACAGGAGTAGAAGGAGAAGATGCAAGATGGGTCATGTTTACTCAGGGTAGTGTAACAGTACAGGATGTAGCGATTTATGACAGATGGGGAGAACTCGTCTATGTCAAGGAATTAGATCCACTGGTGGATGTTTCAGATGATCCTGATCCAGATGCGACAGGCCAAGTATGGGATCTCGGATTTGAAGGAAGATGGGGTAATGACGGCGCTGCCGATGTAGAACAAGGCGTTTACGTCTATGTGATTAATTTGGTAGTAGACGAAGGTGCTCCTACAGAAAGACCAGAAATAGAAGCCGGTGATGTCACCGTCTTTAGATAATAATATAAAAGATAACTGATGTCTTTTTATAAAGAGGCTTACCATTCTTGGTGAGCCTCTTTTTTTTACTTAGGATATATGCAGCTTATTAAAATGGAAGATTGTTAGATAGCTTGGATGCGTTCATTTGCTAGCTTGAGACAGAGATACAATTGCTCCTCACGGTCCATATAGCTATTATCTATCAGGATGGCATTTGCTGCTTGCCTCAGTGGGCTGTCAGCTCTGGTGCTGTCTATATGGTCTCTATGGAGAAGATTCTGACGAACAGCATCATATGGTGAATCCATGCTTTTCTCCTTGAGCTCTATGTATCGACGCTGCGTACGAACCTCTATTTGTGCCGTAACGAATAACTTCAGCTCTGCAGTGGGGTAGACGACTGTTCCTATGTCACGTCCATCCATCACGACCCCTTTGCGGATGCCTTGTTGTTTTTGGATGTCTACTAATTTTCGGCGAACGATACTTAATGCAGCCACCTCAGAAACGATACTGGATACATCTAATTGGATTATTCTGCTTGTGACATCACTTCCATTTAGGTCGATTTTGAAGCTGCCATTTTTATTCTCCATAGCAATATGGACTTCTTCAAGCGCCGATTTGACCTGATGGGGTTCAGCAATATTCACCTTATTACTAAGGAAATATAGACTGACGGCTCTGTACATAGCACCAGAATCTATGTAGAGATAGCCAAGCGCAGTTGCTAACTGCTTAGCCAGTGTGGACTTCCCACAAGAAGAATTCCCGTCTATAGCAATATTGATTCTATTCTCAGTCATATCATTGGATGGCAAACTAAACAATACTGATAACGCTATCCAAATTCCAAGTCTTATAATTATAGGTCAAGTAACTTTTTCCAATAAATATATTTTAGATTGAATTTTGAGACGTCTAGAATATTTACAAATGGAAAGGGATTTGTACTTTTAGTACTTTTCATAAAACCAATAATCTACTATGGCTAAGTCAAATTTTATAATAGAGCAATTTAAAAAGTATAAAGTATTTCTATATAGTGGCGGAGGCGCAGCGCTTAGCAGAGCTGTGATCCATATTTTAATGCCTTCAGGCAAAGCTATATTCAGATTCAAGGATGGGCGGTTAAAAAAGAATAGCTTTAAAAAGACTGGTAAATTAACGCAGTATGAAGTGTATGTTTCGGCAGACAGATATCCTCATTTTATTGATTTACTAAGGAATGAGAAGCCATTATATTTTTTCTATGAGTTTAATGAACACATCGCATATATTACGACCTCAGATGAGCCAGTAGGGGAAGGAGAGTAAGGAAATATAACACATCTAGAGGCGAGATGGCCTAACTGAAAAGTTCGAAAATACCAAGAACCAGCTAGTATAGTCTGAGGAATAACATCTTGGTAGGAGACCCAAGTTTGTTCTTGATATTCATATTAGTTATTTTTATAATATGAAGACAGCATGGTATTTACTAGAAATGGATGATACGAATTACTTTAAGCCCTATGATGCGCTGCCTATAGGTTGTGCTTTAGTAGACCACAATGAAGTCATTTTGGCTAATAAGGCTCTAGCAGAGTTGACTGGTTTTAGTATATCGGAGTTGTGCCATAAAGCTATAGCTGAGTTATTTCCGGTGCACCAAGGTCAGATTTTTAATGAAGAGGTGGCAGTAGATATCATCACGTCCTCAGGTATTTCAGTTCCAGTTCTTGTTAATGCCAAATTGCAAAGGGAAGAACAAGATGGAGATGCTTCTAAGCATTTACTAACCATTACCCCCCAAAATAAGAATTGTGCTCACAGCAATATTATAAATCTAATAGAGCTACAAGATGAGCTAGGAATCCAGAAGAAGGGGTACTACCTATACTTCGACCTAGACTATCATATTCTTGGATATAGCAAAACAGCTGACCAAATTCACATTAACCATTTAGGTAAATCAATTCTGAAAGTAGAAAATCTATTAGAATTGTACGGACGCAGTGGATTGGAGATGCGTATAGCTGAGTACTACAATAGGGCCCTAGAAGATGGCGTATTTTATCGCCAAATAAGTTTTGAAAAGGATGGGGTCAAAAAGTATGTAGACATAACTTACAAGCTTATCACTAATAAAGAGGGACAGTCTATAGGAATCCTGGAATATGGAAATAGTGTCACCGACTTGGTCAGATCCAACAATGCCTTACAGTTAAAAGAGGTAAAATTAAAGGTGCTCAATGCTAACCTGCGAGCCATTTTAGAAAGTACTCAAGATGGCATGTCAGTTTTGGATAAGGATTATAAGGTCATGATGTTCAACGAGAAGTCTAGAAAAGAATTTAAAAAATATGTCAATATAGATCTTAAGCTAGGAGAGAGTTGGGGTGATACTTATGACGACGAAAAATTTAATGACTGGAAAAAAAACCTATATGATAGGGTTCTAGAGTTAGGAGAGACCATAGAGAATATCGTAGAAAGGAAGGAATATGGCACAGTCTATAAGAATATATATACGCCTGTAAAAGATGAAGAAGGTGGGGTCGTCGGCGTGTTGGAAGTAAGTAGAGACATGACTGAAGATGTGAAAAAAGATAGGCAAATCAGACTCAATGAAAAGAAGTACAGTTCCTTACTAGAAGATATGCCCATAGGTGTTCTTAAGATTGATTCAGAATTTAACATATCTTACTTGTCTCCATATCTCGTCCGGAAACTTGGCTACACCTTGGAAGAAGTCAAAGGCAAACCTGTTACAGACTATATTAAGGAAGATGATATAGACCGAATTAAAGAAGCCACACTCAATCTATTAAAGACCAAAGAAAATGCCTATAATATTTTTAAAGTTGTTAAGAAAAATGGTGGTTCATTGGTCCTGGAAGGTACAGCTAGTATAAAACCTGGAGAGGAAGATGAAGCATGGGAGTTTCTTATAGTAGCTACAGATGCCACGGAAAAATTGCAACAGGAAGAAAACTATAATTCTCTTTTTGCTAATATCAATAGTGGCGTTGTTGTCTATGATATGGAAAATGATAAGATTGTTAGCTGTAATCAATCTGCATTGGACTTATTTGGCGTGGATAAGGAAACTATGATAGATAGTAAATATCTGGAGTATGTACCAGAGAACTCCGTTTTTACAGATAATGATCTTCACAAGGCGTTTTCAGATGTTAAAGAAAAATTGTCGACAAAGGAAAAATCTGAGATAGATTTAGAAAGTGTGATAATCAAACCCAATGGTGATGAGCGCTTGGTAGAGGTCAAGTTCATCTACATGAATCATGCAGGACTATATTATGCCTTATTTACTGATAAGACCGAAATTTTCTATTCCTTGAGAGAAGTCAGGGAGAAGTCTTCTGTATATGAGGCCCTGATAAAAAATAGTTTTGAAGGAATAGAAGTTGTCAGGTATGAGTTGAATGGGAATATCCTTGTTAATGGAAATGTGCTTATAAGAAATAATAAGATGGTAGAAATCTTATCTGAAGATATGCAATACACGTTTGATTCATTAGAGGAAGTGAAGCATATGATGCCAGAGTATCAGCCAAGTGGAGAGCTGAGTGAGGAATTTCTAAGAGATGTTATCATAGAGACTATCAGAAATGGCGCCTCTAAAAGAAGATGTCAAATCTTGAAAAATGGAGTGACGAAAGACTTGCAGATTTCTCATCATTTGATAGACATCAATCATTATGTCTACCTCATTAAGAACTTCAGGGAGATAACAGAGGAATTGCGTCAGCAGAAGATTATTCAGAGCCAGTATGACACCTTAGAACATAAGAACGAGGAGCTCAAAAAATACATTGATAGTAATCTACAATTAGAGAATTTCGCTTATATCGCTTCACATGACTTGAAAGCGCCTATACGGTCAGTAATCAGTTTTGCTCAGTTGCTTAAGAATAATTCGTACGATAAGCTGGGAGAAAAGGATGGAAGATTCCTCGATATAATTATCAGCGCCAGTACTAATATGCAAGTGCTGATAGATGATCTATTAGCTTTCTCTAGAATCAATACTCAGGATATAGAGTTCGAAGAGATAGATATGCACAAACTGCTTAATCACTTACTCATAGAAATCAATCAGAGTATAGTAGAGAAAGAAGGTGAAGTGAACATTATTTCTTTGCCTGAGAAGATGACAGGAGATGCGTCTAGGCTGAGACAGATTTTTCAAAACCTGATTACAAATTCCATGAAATTTCATAAAGATGGTGAGACGCCATATGTGGAAATAGAGTGTGAAGAAGTGGCAAACTTCTATAAGTTTCGAGTGGCGGACAGGGGTATTGGTATAGAAGAGGATTATCACAAGGAGGTATTCCTTATGTTTAAAAAGCTATATAGTGAAAACAAGTACAAAGGGACTGGAATAGGTCTCAGTATCTGTAAGAAAATCATTGAACAGCACCAAGGTGATATCTGGGTAGAATCTACCGTAGGAGAAGGGTCTACATTCTACTTTACGGTAAGCAAAGAATTAGAAGTGACTGTACTTTAAAATCTTTGATTAGATAAAACCTAATCTAAACAGTTGTCCCTAGACTGACTGGATAAACTCTCTAAGATTATCCTGTTGGTCTAGGCAGAGCTTTTTCTTCAGACGATATCTCGTCATCTGCAGACTTTTCATCTCTACATTGAGTATTCGTGCAAGCTCGTAATTATCTATATTCATCTTGATATAAGCACAGTGCTTTAAGTCTAAACTTGTCAGTTTAGGATTGCGTTCTGTAAGCTTATTGAAGAATTCACTGTCCATGCTCTCAAATACTTCTTTGAATTCTGTCCATGACCTGTCTTGAGTGACGAGCTCACTCACTCTTCTCTCTAGCTGGCGCAATCTTCGGAGGACACTACTCTCCGGACGTTCGCTTTTGAGCTGTGTGTAACATTCGTCTACTAATGCCTGTATCGCCTTAAGATTGGAAGTTACCTTGGTGTTGTCCATTTCCAGTGTCATCATCTTACGATGGACTTCATTGATACCTTTTTTGTGCTCTTCTTCATTTGTGTCAAGAAGTTCAGTTTTGATAGCTAATGATTTTTCTAGCTCACTCTTCTGATTATTTATAATATTATTGAGCTCTAGTAACTCCTTTTTCTGAGACACAAGTGATTTGGACGCCTCATGCAATTTAATAGCATTGAGGACTCTAGCCATTAATTCTATTTTGCTTACAGGTTTATTAAGGAAGTCCAGTGTTCCAAAATCAAATGCTTCTTCCAGCACCTTTTCGTCCTGTAGACCAGTAATTATTATAATTGGAATATCTCTGAAAGCTAGATTTTTCTTGATAAGCTTCAGGGTTTCTAGCCCTCCCTGCCTAGGCATCTGCCAGTCAAGGAGTATCAGGTCAGGATTAATATCTGAAAGTCGCTCCAGAATGCCTGTTCCGTCATCCATCTCTTCGAATCTATAATTAGTCTCTCCGAGGTATTCTCGATAGATGATTCTATCGAATTCCCTATCATCTACGATAAGAATTTTTGGTAAATCCATAGTTGTTTTCAGTTCTTCTCACCCGTGGTACATCAATAATGATTCCGAATTTATATAAGAAATGCTATCGTTTTGCAAATTCCAAAAAATTTAAGCGCTAGATTTGCTGATTCAATCTAATATTAGAGTACTTAATTTATTAATATGGATTTTCATCATTCACACTCAGCAGAACCTCATATATCCCGTACTAAGGAAATCATCAGCAAATATCCAGAAATAAAGCAACTTATGGGAAGAAATCCTAATACGTTTTATTATACTATTGGGATAGTTCTGATGCAGGTGGCTATATGTTGGTTTCTAAGCGCTCAGCCATGGTGGATAGCAGTTATAGTAGCATACTGTGTAGGTGCTTTCGCCAATCACGCCTTGTTTGTTTTGATGCATGAATTCACTCATAATATGGTATTCAAGAATAGGTTGGCCAATCTCTGGGGAGGTATTTTATGTGATTTACCTAATGCTTTTCCTACCTCAGTCTCATTTAGAAAGTACCACCTGAAGCACCATGCCTTTCAGGGGCATTACGATATAGACGCTGACCTTCCGAGTCGGTGGGAAGCAAAGTTGATAGGAAGTTTCTTTATAGGCAAGTCAATTTGGCTTATGTTCTTTCCATTTTTTACGGCCTTGAGACCACCTAGACTGAAAGAAATCAAGTTTGCTAGTAAGTGGATTTATATTAATATTCTGTCTGTCGTTATCTTCAATTTAGTCATATACTTTGCCGTAGGGCCTATCGGTCTTATTTATTTGCTGGCCTCTTTTATGTTTTCTATAGGCTTACATCCATTAGGCGCCAGATGGATACAAGAGCATTTCTTAGTAGCACCTCCTCAGGAAACTTATAGCTATTATGGTATTCTGAATAAAGTAGCTTTCAATGTAGGTTATCATAATGAGCATCATGATTTTTCTTTCGTGCCATGGAATAACCTGCCCAAGATTAGAGCTATTGCTCCTGAGTATTATGATACTCTATATTATCACACTTCCTGGACCAAACTTCTTTTCCAGTGGATTTTCGATAAGGAATTGTCTTTGTTCTCCAGAATTCTTAGGAAGGACAGAGGTGGTATAAAGTTGACAGGAGGGTCAGAGTCTGACTTTCTCTCAGGAAGAAAGCAAAAGGAAAATGTGGCTTCTGTCTAGCTAGAGGCATAAGGTGAGGGGTTTCATTCGGAAGAACAATTCATTTCCAAGTCGCTGAGGTATTGAGTTTTCTGAGACAGCCATGTGCTCTATTTTAAACCTCCTTGAGAACAAGGACTGATATATAGCCTCATTCCCGCCATATGGAGGTTTGTCTTCATCGAATTCAATATTGAATAGCAATCCAGCAAATTCACCTTCTGGTTTTAGCAATTCATGAATCTTATCTATGTAGTCCCTACGCAATGGTGGTTTAAGAGCGCAGAAAAACGTTTGCTCTATTATTATATCATATTGATCCTGATGGCTAAAGAAGTCTTGGTGGTGAATATGTGACTGAGGAAAAGTGGGAGTCCGAGATGAAAATACCTCCAATGGGTCAATGACGAAATCAAGGATATGGACTTCAGTAAATCCATTATGATGCAGATACTCTGCTTCGTATGCATTACCAGCTCCTGGGATTAAGATTTTAGCTGATTTATCAGTTAGTTGATCTATATAGGCTGTAATCGCTGTAGAGGCGTACCCTATGTCCCACCCGGTTTCTTTGGTGTTATATCTGGATTTCCAGTAAGATTGGTGATGTTGCTCCATCAGTGCATTCTATCTCCCCTTAGAGACAAGGTTTCCATTACACCTGCTTCATAATTAAGATACGCCTGCCATCTAGTCTTTACTCTCTCCTCATCAAAATAATCCTTGGCCAAATCGATGAAGAGTCTATAGTGACCAGCTTCCGAAACCATAAATGAGTGGTAGAATTCCTTGAGTGAATCTTCTGAAATGTGCAGACTTAGCAGTCTGAATCTTTCACAACTCCTAGCTTCTATAAGTGCGAAAGTGAGCAGTTTTTCCAGTAGACTATTATCCTTGCCTCCTCCTTTCTGCGCTGATTACCTAGTTTGAGTCCGCGGTTATCCAGTTCTCTTAGGACTTGTCTGAAGTGGCCCCATTCTTCAGTGACGATAGGAGCCAATTCTCTTACCAGCCTTTCTTTCTCAGGGTAGCCTTGTATAAGTGATATACAAGAAGTAGCCGCCTTCTGCTCACAATAAGCATGGTCTGTCAGAATTTCTTGCAAACTCATCTCTGCAAGATTTACCCATCTAGGGTCAGTAGGTAACTTGAGTCCTAACATTGTCATCTGTCTTCCAGGAAGTTTAATTGGTTTTTGACTAAGTCAATGTTCTGTATTTCATAAGTCTCTATACCTTCTTCCCATAGAACAGTAATCTTATCCATGCTGTGCTTTCTCAATGTATTTGCATTTTCCTTATTGATAGCATAGGTTCCTTTGTAGGTGGTATAATTATCAGTCTTACGTACCTTACCCCTGCTTCTTTCTATGTTTTCCAGATAGAGATGGTCCTTATTGACCAAGTCTACTTTCATTTTTTCTCCTTTTTCCAGATTGCCATAACTGATTTTGGCTTGGCTAGAGTTGATTTTAAATTCCAGTATTAGAAATAAATTTTCATTTACCTGCTGAATATTTGCCATGCATTCCATTAAATATCCATCCCTAACAAAGCTTCTTACCTGAGGATGCGTATATACGAAGTAAGGCTTTGGCTCGAATTTAATCTCATAAAACCGATTGGTATTGTCTTCTTTTGCAATGATACAATCAGAGGCAGATTGAGTATGTTTGCCATCAGTAATACTAGAGGGTTCAAACCAACTGAGTCCAGACTGACCTATAGATACATTTTGTATACTGAGCAAGGCAAATAACATCAGTAAAGTGAATACGCTATTCATAAATATTAATTAGTGCGAATATATATAAAACGAAGGTCCGTAATTCCGTATTTTCATCAATATTAGATTTCATAAGACTCATATAATTAAAGTTCAAATGAAAAATTACCTTATTCCTGCCTGCCTCATATTTCTCACTTTAATCTCCTGTAATCAGGAAAAAGCCACAACATTGTCCAATATGATATCAGTTTCGTACCCAACTACAGCTAAGGATAGCAGTGTGATAGATGATTACCATGGGTCGAAAGTAGCAGACCCCTATAGATGGTTGGAATTAGATACCGCTGCTAATGTCAAGTCATGGGTCACTGAGCAGAATAAGGTTACAAATGGCTACTTGGACCAGATTCCTTATAGAGATAAGATTCGTGATAGATATGAAGAATTATTTAATTATGAAAAACTAAGTTCTCCAAGGAAGCGCGGAGAGTATTACTTTTTTAGTAAGAATGATGGTCTTCAAAATCAGTCTGTCATCTATATTCAAAAAGGTAAAGAGGGCATACCAGAAGTGTTCTTGGATCCGAATACCTTGTCTAAGGATGGAACGGCCGCCATAAATTTTTTAGGTTTTTCACCAGATGATAAATATGTAGCCTATAGTCAGTCTGATGCTGGTAGTGACTGGCAGACGATCTATGTAATGGAAATCGCTACTAAGAGAAAATTGGAAGATAAGTTGAGATGGGTCAAGTTTTCTGGTGCAAGCTGGCTGGACGATGGCTTTTACTATAGTAAATATCCGACACCTGAAGATGGTGCCGAACTATCTGCGACCAATGACTTTCACTCCATCTATTATCACAAGCTAGGAGATGACCAGAAGAATGACCAACTCATCTTTGATAATAAAAAGGAAGCTAAGAGATACCATTTTGGAGGTCTTACTGAAGATAAGCAATACCATATCGTCTATGCGTCTACTGGTACTGACGGGTATGAGACCTATTACAAAGATTTGTCAAATCCGACCTCTGAGTATAAAGCACTCTTTACTGGATTTAAAAACAAGAGTTCTATTGTAGATCACTCTGATGGGCGGTTTTTGGTATTGACAGATATAGGAGCACCAAAGTATAGATTGGTTTCTATAGACCCTAATAAGCCAAGCGAATCAGATTGGACAACCATTATATCAGAGAAAGATGAGCTGCTGGCCAATGTATCTACTGGTGGTGGTTATCTATGGGCCGATTATCTCAAAGACGCCAAAACGGTTATCAAGAGATATAATTATAATGGTTCAGATGAGATGGAAGTAAAGTTGCCAGGCTTAGGTAGTGCATCAGGATTTGGTGGCAGAAAGGAGGATACCGAATTTTTCTATTCATTTAATTCATTCACCATACCCAATTCAATCTATAGATACGATATAAAGGCTAATAGTTCTGCATCTTTTTTTAGTTCTGCATTGAAGTTTAACCCTGATGAATATGTGGAGGAGCAAGTATTTTATACCAGCAAGGATGGGACTAAGGTGCCTATGTTTTTGGTCTATAAGAAGGGACTTGTCAGAGACGGAAATAACCCCGCATACTTGTATGGCTACGGTGGATTCAATGTGAATTTGACCCCTTCATTTTCTGTTTCCAGATTGATATTGCTGGAGAACGGCGGTGTGTTTGCTATGCCTAATCTGCGGGGTGGGGGAGAATATGGAGAAGAATGGCACAAAGCAGGGATGTTAGAAAAGAAGCAAAATGTGTTCGATGATTTTATAGCAGCCGCAGATTATCTGATAGCAGAGAAATTCACCTCGTCAGAAAAATTAGCTATAGCAGGAGGATCTAATGGAGGCCTGCTGGTAGGTGCATGTATGACCCAACAACCAGATAAGTTTGCTGTAGCCTTCCCGGCTGTAGGTGTAATGGATATGCTGAGATACCATAAGTTTACGGTAGGCTGGGGATGGGTGCCTGAATATGGCTCCAGTGATGATCCTGAGCAGTTTCAAAATTTGCTCGCATATTCGCCGCTTCATAATTTAAAACCGGGTGTAGATTATCCTGCCACTATGGTGACAACTGCAGACCATGATGATAGAGTGGTCCCAGCGCATTCCTTTAAGTTTGGTGCTCGATTGCAAGAGTGCCACTCAGGCGAATCTCCAGTCATACTGAGGATAGACGTCAATGCTGGTCATGGTGCTGGAAAGCCAACATCAAAAATATTGGATGAGCAAGCTGACAGATGGGCTTTCTTTTTCTATAATACCAACAGTCCTGTCAAGTATATAAAAGGTTAGTTCGCTTGCTTATACATTTTTAGATTAATTTTAGCTAGCCATAATTAGACGCATATCGAATTTTTGTTCCAGATAGGGGGTATGGATGTAAGAGTCCTTGATATTTTAGATGTACTCATTGCAGCCTATCTGATATATATGGTTTACAAGTATGTAAAGGGCACAGCTGCTGTTAATATCTTTATTGGAATAATTATTTTTTTTCTACTCTTTACGGTGGTCAGAAACCTCAATATGAGACTACTTAGTACCATGTTAGGATCAGTAGCAGGTATTGGACTAATAGGGATTATGGTCATCTTCCAACCAGAGATAAGACGATTTCTCCTCATGGTAGGCGACAATATGTTAAAGCGTCGGTCAGATTTATTTGATAAATTTTTCAATACCTCATTGCTCCAAAACAAGGAAGAAGCCTTGTTGCTGACCAATGAAATTGTCAAAGCTGCAAAAGAACTCAGCAAAACGAAGACAGGTGGATTAATGATTCTAACCACTAAAGATGTTCCAGAATTAGTAAAGACTGGTCGGGTCTTAGATGCCAAGGTTTCCGCTACCTTATTGGAGAATATCTTTTTCAAAAATGCTCCTTTGCATGACGGGGCGGTAATCATAGAAGGAGATAAGCTTGTTGCTGCCTCCTGCATATTGCCTGTATCTGAGAATCAATCTATAGCGGAAGATTTGGGATTGCGCCATAGAGCTGGATTAGGAGCTACAGAGAACACCAGCCTACTAGCTATCATGATATCTGAAGAAAATGGAGAAATCTCCTACGCCTCTGATGGCAAAATATACAGAAACGTCACCAATGATGAGATTCGTCAGACCATAGGAAAGTACTATAACGAGTCTTTAAGAGAAAAGCAATTTTCAGGTGATTGACCTTAGGTAGTTGGATGGCGTCATCCCTACATGCTTTTTGAATACTCTGTTGAATGAAGCTTTCGAATTAAAGCCACTATCCATCGCCAAAGCCAGGATGCTATACTGAGCGGCCTTCCCTTCGTCTAGTAACAACTTAATATGCTCTACTCTATATTTATTGACAAAGTCATAGAAGCTACCTTCTGAGGTCTTAAGTACCTTGGTCAATCTGTAAGATGGGATATTAGAAAGTTCTGATAGCTTAGCCAAACTGAGAACTGGATTAAGGTATGGCTGGTCTTCTTCCATTATTTTGAGTAGGGAAGCTTTGTCTGCTTTAAGCGCATCGACTTCTAGGTTTTCTGTCTCATGGTCTCCAGATTCAGATTCAAGGTCTGGTGGTAAAGCGAATCTTTTATCACCACTTTCCTCTTTTGGTGTAGATGCAAAAACGAATAAATTGGTCTTTTTAATGGCGATAAAAGCAAGCGCAAACATAAAGAAGGCCAGAAAAGAGAGAGTATAGTAGTCATAAATCATGATCTTATGATGCTCTCTGAATAAGTTCAGTACATATCCCACAGAAGCGATGACCCATAGAACGATGGCGCCTGTTATAATCCAATTTAACCATATAAGATTTGATTCCTGCTCATAAGAATACTCTTCTAGATATCCCTTGTGATATCTTCTAATCAAAAAGATAGAAGCAAAGAAATATAAAGGTGTCAGAATCAATTTTGGAAATGGGTACCCATGCTGGGCATTATCGGGTAAGAAACCATTGGGTATCAGCTGATCTGCTAAGACGATAATGAAGAATATCAAGAAAGGTAGGAAGTGTAATCGGTCCTTGGCCTTCATCTTGAAGTCCTGAGTTGTCAGTGCTTTGGTATAATAGTAGAAAAGAGGTCCGTACAACAGTGGAATGGCGTAATTGAGCTCAGAAAAAATAAAGACATGGAATGAGGCTTCATTATTAAAGAAGCAAAAGACATAAGCACAGTTAATTGTTAGCAGCAAAAAAATAAGTGCTAACAGCCAGTGCTCTAATTCCTTTTGTTTTCTTGAATAAATCAACAACGCAAAGAGCAAAGTAAGTACACCACATATGACAAAGGAATACTGCATAATCACTAAACTAGCAAGATAAGTAACCTATCTCACAGTCAACTAATATATTTTCGTGACAAGTCTATTACTTTTGTAACTCACAAATCTATTAAAACAGTTATTTGAATCATGAAAAATGTCCATACCTATATCAATAAGAACAAGAAGCGCTATCTAGAAGAGCTTATAGATTTCCTAAGAATTCCATCTATATCGGCAGATCCCAAGTATGCTAAAGATGTAAAAAAAGCCGCGGAGTGGTTAAAAAAGAAGATGAGTGATGCAGGGCTAGAGAAAACCAAGCTTTATCCTACTGCTGGCCATCCTATAGTATATGGGGAGAAAATTATAGACCCTAAGTTGCCGACAGTTCTGGTCTATGGTCATTATGATGTCCAACCCCCTGACCCACTGGACTTGTGGGATTCACCGCCATTCGAGCCAGTTGTGAAGAAAACAAAACTTCATCCTAAGGGTGCCATTTTTGCAAGAGGGGCTTGTGATGATAAAGGGCAATTGTATATGCATGTCAAGGCCTTCGAAGCTATGAATAAGAACAATAGTATTCCTTGTAATGTCAAGTTTATGATAGAAGGTGAGGAGGAAGTAGGTTCTGACAATCTGGAAAAATTCTGCAAGAAGAATGCAAAGATGTTAAGCTCAGATGTCGTTCTATTATCTGATACGTCAATAATAGATAATAAAACGCCAAGTGTCACAGTCGGATTAAGAGGGCTATCCTATGTAGAAGTAGAAGTCACAGGGCCTAATAAAGACTTGCATTCTGGGGTCTACGGAGGAGGTGTAACAAATCCGATAAACGCCTTGAGTAAGATGATAGCTTCATTACATGACCTTAATGGACACATTACTATTCCTGGATTCTATAACGATGTAGAAGAATTAGGCAGTGATGATAGAAAAGAGATTAATAAAGCACCATTCGATGTCAAAGCTTACAAAAAAGGCTTAGGCATAGACGAGGTTTCTGGAGAAAGAGGGTATACGACCTTGGAGAGAACATCTACAAGACCCACATTGGATGTCAATGGTATTTGGGGTGGGTATATAGGAGAAGGCGCAAAGACGGTATTACCGTCTAAAGCTTTTGCAAAAATCAGTATGCGATTAGTGCCAGATCAGCACCCAGATAAAATCACTAAGCTGTTCTCTGATCACTTTAAAAAGATAGCGCCACCTGGTATCAAAGTAGAAGTACGACCACATCATGGTGGTTTTCCAGCGGTGACACCTACAAATACGATAGAATACCAAGCAGCCTCTAGAGCCATGCAGGATGCCTTTGGCAAAAAACCTCTACCCGTACGAGGAGGTGGTAGTATTCCCATCGTTGCCATGTTTGAAAAAGTATTTGGTGTGAAATCAGTGCTTATGGGCTTTGGCTTGGATTCAGATGACATCCATTCGCCTAATGAACATTATGGGTTATTTAACTATTACAAAGGAATAGAAACAATACCTTTATTTTTTAAACATTATTCTCAATTGAGATCAAAATAAGAATCAATTAAAGTTTTAAAAGTAGAAGAGTATGCAACGAGTACTAATAGGTATTTTATTTTTTATCTCACTTAAGCTAACAGCACAAATGGATACAACAAGTTACAGTGTCGGGGTGGTTGTTGCCCAGAATTTGAAGCAGCAAGGAATTACAGAATTAGATCAAGCGTCATTTAATGAGGCAGTTAAAGATGTGCTATCAGGTTCAGATACTAAGGTTAGTCTTGCTGAAGCCAATTCTAATTTTCAGAATTATATGCAGAAAGCCAGAATGAAAGCCAGTGAGGCTGTAAAAGGAGAAGGTGAAAACTTCCTTGCAAAGAATGGTAAGCGATCTGAAGTTACTACAACTGTATCAGGACTGCAATATGAAGTATTGGTACCATCCACTAATCCTCAAAAGCCTGGCCCGACAGATAAAGTCAAAGTACATTATCATGGTACACTGATAGATGGGACTGTGTTTGATTCGAGTGTTGACAGAGGAGAGCCAATCTCTTTTCCACTCAATGGGGTGATTAAAGGATGGACTGAGGGGTTGCAGTTGATGAGTGTGGGGTCTAAATACAGGTTATTTATTCCATATGATTTAGCTTATGGTGAGAGAGGAGCTGGCGGTGCGATTAAGCCTTTTGCAGCACTCATTTTTGATGTCTCCTTATTAGCAATAGAGAAATAGCATTAAAGCTTTTCAAAAATATATTTGGAAGAGGCTATCTCATTTTGGGATAGCCTCTTTCCATTTTCTCTATATCATTGTACATATCTATTTCCACCTTATGATTTTATCTACCAATAGACAACTATGATTTTCGATATTATATCAGTTGTACCCGAACTGCTAGATAGTCCATTTCAGCATTCGATACTAAAGCGTGCTATAGATCAGGAATTGGTAGAGGTAAATGTCATATCTCTGAGGTCTTATGGCACCGGTCCACATAAGCAACTTGACGATTATCAGTATGGTGGAGGAGCGGGTATGGTTATGAAAATAGAGCCTTTAGATAATTGTATCAGTGAACTTAAGTCTAAGCATAACTATGATGAAGTGATATACCTAACGCCAGATGGAGGTACTTTTTCCCAGCTGATGGCGAATAAACTTTCATTAGAGAATCGATTATTATTGATATGTGGGCATTATAAAGGGATAGACCAGCGACTCAGAGACCTTCATGTGACGATGGAGATTTCTATCGGAGACTATGTTTTGTCAGGAGGGGAGTTGGCCGCCGCTGTAGTAGTGGATGCCGTGTCTAGATTGATTCCTGGGACCCTGGGAGATGGCACTTCAGCACTTACAGACAGTCATCAGGATGGTTTATTGGCGCCGCCTGTGTATACACGTCCGGCAGAGTACAAGGGAATGAAAGTGCCAGACGTATTACTTTCTGGTCATGATAAAAATATCTCTGAATGGAGAGAAGCCAAGTCAATAGAGCGAACTCAAAAGCTGCGACCGGATATGTTGGATGACAAAATTTAGATAAGGTTATTAATCTCGATTGCAAGAATCACAACCAATCCTCTGGCGACTAAAGTGCCATCTACTAAGCCACTATAGTAGATATCATCATGTTTGTTTTTAGACAATTCAATCGCAAAGAATGTGATGGCATAAATGATCAGTCCAGTATTTACAAATATTGGAGAAACCAAACTGGGCTGTTCTAGTAAGTAAAAAAATACTAATCCTAGAATCAGTAATAAATAGCAAAGTCTGTAGGTGTTTTTTAATCCCAGAGCCATTGGAATGGTCTTCAGGTTAGCTAATCGGTCTATTTTTATATCTCTTATATCAAAGGGAAGCGTGATAAGTAAAATGAAGATGACTTTCTCTATAAAACTGATTACAATTTGTGACACAGGTAATTCATTTATAATCAAAGGAATACAAGCTGCATAGGCCCAGGTGATTGCAATCAAAACTATCTTGATGTAATTAAGGTCACGTAATCTTCGCTGGCTCTTTAGTAGAGGCAGCACATATGCGAAAGAGATTATACTTGTCGGAAAGAGACAGTAAATCATATATAGTGGCGTGAAAATTATAGAAACGAGACATCCTATAAAAGCCAACACTGCATAGATACTTATGTGAGACCGGTATTTTCTTATTACAAAAAATCTCCCTTGGTCCGAGGGAGGCACGGTACTTTTTATGCCTACAATTCTATGCAGGGAATAGATGAGTAGAGTAGAGCAAAATATTAATGAAAGATAACCCAAATCCACAGGTAACCTATAAAGTAGATATCCTTCATAGGTAAAAAGCAGTGCGCCTAGAGAAATATGTAAAGAGCTATATAAGTATAAGTTTAATACTCTTCTTTCTAGTGAAATTGGCTGTTCAATACTTGAAATATTTGAAGTCGTGATTCTTCTTGATTGCCAGCAGGGTATTGTATATCAATAGGGTTACATTTTCTATATCTTCCTGATGGGCCATTTCCACAGTTGTGTGCATATACTTGAGAGGTAAAGATATAAGTGCAGACACGACTCCCATATTGGAATAAGCAAAAGCATCAGTATCAGTTCCAGTAGATCTACTGCTTGCAGATCTTTGGAACGGAATCTTATTCTTATCAGCAACTTTCTCTATGAGTTTGAGAAACTTATTATGTACCGCAGGTGCATAGGTAAGTACAGGCCCCTTACCCGCTTTTTGATCACCATTTTGATTCGCTTTCATCATCGGTGATGAAGTATCGTGAGTTACATCTGTTATGATGGCAACATCTGGTTTGATCCGATGTGCTATCATTTCAGCTCCTCTCAGCCCTATTTCTTCTTGGACAGCATTGACTACATAGAGAGAGAAGGGTAGTTTCTTCTTGCTTTTTTTGACAAGCTTAGCGACTTCAGCAATACAAAATCCACCCATCTTATTATCTAGCGCCTTGCCTGCATAATATCGGTTGTTAAGCTTCATTAGATCATCTTCAAAGGTGATGACACATCCCACGTGCACACCCATCTTAAGCACCTCTTTTTTGTCAGTAGCACCCACATCAATAAATATATTTTCCAGCTTCGGAGATAGATTGGCGTCTTTTCCTCTTCTTACGTGGATCGCAGGCCATCCAAAGACGCCTTTGACGATGCCCTTCGGCGTATGGATGTTTACCCTTTTGGATGGAGCGATGATATGATCACTGCCTCCATTTCTAATCACATTTATATACCCATCTTCACTGATATAATTGACATACCAAGCAATTTCATCCGCGTGAGCTTCTATGACAACTTTATAAGGTTGACCTGGGTTGATAACCCCATAGGCAGTACCATATTCGTCTAAGTGGACTTTATCTACGAACTGCTTTATATAGTCCACCCACACCTTCTGTCCTTCCCACTCAAATCCTGAGGGAGATGTTGCATTAAGGTACTTGTATAGAAATTTCTCTGATGTTTTATTGATAACTTTCATGTTTATATAGATGTTGTATAATTTTCAGACCAAGATTTTGGATCTTTGTTCCACGATTCCAGCAGGTTTTTTTCACTGTCTGTGATATATTTAGAATCCACTGCCTCATTAAGTATATTCCTATAAGTGGTTAGTGTCTCTACTGGGATTTTCTTTTCATCAAATACGCTAGCAGCTTTTGCAAATCCGTAGGTAAATATGGCCATTACACCCACTACCTTAGCGCCAGCATCTATTAGTGCATCGCAAGCAGCTGCACTACTCATGCCTGTAGATATGAGGTCTTCAATGACTAATATCTTGTCACCCGGACTAAATTCTCCTTCTATCTGGTTTTGCCTTCCATGCGCTTTAGTTTTAGATCTAACATAGACAAAAGGCTTGCCTAGCTTATCTGCCAGTAAGGCTCCATGGGCTATCCCAGCTGTGGCCACGCCTGCTACTACATCTATTTCACCGAACGCAAATACCTTGCTCGCTAAACTTTCCTTGACAAAATCTCTTATTTTAGGGTGTGATAATGTAATTCTGTTATCACAGTAAATTGGAGATTTTAAGCCAGAAGCCCACGTAAAAGGATTTTGTGGTTGAAGCTTTATGGCCTTAATTTGAAGAAGTTTTGATGCAACCTGTGAGGATAAAGTGCTCATTCAATACTTATATAAGAGCGGCAAATGTACGAAATATACATAAACGAAAACAAGCTTCTCCTAACTGATTCTCAATCTGTTAGAGATGAAAAAAAAACGAAGGGTAAGTTATTGGTACCTTATTCAGGGAAGATTAAAATGCTGATGTCCTATATCGATATGATGGAAAAAACCAATCGATTCCAAGAGGTAGTCATCCATCATCCAGACATCTCAAAATTGAAAAAGGAATTTAATTCGCTTTTTAAAATAATTAAAGCAGCAGGAGGTGTGGTCAATGACGGAAAAGATAACATACTCTTTATCTATAGAAGAGGAAGTTGGGATTTACCCAAGGGCAAGTTAGACAAGGGGGAGAAAAAGAAAGAAGCGGCTTTAAGAGAGGTAGAAGAAGAAACCGGTATAACCGACATTACAGTTGGTAAGAAAATCAAAACTACCCGCCATACTTATAAGACTAAAGATGGTAAACGGGCAATAAAAAAGACGTTTTGGTATGATATGTCTGCACCTCATCAGAAATTAACCCCTCAAAAAGAAGAGGACATAACAAAGGCAGAGTGGATTCCTTTGGCAAAAGTCACGAATTTGAAAGGCAAGATTTTTAAAAATATAAAGGAAGTTTCAGAAGCTTACATTAAAAGTAGACCCTTAAATGTGTAGACTTTATGGAAAAATCCAACCCATAAAAGCTTATCTGTAAATACATTAGAATAATATTTAATATAGAAGTTAAGTTTAAACAGGTTTTTCCTTTAACTTTGCGGTTTTAGTATCCTCATCAGTAGAGGTAGGTACTTTTACAAAATGTTTGTAAATAAATGCTCAGTAGAAGAAGTGTAAGAATCAAGGTAATGCAGCTGATTTATTCTCTAGATAGAGATAAATCCCTAAAGCCTAAGGATATCTACAAATCCTACAATGATAATATTGATAAGAGTTTCGAGCTATTCTTGTTCTCTATCTACGTTATTTATCGTATTTCTCTATGTGCGGGAGAAGATATGAAGAAAAGAAAGGTGAAGCATCTGCCTTCCGATTACGATAAATTATTTACAGACAAGCTTTTACAGAATGCACTTATCCAAGACATAGCATCGAACACCGCATTAGCCAAAAAATGGGAGGAGCTTGAATTTGAAAGCAAGGTTAATGGTGACTATGTACAGAAAATATACGATGCATTCTCTAAGTCTGAGGCTTATAAAACGTTCATAACCAGTGAAACAACAGACGCCGACGTATTAGAGATACTCCTTGAGTTATTTAGATTCTGCCGTCAGAATGAGTATTTCAATGAAACTTTAGAGGACAACTATTACAATTGGGTAGATGATAAATCTTTAGTTGTAGGAAGTGTCAAAAAATACCTTAAAATACTCCCAGCAGATTCCAAAACTGCGTTCAAGGACTTCTTACCTGAAGATGAAACTGTGAAAGAATTCGGTCTTAACCTTCTAAAAAATACTGTGAGTGGGAAAGAGGAGATGATGGGCCATATTATACCAGTATTAGAAAATTGGGACCACGAACGACTAGCACTGGTGGACACTATCTTATTACAGATGGCTATCTGCGAATTTCTTCATTTTCCTACCATTCCATCCAAAGTCACCCTCAATGAATATGTGGAATTAGCAAAGAATTACAGCACTGCTAAAAGTAAAGAATTCATCAATGGTGTCCTAGATAAACTGATGACTGAACTCACAAGCTCAGGTAAAATCGTCAAAAACGGAAGAGGTCTGGAGGGTTAATAGGCACTCTTTAGGAACAATTCAGTCTATTTTTTCCAAAATTTCTTAGAAAATAAGGCGATTTTTTGCCTATTCTGAGTAAAAACCCCCGTTTAAGCCAAGAAAAGCACTCATGTACGTGTTTTCACTCATAAATTTATACGAAATTTATATTGAATTTTATAATTGCAATGCTGAATGAGGTAACCAACATTAGTTGAAGTAAATTATAATCCAAATCTAAACCCATGAAAAGTTTTAGCAAATTACTCATAGTAGTGCTAAGCTTCTTTCCAATGTTTCTATCATCTCAAACCGTAGTTCTGATAAATGGTGTACCAACTAAGGTAATACTCGAAGGGACCGAGATAAAAGATATTAAAGGAGAAGTGAGCTCATACATGTCTGGCTTTGAGAAGAGCCAAAAGGCGAATGTATTTCAGTATGCCCGGTTAGATCAATCAGGGAGTACAGCAGGTCAAGTTCAAGATAAATCACCAAGTTCGCTAGTGATATCAAAAACCAAAGTATCTGAGTCACCGATTATAAGCGGCAACTATTTCAAGTTCGAAAATGACTCCGCTTTATTGTCAACTCTGGCGATTAATGATATAAAAGACCATGCAAGTAAAGTTGTATCCGGTGTTGCATCATCTATATTATTAGAATCCTTTCACTTGGCAGAGAATGAAAAAAGCATAGAGCTAATCAGGAATAGATTGGATGCTTGCAAAAAATATTTTGAAATAAACGGCGTGCCTTCTAATGCTATAGTGACTAATATGTACCCGAACGATAAAGAATCGAATAAGGTATCAGTAACGCTGAGATAGCGTAGTCGATTCACCTCTCGACCCAATATAGTTTGCCTATACAGCCATAGGTGTACTTTGTGCACTGATGGGACTTTGCCTGGGCCAGAAACAAGTTAAGTTTACAGGATAAAAACACCCCTATCCTCACTATATTTGTGCCCTTCATGGAAAAGATTATCATTTTTGATTTTGGCTCACAGTATACGCAGCTGATAGCTCGTAGACTGAGAGAATTGCGTGTTTATTCAGAAATTCATCCATATAATAAGGAGATTGATTTATCCCAGACCAATATAAAAGGCGTTATCTTATCTGGTAGCCCTTTCTCAGTCAATGACAATCGTAAATTAGATAAGGACTTAAAGTCTATCTTGGACCACCAGCCCGTCCTAGGAATCTGCTATGGTGCTCAGCTTACTGCACAACAATTTGGCGGTAGGGTAGAGAAATCAGAAAAACGAGAGTATGGAAAAGCCATTGTCAATATCAAACAGGGTGATAAAATACTCATGGGAGTCGATAGTGGAAGCCAAGTGTGGATGTCTCATGGAGATAGTATAAAATCCTTACCAGACGGTTTTACCTTGTTAGCAGATACTGATAGTATCCCTGTTGCCATATTCAAATCTGATGAGGGGAAATTTAAAAATTCAATCACTTGCCTACAATTCCACCCAGAGGTCACGCATACAACAGTGGGCAAACAAATTTTAGATAATTTTTTAACTCACGTAGCCGGATGTAGTAAGACCTGGACACCAAACGCCTTTATCGAATCTACTGTGGATAGTCTGAAAGCAGAATTAGGTGATGATCAGGTTATTCTTGGATTGTCAGGTGGTGTGGATTCTACTGTGGCAGCACTGCTTATCCATAAGGCTATAGGGGACAATCTGACTGGCATATTTGTCAATAATGGATTGCTCAGAAAGAATGAGTTCCAAGAGGTCCTTACATCATACGAAGCACTAAACATAAATGTGAAAGGTGTAGATGCCTCAGACAATTTTCTTTCAGCCTTAGAGGGTGTAAAGGATCCTGAGAAAAAAAGAAAAGTTATTGGCAGTGTATTTATTGATGTATTTCAGGATGCTGCCAATGAGATGTCTGATATTAAATGGTTGGCCCAAGGCACAATCTATCCAGATGTTATAGAGTCAGTCTCTGTAAAAGGGCCGTCTGCTACCATTAAGTCTCACCATAATGTTGGTGGTCTGCCAGATACCCTTAACTTGAAACTTGTAGAGCCCCTGAGGACTTTATTTAAGGATGAAGTCAGAACGGTAGGGCATGAACTCGGTCTTTCAGAATCATTTGTAGGGAGACACCCATTTCCTGGTCCAGGTATGGCAATCAGAGTGCTAGGTGAATTAACAAAGGCCAAAATAGAGTTGAACCAGGAAGCGGACCATATCTTTATTTCAAAGTTAATAGAAAGTGGGTGGTATGATAAAGTCTGGCAAGCAGGCACAATTTTACTACCAGTCCAATCCGTTGGTGTAATGGGTGATGAAAGGACTTATGAGAATGTGGTTGCATTAAGAGCAGTGCTCAGTAAGGATGGTATGACTGCCGAATGGAGCAAATTACCTTATGAGCTACTTGGAGATATATCAAATGAAATTATCAATAAAGTAAGAGGAATAAATAGAGTTGTCTATGATATCAGCACCAAACCACCAGCGACTATTGAGTGGGAGTAGACTTTTTTGTTTGCTCGTCCTGACAATTGTTATTGGATTTTCATCCTGTGGGGGAAGTAAGAAAGCTTCCCAACATGATAACGTGATAACTCCAGATAGGAAACCAATAGAAGCAGAAAGGAAAACCACCAGAGCACAAGAATTGGATACTATCTATTGGACAGAAATAGATAGACTAGCTGAATATGAACGTACGATAGAAGACTTAGACTTAGATAAGCGCCCATTCTACAAAGTCGCTTTGTTATATCCTTTTGGTCTAGAGAACAACAAACAATCTGATGCCAATAAGCCAGAGAGTAATCTGGGACGTATGACTAATTATTATGCAGGTACACAAATGGCACTAGAGACATTAGAGCAGGAGGATATATCTCTAGAAGTCTCCGTGTTCGATGCAGAGTCAGGAGATTTTAATATCAAATTACAACAATGCAAAAATGCTGATGTCATTATTGGACCTAAGGACAGAGGGCAATTATCGGCGACAGCTCAGTATGGTAAGAATAATGAAATCCCTGTGGTCTCCCCATGGTTGTCAAGTACTAAAGTGACTAATGATAATCCATATTATGTCCAACTAAATCCAAGTCTCAAGAATCACATGAATAAGATTGTGCAGGACGTGAAGGACAATTACGAAGATGAGCAGGTATTCTTAATTGGTCGTAAGAATAGAAAGGATAGAGGGATGATGAAATATATTCAGCAGGTAGCTGATGGAGATGAAGATACACCAGGCCAATTCCAAGAACTATATTTGGAAGAAGATTCTCTGGAGGTTGGAGAATATGCTTATCAGGAGGTCTTTTTTGAAGATAAAACAACTGTTTTTATTCTTCCTAATTGGTCTTTTGTAGATGATGAAAAGTTTGTGTACAACGCAGTAAGGAAATTAGCAGGAGAGAAAGGACTTAATAGTGTCGTCCTATATGGGATGCCAATCTTATTGGAATCCAACAAAATAACTTTCGAGCATTATAACAATCTAAATATGCGAATTTGTAGAACGTCGTATTTGGATAGAGGGTCAGAAGAGGTGAATGAATTCAGACAAAGTTATTTTGAAAGATATCATACCTTTCCTACTGAAGAAGTTTTTGAAGGATTTGACATGATGATGTTTGTTGGTAGAAGTTTGAAGAATTACGGTAAGAAGTTTCAATATTTTCTAGACACTTATGAAGCAAGTTTATTTCAGACAGAGTTTGAAGTTTTAAAAGTCTTTAAACCAGGAGATGACAGGTTTAAAAATATTCAGTATTTCCAAAATAACCACCTCTACATATTAGAGTTCAAGGATTTTTATTTCTCTTCTCGTTCTGATGAGTAAACTGATTACAGAACAACGTCTGGAAAAGTTTGCTAGGGTCTCATCTGCAAGGCAACAAATGACGGTCATCATAGAGAATGTTCATGACCCGCACAATATAGGAGCCGTCATGAGAACTTGTGATTCAGTAGGCATCCAAGAATTATACATTTTATATACAGAAGACCACCTAGAAGCATCGCGAATTGATGATGTTAAAGGTAGTGCCACTGGCGTACGAAAATGGTTGGATATTCATTTCTATAGAGATGTGAAGACTTGTTTTGATGCAGTGTATAAGAAGTATGACTATGTATATGCGACCCATCTGGGAAAAGAAAGTAAGAGTGTATATGAATTAGATATGACTAACAAAGTGGCCTTCCTTTTTGGTAATGAAAAGGAAGGGATATCTGAAGAAGCCTTAGGGTATACGCATGGTAATTTCATAATTCCCCAATATGGTATGGTCAACTCTCTCAATATATCTGTCGCTTGTGCTATTACATTATACGAAGCTTGTAGACAGCGAGAATCTGCTGGCATGTACAACAACCAAGAACCAAAAGATGATTTATATAATAAGTATGTAGATCGACATAACGCCAGATATAATTTATGAACATAGAGCAATTCAGAGAACTTTGTTTATCTAAGAATGGGGCAGAAGAGACCTTTCCATTTGATGAAGTTACTCTGGTATTCAAGGTAGGCGGAAAGATGTTTGCCTTGCTTCCATTAGATGAAGAAATCCCACGTGTCAACCTCAAAGCTGATCCGGAATGGTCTGAAGAGTTACGTGAATCTCATCTCCAAATAATACCTGGATGGCATATGAATAAGAAACATTGGAATACTGTCTACATTGAGGATGAATTAGAAGAAGACTTAATCACTGAAATGGTCAGTCATTCTTATGATTTGGTTTATTCTAAACTACCAAAGAAAATCAAAGAATCGATACCTAAAGACTAATGGCAGAAAATCATGTACTGATTATAGGCCAGGGATTGGCAGGAACAGTCCTTTCATATCGCTTGACACAGCGTAGTATCAGACATAAGGTTATAGACAACAATCATAAATCTGCGGCCACCTTAGCGGCAGCTGGAATCGTAAATCCGATTACGGGAAGACGTTACGTGAAGAGTTGGATGATAGATGAGCTATTACCTTCTGCAAGACGGATGTATCATGCTTTCGAAAAGTTACTTGGCGCCTCTTTAATTAGTGAGCATAATATTCTACGTTCATTTGAAACTATAGCAGAAGAGAATAGATGGACTGATTCTACTAGTAGACCTGGATATAAAGAATATATAGTAGATCCAGCTGAAATAGGGCACTATGCACAATTATTAAGACAACAAAAATCCTACGGAGAAATAACGCAATCATTGAAAGTTGATGTGGCATTAATGATAAAGTACTATCGACAATACCTGATAGACAATAACAGACTTATAAATGCACGTTTTGATTTTCAGTCAGTCAATGAAGCGGGTAGCTGTAAATTGGAAGGAGAGACATACACTAAGCTAGTTGACTGCACAGGGTATGCATCTGCGATAAATGGGCCATTTAGTTATCTCCCTTTTCAACCTGCAAAAGGAGAATCATTTATAGTATCCATTGATGCAGCATTGCCAGATAAACTTTTGAGAGACAGTTTTTTTATTGCACCTATAGATGAAAACAGTTTCTGGACTGGGGGAGGATATGAGTGGAACGCCAAGAATAACAACCCTACTTCAAGATTTAGAACCTTGTGGCAAGAGAGGCTAGAGCAATTACTTAGTGTCCCTTTTAAGATTGAGTCTCACCTAGCTGGAATACGTCCGAGTGTTAAAGGAAGAAGACCACTACTAGGACAACATCCCACTATCAAGAACTTATATTTATTTAATGGTTTTGGGACAAAAGGTACATCATTAGCACCGTACTGGTCACAAAAAATGGCAGATTTATTAGAACATAGTCAGCCTATTTCATCAGAGTCTAATGTATCTAGATTTCAGATTTAAACATCTAATTACTTAAGGTAATGTTATAGCTGATGATTTGAAAATATTTAGCAGACGCTATTAGAAATTTTTCTTGCAAATTATATGTATTTAGTATTATATAACCGTCTATTAGGTAAACCACATTAATGAAGTATTTAATGATAATTATTCTAGGGCTGATTCCTGCTGCTTTTGAAGATTTATGGACTAATGATGATTTCGATAAGTTATGGGAGCAAGTGGTTGAGCAAGAGAATAAATTTCCTCAAACAGCCTATGATCTGGTAGAGAGTATTTACAGGAAAGCTCTTAAAGAGGAGCGGGATGACCAGCTCATAAAGGCCATAATGTACAAGGCTAGATTATCTCGAAGTATAAAGGATGAAGATTCTGCGCAAGAGATATTGGATATGGAGAAGGAAATGAGTTTACTTAAGTCTGAAGCTGGACGATCTGTATATGCTTCTCTTTTAGGGCAGCTTTACCATAATTATGGATTAAGAAATGCCTATCGGTTTCAAAATAGAACTCAAATCGGAGATAAAGAAACTGTCGACCCAGGATTAGCTTTTTCTAGCCTAGAATATATTCAAACCAAAGCAGCTCAGTATTATATCCAGTCAATTGATATCTCTTCTGATATTTCATTAGACAATGTGGAAACTTTGTTGGAGAATGTTGAAGATGGTACGTCATTTTTAAAAGTGAACAATCTTGAACAGTTTTTACATTTACGAGCAATACAGCATTTTGTACAAAGCAATGCATTTGTAGGATTGCCAAGCGGCCATTTAAAATACAACGGCCCAGAATATTTCGAAAAGAACTTACATGAGAGTACTGCTTTTTCTCCTACAGCATCAGATTTCTCTGATGTAAATAAAATGGTGCTATGGATTTTTGCTAAGACCCTAAATGATACTAATCTAGATGATCGTCAGCGAATTTGGCTTAAAACACAATGGATTAATCATGTATTCCTTAATGCAGGGTTTCACCATAAAGTAGAGGCCTATATTTCTGCACTCCACGATTTAATAAATTCAAATGTATCAAAGAAAGGTATAGAGTATCCCACTCTTAAACTGATTAATTTCTATATAAGTCAGGTTAGTCATTCGTCAGCAGATGCAGCAAAAGAACCTTATTGGCAAAAGGCATCGCTGTTAGTTGAAGCCTTAAAGAAGAATGAACACGATTCTTATTATAATAAGTTTATAGACCAGGCAGAATCAAAAATTACACAAAAGGAGTATAATCTAAAGTTAGAACATGTAGTCCAGCCAGGGTTGCCATTCCTTTCCTATGTGCAGTATCGTAATACTCCAGAACTGATTTATACTATACATCCACTATCCTCAGACGAGAGAGATAAGTTAAGTAGGAATTTCGATTATAAGGACAGACTTAACACTGTTGGTGGAATTAAAGAAATTCGTTCAGGTATATTTAAGATGGATAAGTCTGAAGACCACAATTGGCATACCAAAGAATTTGCATTAGATGCGCTGGAATTCGGCTCGTATTGTATTATGGTTCGTGATGCTGAGGATGCTGAAAGATACAGTATGTCCATTTTTCATGTTAGCAATCTTAGCTATGTCAGCTTAGATAATAAAGATGCATCTGAAATATTTATCACCGATAGAACCACAGGTCAGCCTTTGTCTGACATAAGAACTGAGGTGTATGAATTAGGAAAACGATCTAGAAGTAACAAGCGAGAATGGGAATTGAAAGAGGCTTTATTCTCAGATGAAAATGGGAGGGTGCAATATGAAGGAAACTCAAGAAATTTTACTTTTAAATTGATTCATAAAGATGACGTACTTGATTTGCGAGAATATCATCATGTACGAGGAGATTTTGTCAGCAAGCAACATAACCAAGTTTCGTTGTTTACCGATAGAGCTATATATCGGCCTGGGCAAACTGTATATTATAAGGGACTGGTCATGACATATGCAGGTGCTGGTAATCAAATCCCAAGTATCGCAGCTAGCCAAGAAGTCAAGTTGGTCTGGAAAGATGCCAATCGTCAAGTGATAAGTGAGCAAACATTCACCTCAGACGCGTATGGTGCTTTTGATGGGATACTAAAAATCCCATCTTCTAGACTGGGTGGTCAATATAGAATAGAACTACATTCGAATAACCGTAGAAGTAGTCATACAATCCGTGTGGAAGAGTACAAAAGACCTAAGCTTTTTGTAAAAATAGATTCATTAAGTAATTCTCCAATACTTGGAGATACGATCTTATTATCAGGTCAAGTTAATTCATACAGTGGAGCGAAAGTTAGTCAGGCTAAAGTAAGATATAGGGTGGAACGCGTGGAGCGACAATGGTATCCTAGATTTTCATATCCGTCAAGAAGTACCCACAATGCAGAGAATGTTATTTCAGGTATGTCCAATACGGATGATAATGGTCAATTCAGTATTGAATTCCCATCCAAGTTGGCAACAAATAATTATATACGATATAATTATACAGCTTATGTAGATATCACTGACGAAACAGGAGAAACAGTGTCCTTGGTCAAAACTATTACGCTTGGGTCTACCCCAATATATATGGATATTCAGATGGTGGCAAGTAGGTTCGCAGATGACCCTTCTAAGATAGCGGTTGTCGCCAAGAATGCAGATGGTGCCATCTTAAATGTAGATACAGAAATTATTGCTTCCCGTTTGGACTATCCACAATCAATCAAAAGAAACAAAAGATGGGAGGAAGCAGAATTTCACCAGTTAGATGAAAACACATTTTACAATAGATTTCCATTAGACATCTATAAATCTGAGTCTGACCCTTCTGAGTGGAAGGTCCTTGATATTGTAAAGTCTTCTTCGTATAGTGGTAATGGAGTATCTACTGATGATTTTGGAGATTTGCCTCTCGGAGTATACAAGGTGGATTTTACTGTAAAAGATAATTCAGGAAGTGAGTCAAAGGATACTCGATATCTCCATATATCGGATAGGCATTCTAAAGCCTTACCCACTAAAGAATTGTGGGTATCCTCAACAGAGGAATTTTATCAGCCAGGTGATAAAGTTGTATTAAAGGTGACAACGCCATTCGATGATGCGAAAATTATATATAAGGTATACCAGAACCGGAGCACTAGGACTGCAAGCTGGGTGACATTAGATCCATCTAATCAGATAGAGTATATAGTAAGTGAGTCAGACCTTGGCGGGCTGAGCATTGGCATTGCAATGATTAAAGACAACAGATTTTACACGCATAATATAAATATCTATGTACCATGGATTGAAAAAGCGCTTTCAATTGAATATAAAACATTTAGAGATAAGATAGAACCAGGGTCAAAAGAAAAATGGCAATTGTCCATTAAAGATTCTAAAGGTGACCCAGTAACAGGCAGATTGTCAGCAGCGCTATATGATTCAAGTCTTGATCAGTTTGTAAAACATAACTGGCAGAAAGATTTATATCCGAAATATAAAGGGTACCAATCTTGGCGAGGAATTGGATTCAATATAGGACAATCTTATAATTACTCACCTCACATTAGATTGATGGCATTCTCCGTAAATGGCCACACACCAATTCTGAATACCTTTGGATTATTGGGAGGTAGATCACACTATACTTCGCATGGAGGATTTCCTGAAGGCGTCATGATGGACAAATCTGCGCTAGCACCTCGTGCAGCTAGGATGGCAAGCGCTGTTCAGGCGGACGCAAGCGGCAATCAAAGCATTGAGGAAAGTGGTCAAGCTAATGATGGAATAGAAGCTGACCTTAATTCCCAAAATCCTGAAGATAATTTGACTGATGAATTTAATATCAGAGAAAATCTTAACGAGACTGTATTTTTTATTGCAGACAAAGAAATTATACATGGAAATGTTGATTTAGAATTTACGATGAATGAGGCATTGACTAAATGGAATTTGATGCTTTTTGCTCATGACTTAAATTTGGCTTATACCTTTGATAGGAAGACAGTAATTACCCAAAAGAAATTAATGGTGGAACCTTTTCTGCCTCGATTTTTAAGACAGAGTGATCAGCTTGTTGTGACAGCTAAAGTTTCAAATCTAACTGAGCAGGCTATTCAGGCTGATTGCAGAATAGAATTTATAGATGCACTTTCAAGTCAAGATATTACTGCAAGTCTTATAGAAAATAGCCCGAGTAACTCTGTGGAAATTGAAGCGGGGGAATCAGAAATTGTAAGTTGGTCATTGAATGTGCCTGAGAACCATAATTCGCCTATAATAATTCGGCAGTTCGCATCCTCAGATAAGCATATTGATGGAGAACAATCTATTTTGCCAGTAGTGAGCAATCGTATTCTAATTACTGAATCTCAGCCATTCTTTATTCCTCAAGAAGATTCAAAGGACATTGAAGTCAGTGCACTCAGGAATCTGGAAAATAGTAAGACAATAAATACTCATAAATATAGTATCCAACTGACTACTAATCCTGCTTGGTTAGTAGTTAAGTCAATACCGTTTTTATTGACAGCAGATTCGCCTTCATCGCTCAGTACATTTTATAATTTATATGGCTCAGTGCTTATGAAACATCTTATAAGTAAGGAGCCACATATTAGGCAGGTGCTAAGGCAATGGGAAGGTGTGGAATTAAAGAGCCCACTTGCCAAAAATCGAGATTTTAAGTTAGATGATTTAAATGCGACACCATGGGTCAGAGAGGCTCTATCAGAGGAAGAAATGATGAGTTTGCTTTCAATCTACTTAGATGACAATTATGTGCAGAATAAGCTAGTAGAAAAGATGCAGGACTTGAAGAAATATCAGGTGCAAAATGGCGGGTACTCATGGATGCCGGGTGGAATAGCTAGTTGGCACACAACAAATAGTATTCTGGAAGGGGTAGGTCATCTTACGAAACTTGATGTGGAATTAAAATTTCCTGCTAATGATTTAATTCAAGCGCTTAACTATATTGATGAAAAATTCCTAGAGCAAAGAAAGATTTATCGAAGCAAAAAGAACGATAAAATTTCACCTATAGTATTACACTATCTCTATGCACGTAGTTTTTATACTACTTATAATATTTCATCGGAAGTGAAAAGAGAAATGGATGAGGTTTTTGAGGAATTGAAAGATGCTTGGTATGACTATTCTACTTACACTCAAGGGCTGATTGCTTATAGTGCTTTGAGATTTGGAAAACGGACTATAGTGTCAGATATCAAGAAGGCTCTTCTAGAACGACTTATTCGTGACGAAGATGTAGGTTATTACTTGAATGACCAAGCGGGATATTACTGGTATAACTCTGATATATCTAAGCAAGCTCTAATGATTGAGTTGTTTCAAGATTTGGGGATAGAATCAGAAACGATATCTAAAATGAAATTGTGGCTGCTTCGTAATAAGCAATCCAATAGATGGAAAACCCAACAAGGAACAAGTAAGGCTTGCTATGCATTTCTCCTTGGCGAAGAAGCCATGTTAATCCCTAATCAAGAAACGGTTATATATCTTCCTAAATTATCAGAAGAAATAAAAGCTGATGATAAGGAATTGAAGTCAGGATATATGAGGCGTGATTTTGATTCTGAAAAAATTTCCTCTGATTATGCTGAAATCAGGATTGATAATCCATCCAACACACCTGTATGGGGGGCTACTTATTGGCAGTATTATGAAGATATAGCTAAGGTGCAAGCAAAGTCCGAATCGCCCTTATCATTAAGTAAGTCTTTACACAAAGTTGTGAATACAAAGAATGGAGAAGAGGTGAGCCCTATTAAATCCGATGAAGGCATAGTACCAGGAGATCTTATCAGAGTAAAACTTACAATATCAGTGGACAGGCCTATGGAATTTGTAGAACTAAAAGATTGGAGAGGTAGTGGGTTGGAGCCATTGAATGTCCTAAGTAGATTTAAAAGACAAGATGGTTTAGGATATTATGAGACCACCAAGGACTTAGCAAGTATCTTTTATTTTTCAAGACTACCTAAAGGAAACTGGGTTATAGAATATGACCTTAGAGCTAACCATCAAGGCCAATTTGTGAATGGACTAGCACAAATTCAGTCCGTGTATGCACCTGAATTTGGTAGTTATAGTAATGGTTCTGTGATTAACATATCACAGTATCCTAAATAATATTCGTTCAATATTTATAGTTTATTACGAATACCTTTGTGAAGGAATGTTTAGGTTATGGTGAAATCATGGATATCTGCTATGCGTCTCAGAACTTTACCTTTAGCTCTGGCGAGTATAGGCATGGGTTCTTTTCTGGCTGCATCAGAAGGGCTATTTAGTCTTTCTGTTTTTATAATTGCACTTTTGACTACCTTAAGTCTGCAGATTCTCTCTAATCTCGCAAATGACTACGGAGATAGCATACATGGAGCTGATCATAGTAATCGCCAAGGACCTTCAAGAGCTGTGCAGACTGGACAGATTACAAAGTCTCAAATGAAAACAGGCATTATCATCTCTAGTATTGTCACTTTAGTCTTAGGCCTCTTTTTATTATGGGTTGCTGGTGTTCCCCGAAATGTCTACTTGACTTTTGGTGGTTTAGGCCTAGTAGCCATGTTAGCTGCGATATTATATACTAACGGAACACGACCATATGGATATATTGGTCTGGGCGATATAGCAGTATTTCTATTTTTTGGATGGCTGGGAGTAATTGGAGTGTATTATTTGATGACTCAAAATTTAGCTTTTGACTTGTTATTGCCAGGGTCTGCCTGTGGTCTATTCACAGTAGCGGTTTTGAATGTTAATAATATAAGAGATATAGAATCTGACTCAGCAGCAGGTAAGTACTCTATTCCCGTTAGACTTGGACGTCACAGAGCAAACTGGTATCACCTAACTTTACTGATTGTAGGTATTTGCATGGCACTATTATATACCATGTTGCATTATAGTGGGCCTGTACAATTACTTTTCTTGCTAGTCATACCATTGCTCTTTGTCAATGGTAGAGCAATCATGACAATACGAAACGCTAGAGACCTGGATCCATACTTACGTCAGATGGCCTTGACTACTTTGGCTTTTGTTTTCTTCTTTGGGTTAGGTATAATTCTTTAGTCATAAGCATATAGGAATGACTATAATTTTATATCTACTATTTTGGATTCCAATTCTTTTACTTCTGCATAGTTATTTTATTTATCCTATGATGATGAGTATGTTAGCTAAGGGTAAGACGCTAAATGTTGATATTCATCGGGTGGAAGATTATCTACCTCAAGTCTATGTTTTGATGGCTGTATATAATGAAGAAATTATACTGCAGGAGAAGATAGATTCATTATTGCAACAAGATTATCCATCGGATCGATTACACATTTACATTGGGTCCGATAATTCTACAGATTCTACAAACGAAATTTTAAAGACAGCACGCGGCCAACATGTTACCCCTATAATATTTGAAACAAGACAAGGTAAACCAAGTATTATAAATCAATTAGCAGAGAAGACTCTTAAGTCATCTACTGATAAAGAAAGTCTGTTTCTCATGACTGATGCAAGTGTAATTCTACAAGCTGATGTGGTAAATAAATTAGCCCGCCACTTTAGAAATGAAAAGATAGGGATGGTCGATGCTCATATGACATATGTAGGTATGAAGGCTGACGGCATATCGAAGTCAGAGAATATTTATTTGTCTTCAGAGGTCAAACTGAAATCAGACGAGTCGAAAGTGTGGGGACAAATGATAGGCCCATTCGGTGGTTGCTTTATGATGCGTGCAAATTTATTCAGACCTGTACCTTCTAATTTCCTTGTTGATGACTTCTTTATTTCAATGTCATTATTGTCTGATGGTTATCAAGTAATCAATGATTTAGATGCCGTTTGCCATGAGCCCGTTTCACATGATGCGTCAGTAGAATATAGAAGGAAGAAAAGAATATCTGCTGGTAATTTTCAAAATCTGTTTCATTACAAATCCTTACTCTGGCCCTTTCATACCTTAGGTTTTTCATATATTTCTCACAAAGTCATTAGGTGGATTGGACCAATATTGATGATACTCATAGGCCTGTCAAGTTTGGCCTTGGCTATGATGAATGGTGGCTTATGGAAATTAGTTGTCATAGGACAGATTGTATGGTATTTTATCATTCCAATGATAGATAAGCTGATTCAGCGATTAGGCTTACGTTATGCTTTAATAAGAAACATATCCTACTTCAATATGATGAACGTAGCCCTCCTTGCTGGAATGTCTCATTTTCTCAAAGGAATCCAGACTAGTATATGGCAACCCACTAAGAGAGAGTAGTTCTTTAATTTTGTACGATATTTAGGGAAGTTCATCGAAGAATAGGTGGTTATAGAACTTCATGAAGCTAAAACTGGTTTTATTAGAATTAGATAAAAACTCATAAAATATGTCCAAGGAGAAGAATACTGACAAAACAGCCCACGCCAACTCCATCATTAAGAATCATATGATATGGTCTATGGGTGCGGGATTTATACCTGTACCGATAGCTGATTTTTTTGCTGTTGGCGCTATACAGCTGGATATGATAAGGCAAATGTGTAAGGTTTACGATATCGACTTTAAGGAGACTGAAGGCAAGGCTGTAATCACGGCATTAACTGGTTCTGGCTTGGCGCGATTAGGCGCTAGGGCAGTGAAGTTTATCCCCGTAGTTGGAACAATGATAGGCGGCGTAACCTTAGCAGTCCTGTCAGGGGCATCCACTTATGCAATAGGTGAGGTCTTTAAAAAACACTTCGCTACTGGAGGAACATTTCTTGATTTTGACCCTGAACGTCTCAAAAGATATTATGATGAGAAATTTGAAAAGGGTAAGCAAATGGCTAAAGAGATGGAGAAAAAACAGAAGGTAAAACATGACGAGGTCGAAGAGGTAGCAGACAAGATGGCTGAGGATAAGGCAAAGCCAAAAGTCAAGGATTTTGTTGCCCAGTTAGAATCCATTACACAAATGAAAAATGATGGATTATTAACAGAACAGGAGTTCAATACGCTTAAGAAAAAGATAATCGATGCTCAAAATTCATAGAGCGATTCTACAATTTACATAAATCTCGAATTTATTCTGAGCAAAATGTCGTCATCTGTATCCTCTGTGATTTCTTGATTTGGATCAAGGAATGTTATTAGAATGGTTGTTAATTTGGGAAAGGATTCTAGGATGATAACACTAGCCAATAACAATTTCTCTATAAGTCATGTCATCTTGTCTCACACTTCTCTTAAGGATTTATCTTTTGTGAATCATTATTCTCTTAATAGAATGAAGATACTACTTCTTGAGATTAAAAAGCCAGCCCGCAATGGACTGGCTTTGGTTTTAGTTAATTATTTTCTCTAGAGACTGGGAGATGGCCCATCTCTGGTTTCCTGATTCTAATCAAACTGGAAGTGCATAAATCTGTGTCAATTGGAATTTGGATAAATTCATTATACTTTCACCCAAGACTTGTTGTATCTAGATCTGCTCGAAAAATTGCCGCATAATTTTATCATCGGCGGTATTTATCCCCCTAAATAGGATATTACAGCATACCATCGGTAATAGACCTTCATATTTCTGATTTATAATCTGATTCTAAAACTGCAAAAAGTAGTTATTTGAATTCTCATTATTATTCTATGCAAAGCATCAAAATTCTTTCCCATATTGGATTTTACCTGGCGCAATTTCGTATAGTTCTTCTTTAGACTTTTATATGATCGCCAACCATGTGTCTTGATATTGGCATCTTTTGAAATATGGTCTTCAAAAAATGGCTTGAGATTTTTAACTCCAGCACTTTGTATTTCACGTGCACAGGTTTTGTAAATTCCCTTGCCTGATCGCTCTATCCCAACAACCACAAGCTTCTTCTTGCCTCTTCATCTACCTATGGATGATGAATCTCTACCTCCGACCAAGGTCTCATCAATTTTCTACTTCTCCAGACATTTTGTAATTGCAATGAGAGGCCATCGCTGCCATGACCTTACGTTTAAAGTATAAGCAAGTCCTTGTGTGAAGACTTAATTTTCTATGTAATTCCAATGCTGATATACCTTTTTGGGTGGTTGCGATGAGGTAAAGCATCATAAGGGCCTTATGTATCGGAAACTTGAGTTTATGGAATAATGTGTGGGCTGTCGCTGATTCTGGCTGTCCACAGCTACAACATCTTCTTTCTCCATATCTGGTAGTATTACAGAAATTATTATAACCGCATTGCATACAAGAGTAACCATCTCCCCATTCCAAGAATATTAGTAAATCCGTACACTTTCTGTCTTCGGAAAACTGGTCCTGAAAGTCTTAAATGCTTAGACCCTCGAACATTTTTGCTATTTTCATTTGCTTTCTTTAAAGCAAATAACAATTTTTCAATGCAGTCTAAATTTATTATTCGGTTAGCTTATATAAGATAATAACATGATTTCACATATGTATAAATTTATCATTCTACTCTTGGTATCAGCCAGTTGTGTAGCTCAGAAACAAGAAGGATTCATTGATTTCACTTATAATGAAAGTACAAGCCAAGTCATCTTACATGTTACAAAGCAGATGGTTGATGTCCCTTTCCTTTATGTCAATAGTCTAGCTACAGGAGTTGGATCTAATGATATCGGACTAGACCGAGGACAGTTAGGAGAAAATAGGGTTGTCAGATTTTACAAATCTGGGAAGCGAATGTTATTAATCCAAGATAATTTAAAGTACAGAGCAAATAGTGATAATCCAGAAGAAGTAAAGGCCGTAAAGGAAGCCTTCGCGCAGTCAGTCATATTTGGCTTCGATATTATGGATGGTGGAGTGGCAGGTGGATATAATCTCGATGCAACACCCTTTCTACTCACAGATGCTCATGGTGTCATCCAATCTTTGGCTCAGCGAAAACAGGGTAGCTATAAACTCGATGTAAAAAAGAGTGCTGTATATAAGGAGGGCTTGTTCAATTTTGCTGACAACACAGAATTGGAATCTCTGCTTACATTTAGTGGAGAACCTAAAGGTGAGTACATACAAAGTGTGACGCCAAGCCCACGCTTAGTTACAGTGAGGCAACATCACTCCTTTGTCAGATTACCTGATGACAATTATAAGCCAAGAGTATTCCATCCTGAGTCAGGATACTTCTATACTAGTTATTATGATTATGCTTCACCCATTGGTGTAGATATGCAACAACGATTTATTATGAGACATAGACTGGAAAAGCAGAATTCTGCAGCGAGTACCAGTGAGGCAACAGAACCCCTTATTTATTATATAGATAGAGGTTGTCCTGAGCCTGTTAAGTCAGCACTGATGGAAGGTGGTCGATGGTGGAATCAAGCTTTTGAAGCTGCAGGGTATTCGAATGCCTTCCAAGTAAAAGAACTTCCAGATGGGGCACATCCATTAGATGTAAGATATAATATGATACAATGGGTGCACAGGAGTACAAGAGGATGGTCTTATGGCGCATCTGTTTCAGATCCAAGAACTGGGGAGATTATCAAGGGGCATGTTAGTCTAGGTTCCTTACGTGTCAGACAGGACTACATGATAGCTCAGGGTATCATTTCTAACTTTGATGAGACAAGTGATGATCCCAGAATATTGACTATGGCTCTGGACAGACTAAGGCAGCTTTCTGCTCATGAGATCGGACATGCAATAGGTCTTGCGCATAATTTTGCAGCTAGTTATAATGGCCGCGCTTCAGTGATGGACTATCCACACCCTTATGTTGTTTTAGAACGAGGACTGACAAATTTAAAGAATGCATATGACCAAAAGATTGGAGAGTGGGATAAAAGAGCTATTCTATACGGTTATGGTGTGCCTGACAAAGGAGAATCGGAAGAAGAGTTCTTAAATCAAGTAATCAAACAGAACAAAAAGGATGGTCTACTATTTATTACAGATCAGGATGCTAGGCCTGCAGGGGGACTGCACCCTTATGCACATTTATGGGATAATGGAAAAGACCCAATAGGTGAGTTGGAAAGGATGATTCAGTTACGCAAACATGTGCTGAATAAAATGGGGACTAATTCTATCAAGGATGGTTCACCATATTCTGAATTGGAGAAAGTTTTAGTGCCTGCCTACCTGATGCATCGTTACCAAGTAGATGGTGTTTCCAAGATAATAGGTGGCGTAGATTTTGATTACGGAATTAGTCCACAACCATTGAATTATAAAGAGATAGATAAAGGCATGCAGTCAAAAGCATTGGATGCTATATTAAATACACTTAATGTAGATTTTCTTAAGCTATCAGACCATCTGATATCTAAGATTCCCCCTGCGGCTTATGGTTACCCAAGAACAAGAGAGAGTTTTAATGGCCACACTGGCTCTTTGTTTGATCCCCTGGCTGCAGCTGAAGCATCTGCATCTTATAGTTTAGAATTTTTGTTAAACCCACAAAGACTTTCCAGGCTCAATTTGTATGAAGATAATGATTGGAACCTTCAAGTCTACCTTCAGAAGATAGTTAACCATATTAAGCAGGCTAACGGCGATGACAGATATCAAATGATGCTTGAAAAAACCCTTTTCACTCACTTGATAAAGCTTAAGATGAATTCAAAAATCAATCAACAAGTTGTTGCATTGACAATGCAAGCTTTGGATTCTTTTGTGGAAGGGGGAAGTAGCAGTTCTAAGTCTAGGAAAGCGCATAACAATTACTTAGCTACACTTCTCCAAGAATCTAATGATAAACCTAAAACATTTAAGATACCGGAACTGGCGAAGATGCCTCCAGGGTCACCGATAGGTTGTCATTAGTGACAAGGAGATATGAGTTATCTTTTTACTGAAGGGACTCAATCAAAAACATAGTGATTAGAACCCTAACCGTGCCTCTGCTGTCACATCCTGCCCGCAGGTGATTCCTTTCAGGTATTTATAATAACCAGCTATGCCTATCATAGCGGCATTGTCTCGGCAATACTCGAAGGCAGGTATGTACGTTTCCCAGTCCAGTTCCTTTCCTCTGGCAGCCAACGCAACCCTTAATCCTGAGTTTGCGGATACACCACCTGCAATGGCAATTCTATTTATGTCCGTTTGTTTTGCAGCTAACTCCAGCTTGTGCATGAGCATGTCGATGATAGTGGATTGGATGGAAGCACAGATGTTAGCTAATTCTCTCTTGATGAAGGTGTCATCTTCCTTCATTTGATCCCTAAGAAAATAAAGAATGGAGGTCTTCAATCCTGAAAAACTAAAATCTAATCCACCAACCTTACTCCTTGTAAATGGGTAGATTGCCTTTCCCTCTTTAGCATGCTTATCCACCAATGGTCCCCCTGGATAGGGTAGCCCCAGCATTTTACCAGCTTTGTCAAAAGCTTCACCAGCTGCATCATCCATTGTCTGCCCCAGAATCTCCATTTTGAGATAATTGTGGACAAGGACTATTTGTGTATGTCCTCCAGATACGGTAAGGCATAGAAAAGGGAAGATAGGATGTGGGATTTCTGCAAAGTGGGCGAGGACATGAGCATGCATATGATGGACCTCGATGAGCGGTATGCCTAGGCTCAGGGCCATGGACTTCGCAAAGGTTACCCCTACGATTAAGCTTCCAAGTAGGCCTGGGCCTCTTGTGAAGGCGATACCTGACAGCATATTCTTCTTTACGGCGGCTTGGGACAGGGCAGCAGATACGACTGGGACTATATGCTGCTGATGCTCTCTAGAGGCTAACTCGGGCACCACGCCTCCATATTCAGCATGGGCTTTCTGGACAGAGACGACGTTACTCAGCACGACGCCATTATGTATGACGGCGGCTGACGTGTCATCACAAGAAGATTCTATGGCCAATAAATATACTTCGGAACTCACTTTTATATTGATATCAGGCTTAAACTGTAAAAATAGCAGATGTACACACCAAAAGTACTTTGGGTACTCATCTTATTGGAGTATTGCTTTGTCTCAAGAGATTAGATTGTATTATATGGACTAATCCCAATTTTGACGGGCTGACTTCTCCATTTTATTAAGAAAATTTGTTTACTTCACATTTGGTCTAGTAATGACCTCATTTATACTAAAACCATACAGAAGAAAAGGACATGAAGAATATAATAAGCATCTTAATGGTCTTAATCGCAGGACTACTTATATATGCGCTTTATGAGAACATCAAAGAGCCGATAGCTTTTCAAGCTGAAAAGTCTTACAGAAAGGGTGCAGTTGTGAAAAAATTGACAGATATCAGGTCTGCGCAGGAAGTATACAGGCTAGTTACGGGAAAGTTTGCTTCTGACTTTGATACCCTAAACCAAGTACTAAGGACAGATAGTATCAAAATTGTAACCATTTTCGGTGACAAAGATGATCGAAATAGCACAGAAGAATTTAGAGAGGTCATTACTTACAAAAGTGCCTTGGACTCTTTGATGTCAAGGACACCTATGAATCTAGATTCATTGAGATTTGTGCCCTTTACAGATGGGGAGCAATTCTCAATAACTGCAGATACAATGACTTACCAATCTACCTTAGTTAATATCGTTGAAGTCGGTACAAGATGGAAGACTTTTATGGGTAGGTACGGGACGAATGAGTACTCTAAGTATGACAATTCTTATGACCCTAACAGAATGATTAAGTTTGGAGATATGAATGCCCCTAACTTAGCTGGAAATTGGGAAAGATAGCCTTAGCATACGACCATATTTCCAAAAAAGAAAAAATCCAGGAACTGTCTGCCGTATTGTATGCAGACAGTTTTTTTTATGGATTATGGGATGAGAATGCTGTTCTGAGAAAGACAGGTTATCATCCTATGGAAAGTTTGGATGGAGTTTTGAAATTAATATCCTACTACCACCAATCACTTACCTCTATAAATGTTGTCTCTACTTTAAAGCCTTATGTTCATTTGCTGAGCAAACACAAAGACAACAACTACTTTAATATTTATTTTGATGGTATCTATGATTTGGATCTGCTTGATCAAGTAAGGCCCATCTCTGATAGTTTCACTCATGAGAAAAAGGTAACCCTTCATTACTTGCCTGAAAAAGTCACAAAGCTTATAGATAAGTATAAGATGGATTCAAAATTTGCTCATCTGTCTACAGCACTAGCGAATTATATGCACAGGACGAATACAGATTTTATTTGCTATAAGTCAGATAGAACAATTCACTTCTCTGTAAGAAAGGATGGGTTTGCCTATTACAATCAATACGATTGTTATTACAGTCAAGATTATATTTATTTTTTAATGTTGATCAGACAGGCATTTTTCAAGAGTTCGGTGAAAGTACATATCTGCGGAGAGATAAAAAATGGAGATAATATTCTTAAGAGTATAAAAAAATATTTCAGCGACATCACTATCATAGATGCAGCTGTTCTTTTGCCGAAAGCTGTAGCTGATAATCCATCTACTTTCTTTGATCTTTATCTCTGTCGGACATGCGTATCATAGGAGGAAGATTCAAAGGACACAGATTTAATCCTCCTGCAAAAAAATGGCCGACTAGACCTACTACTGATATTTCCAAAGAAGGCCTCTATAATATACTATCTAATAAAATTGACTTTTCTGATATCAAATTCCTAGACCTTTTTGGAGGTACTGGAAGTCATTGTTATGAATGCATTTCCAGGGGTTGTGAGGATGCTACCTACGTAGATAAGTTTCCCGGCTGCGTGAAGTTCGCCCATGAGATGGCTAAAAAATTAGACATCGAGGCATATATGCAGATATACAGAATGAATGTATTCTCATATATAAAAAAGTGTGACCAGCAGTACGATTATATCTTTGCAGGCCCACCTTATCCTTTAAAGAACATTCCTGAGATACCAGATCTGATTTTAAAGCAAAACATGTTGAGTGAGGAAGGATTTCTTGTACTAGAGCACAATCCTAATGTTAACTTATCTGATCACCCTGCCTTATTGGATAAGCGAAATTACGGACAGACAATATTTAGTTTTTTTGGAAGGGGTTAAAACAACCTTACATACAAAAAGAACAAGGCAAACCCTGACAAGAATATAATTCCTGCATAACTCAATACGATCATCCATCTTGGTGGCACAGCTTCCTTGCCCACATATTTTTCAGACACTAATTTGAGATTAGCGACTGCTACTATAGGGGCTATCAAAAATGATATCGTCATGGCTATATCTATAAGAAGCTTAAAATGTTCGAGGAATAAGGCAATCAATAAGAAAGCCCCTATCGCTAATACAATGAGAGATATGTTGTAAGCTTCAGAATTGTCTAAGGCTGTCTTAGAATCTTCCTCATTCAAAAAGGCCAATTCTATTGTTCTTTCTAGTGCTCTGGCATATCCATCAAACACCGCTATACTCGTTCCAAACATAATAGAGAATGCAGAAGCAGAGATGATAAGAAAGCTCCAGTCACCAATCGTATCCGTATACAGTGTCACTACCTCACTTGCAAAATCTGCGTTACCGTTTGGCATCGTGATACCAGTACCATGGATGAGATAGGCGCCAAGCGTCAGAAAGCAAATGGACAAACCTGCTGCAACTAGATATCCAAAGTTAAATTCTGATGTTGTTTCTTTTAGCGTAGGATGGTAACCAGTGGTTTTAATCTTTTCCAAGGTCCAAAGGCTATTCCAAGTGGCCATATCCACTGCGGTAGGCATCCAACCCATGAGTGCTATGATAAACAGGATCCCAGACTCAGAATAGGGGTTTGAAGGCGTAAAATCTGGAAGCTTTGTTGCTGGTCCATTCATCAGTGTGAGCACAAATGCGAGTAGGGTAGAGATTAGCAAAACAACACCAATGACTTTGATCAGATTGTCTAGGAAGGCATACTTGCCTAATAGTAGAATGCCCGTACACACAACAAAGAGTAACACAGTTGGAAATAATTTAAAATCAGGAAGGATGCTAGAAAGTCCTAGGAGATTATCCAAGAATCCCACTGTTACAATTCCTACGGCACCCATCACAAAGAACATAGATCCGACTGTGATTATTAGATATATCCATAGAGGCACTTTGCCCAATCTATTGTATCCATCTATGAGACTTTCTCCCGTAGCATTAGCATATCTACCAGCATACTCGAAGAAAGGATACTTGAAAACATTGGCCGCAATAATTATCCATATAAGAGCAAAACCATAATTGGCCCCAGCTCTTGTACTCTGCACCAAATGCGAAACTCCTATCGCCATACTGGCGAAGATGAGTCCTGGTCCTAAGACTTTCGAGATTTTATTCCAGTTCATGGAACTGCGGTTATTGTATACATCCTTGCTAAGATAGCTATTTAGGACACTTCTTTTGCTGTTATTGAAGCAGAGGAAGCCCCTTATAGTTTTAGAAAATTCAATTTTTGAGAAGGCTCATTCAGGAATTTCTTTGAATTATAAAATAAATACTATAGTTTTGGTGTACTAATATACTAATACACTCTAATGACATGATTGATATTGATAACATTTCATTCCAGTATTCTAAAAAGAAAAAGCTGTTTCATGGCTTGACACAGAAATTCGAACCAGGCAAAATATATGGACTGTTAGGAAAGAATGGTACTGGTAAGAGTACGTTACTGAAACTGATTAATGGACTTATTTTCCCCAAAGAAGGAGAGATTAGGGTAGACCAATTTGTTTCGAGAAATCGGCATCCTGAAATGTTAGAGAAGATATTTTTCCTTTCCGAGAATTATCAATTGCCGGCTATCTCTATGAGCCAATTTATTAAAGCGTATTCACCTTTCTACAAGGATTATAGTCAAGACCAGTTTAATAATTATATACAGACATTTGAAGTGCCTAAAGACAGTCGATTGGATAAGTTGTCTATGGGACAGAAGAAGAAATTTATCATCTCCTTCGGCATAGCGACTAATGCAAAATATCTTCTGATGGACGAGCCAACAAATGGTCTGGATATCCCTTCCAAGAGTCAGTTTAGAAAAGTTATTGCTTCAGGAATGAGAGAAGATCAGATCATGGTGATATCCACACATCAAGTCAGGGACCTGGGCAATATGATAGAATCTGTCATTGTAATAGATGATGGCCAGATTATTTTGTCTCAAGATATTTTTGATATCGGAAACAAATTAGTTTTCCAAAAGTCTCTCCATGAAAAGAATGATGAGTCGGCCTTGTATTCAGAATTTTTGGGTGGTGCCTACATCCATATATATCCAAATCACAACAATGAACCTAGCGATGTAGAATTAGAAATTCTCTTCAATGCAATTATTAGCGATAAGGATTTAATCACTCAAAACCTAAGTTAATGTCAATGTTTAATGTACAACGATTTTTTAGTTTGATAAAGAGGGATTGGATTTTGCATAAAAAGCAATTCTTTACTATCGCTATCATTTTAATGGCTTATTGTATTTTTCTAATGTTGATGGGAAAAGATTCGCAAGCTGCAACGCTTCTAGATTTTAATGAACACGTCATTTTCTTGCCTGAGATTATCTTACTTAATATGTTAGGCTTGATAGGATGTTTTGTAACCTTACTCATCTTCAAAGAATTAAGGAAACCAGAAGATAGACTCAATTTTTTACAACTTCCTGCAAGTCATTTTGAGAAGTTTCTTTCTAAATGGATTTACTCTTTTCCTGGATTCTGGATATTAACAGGATTAGTGTTTTTCCTTACGTATAAAATATTTGGTAGTCTGATGGAAAGCTATACGGATACAATCTATACATCATTGTCTTATATAAATTTCTCTCGCATTAAGGTCGCCTTTATGATCTACGCGGTTGTTCATTCAGCGCTGTTTATCTTAGGAATTATCTTTAATCGATTTGTTATTCCTAAGTCCATAATGACTATTCTAATCATTTTCTTTATTACCATAGGAATCGGAATCTTGATTATCAGACTGGTCATGTTTGATTATTTCAATGGATGGTTTTTGCGTGGTGGTAATTTCAATGTTAATGTTTCTTTTCAGGATAATGCTAAGTGGTTTTTTACTCACAGTCATTACATAGCCTTATGCTTATTAGCACCGTTCTTTTGGGTCGTCAGTTATTTAAAAATTACAGAGAAGGAGTTGTAGATGGATTACAAAAAGAATCAAGCGATTTACCTTCAGATAGGGGAAATCATATGCGAATACATTCTGACGGGCAGTTGGCCTGTGACAGAGAAAATATCATCGGTAAGAGAATTTGCCGCTATGATGGAAGTTAACCCAAATACAGTTATGAGAACCTATACCTACTTACAAGATAAAGGCATCATTTATAATAAAAGAGGCATTGGGTTTTTTGTCTCCGAAGATGCTGTAAAACTTATAGCAGAGAGAGAAAGAAAAATATTTCTAGAACAAGAATTACCGCAATTATTCAAACGTATGCACATGCTTGATATAAGTATCAAGGATTTAGAAAAGCACCACTCAAATTTCAAAAAGAAATAATACCACTATGAAAATGTCAAATAAACTGCTCCTCGGCTTTTATGCCCTTGTCATTTTAAGCTTCACCTCATTTGTTGTTCTAGCTAAATCATCATTGATAGAAGTAGAGAAATTAGTAGGCTCTGGTGTTATCCATGAGATAGACCTTGGTGAAATGAATACCAATGAACTAAAATTTAGCGACTTTGCAATTGAGTATATCCTTGATCCTAATAGTACTCGTGTTATAGCTAAATTAGATACGGTACTACTCTCTAAGCTAAATAACCCCATTGATTTAGAGCAGATACAGCTAGATAGAATATTGGATGGGCGATATAGTATGACAAACATGGAAACACAGAAGGTGATTGTAGGGACAAAGGCCTATGATGAGTTAACGATAAGTATGTCTAACTTTTCTAAGGTATCAGCTATAGATACCCTTCATCTGAAGTCATTAACTATAGCCATGAGCGGCAGTACTGTTCTGGATCTAAAGTTAGATTGTAATTACTTGATAATTAGTGCTAGTAACTTCAGTGAAATGAACTTGGAGGGTGACGTAAATTCTGTAGTCATGAACGCATCAGGAAGTGCTGAAGTACAAGCAGGAAATTTACAATCTAAACAATGGCAGTTTAATATGAGCAATTTCGCGAAAGCAACAATTAATGCTGAAGATGCAGCGCAAGGAAATTGTAGCAATAGCAGTACTTTAAAACTAGTCAGAAAGCCTACTAATCAAAATATTAATACTTCTCAGTTTGCTAATGTCTATGTGGAGTGATTACCTCCTCATTTCCCATATCGAGCGACGGCAGGAGTCGAGATATCTTATTCTAATGGAAAGGGTACCCAAGTACTCCACATTGACTAAGCCATCCATTTCGCACATGACCTCTACTTGTTATCACTGCATCACTACTCCGATAGAATAAGATATCTCAATTCCACTGCGTCCCATTCGACATGGAAAAAGGGGGGAGTGAATTAGCACTGTGAAAATGACATGGATATCAACCTTCATTTTCCATATCGAGCGACGGCAGGAGTCGAGATATCTTATTCCAATGGAAAGCAATAGCCATGTACTCCACACTGACTAAGCAATCCATATTGCCTAAGATATCTACTGTTATCATGGCATCACTACTCCGATAGAATAAGATATCTTAATTCCACTGCGTTTCATTCGATATGGAAAAAGGGGGGAGTGAATAAGCACTGTGAACATGACATAATTATCATCCTTCATTTTGCATATCGAGCGACGGCAGGAGTCGAGATATCTTATTCTAATGAAATGGGTAGCCAAGTACTCCACACTGACTAAGCAATCTATATCGCATAAGACCTCTACTTGTCATCACAGCTCTCTAATGTGATA
>CAZQDZ010000016.1:0-82148 GCA_964591455.1 uncultured Saprospiraceae bacterium
TGATATAAATCCTGAAGCAAGCGAGATTTGTGATGGAGCAGACAATAACTGCGACGGGATGACTGATAATGGTGTACAATTAATTACCCAGTATAGAGACGTTGACGGTGATGGCTTCGGTAATAACAATGAAGTCTTAGAAGATTGCACACTTATAGATGGCTATGTTGAGAGAGGTGGTGATTGTGATGACAATAATAATAATGTTTACCCAGGAGGAAGAGAGGTCTGCAATGGTTTGGATAATAACTGCGACGGTGTAGTAGATAATGGACTTACTAGGCTACCACAATTTCTAGATAGAGATGGAGATGGTTATGGGAATCCGAACGAAGTGATAGAGCACTGCGAAATCCTTGATGGATACGTTCTTGTTCCAGGGGACTGTAATGATGAAGATCCTAATATAAATCCTGATGCATCAGATATCTGTGATGGATTAGACAACAACTGTAATGGAGAACAAGATGAAGTAGGATGTTTTACGGTTACGGGTATTGTATGGAATGATATGAATGGTAACAGGATACAAGAAGAAGAAGAGCCAGGCATTTCTAATGTAAGAGTGAGACTTATCTTAAAAGGTAGAAGTTCTATAGTACAGAACGACATAACCGAAGCTGATGGAAGATATACATTCCATGATATACCCATTGGAGAGTATGTTATACAGATATTCAATGCCGACATCTCTGATGAAAACATCATATTCACATCAGACGAAGAAATGGTGCTTGCAGATGAATCAGAGTTTTCGGAAATCGACATCCAGGTTTCTGGCGACGATGTAGAAGCAAATCCAGTTTCCAGTTATCAAAGTGCAAATGTTTCAGGCTTGTATTTTGACAAAGAAACAGGAAATCCTAGAACAGGAAATCTATTCCTATACGATGTAGAAAATCCTGAAGTGCCATTATCTAGTACATTCGTATCTGATGGGTCATTCAGTTTCGATAATCTTCCAGTCGGCAAATATTACATAGAGGTAGAAAGTGATGTTGGTGAAAGCTTCCTAATCAGTGATAATCTGAACGAAAGCAGCATAGTTACTCAAAGACGTGATGCTATACAAGATATAAATATAGGTACGACAGAAATATTTGAAGTCATGCCAGGAACTGCTACAACCATAACTGTAATTATTGCTGGAGAATCTACAGTGCTTTCGTTAGACCAAATTTCATTGATTGGAAAATGGCAAGAAGATATCAGAAGTGTCAAACTAGAATTTGAGTATTCTGAATTTGAAGAATATGACGACCTAGTATTTAAGAGAAGCAGTCATTATGGGAATGGATTTGTAGACTTAGAAATTATGGATAGTGACTTCTCCAATGTAGGGACATTCTATGACAAGAACATCACTAAGTCAGGTATATACTATTATATAATTGAAGGGAGAAGTAGAGTTGATGGTCGAATCAAAAAAAGTAATATTGCTTCTGTAGTAGTAGAAATAGATGAGACAACGACCGAGGTTAGTATAAGCCCAAATCCGGCTAGGGATTTCATAAACATCTCAATTTCTGGCAATACAGAATTTACAGATTTAATAATATATTCAACAACAGGAGAACTTGTAAATCAAATCAAATTATCAGAAGCTACTGATATGTACGAATTAAGACTTGAGAGCTATTATCCAGGGCAATACTCTCTACTATTAACCAACGGTGTAGTGTATATATCTAAAAGATTCGTGGTTATAAAATAGAAAAATAATCACATACCGACCTAGGGTTTAGCCTTAATATGCTATTTAGCATGACTATTTATTTTGTAGATTAAAGAATGATACTTTCTACAGTCTCATTCTTTCTACTGGTCTCTGCTGCGAATCCCATTACATGAGATTCTATAGAGGCGCCAATATTACTAGTGAGTAATCCCTCATCTTGGTGAGCCACAGCTTGAATCCAATCACTCATTAGATTCCAATCACCACCTCCATGGCCGTCTGTTTTATTATTCCATTCCTCCACTTCACCAGTCCTGAAATCTGTCCACTTATAAGAATTCATATCACCTACAATGTCACCCATACTGCCCATGACTCTCGTACGTCGACCATGATATGAAGTAAAGGCTTCCATATTAAAACTTGCTGTCACATCATCATCAAATAATAAATTAACAGTATAATGGTCTGGCTGATCATTATCCATCTGATACACACATCGACCAAAATTAGAATTCTTAAGATACGTCATAATGGCCTCTCCATGTTCCTCTTTATCATTCGGCAAGTCAAAATGATGTAGCCAATGTCTATTTCTATAATATATCTTCAGAGCTGAATATGGACAGCTGGATTCTATAGCGCAACCATCAGTACATCTTGGCGTGCTTCCCTCTGGCGCATTGCCTTCATGAAACCACTTCAATGAACCAAAGGCTTGAATCTTTCTACAAGACTTACCTATCATCCATTTCATGATGTCTAAATCATGACAAGATTTTGCAAGAATTATAGGAGCGGTCTCCACACTATTATGCCAATTTCCTCTCACAAATGAATGGCTCATATGCACATGTTCTATCGGCTCAAAGTGCTGCATACTTACGATTTCACCTATCATACCTGTACTGATCAGTTCTTTCAGTCTAATGAAATATGGCGCATATCGCAATACGTGACATACTGCCACTACTCGTCCAGTTTATTTTGAGAGCTTGAGTATATCTCTGCATTCTTGCTCAGAAGGCGAAATAGGTTTTTCCAATAAAATATCATAGCCAAGCGCAAGTGCCTTCATGCAAGGCCCATAGTGAAGGTCATCAGGTGTTGTTATAATAATTGCGTCTGCAAATTTTTGTTTATCAAAGACTTGTTCCCAAGTCACAAACTGCTTATCAGAATCAATCTTATGTTTTTTAGCATATCTTTCTCTTCTGATACCAATAGGCTCCGCCACACCTACTATATTTAATTCTTTTGGATATTCCTTACTGTAATCACCGTACACATTTCCTCGATTACCGGCACCCAAAGTAATTGCAGTAACCGGCTTGTCTAACTTTCTTTTCTTCTTGGAATCAGGAAGTAGCATCGGTCTTCCAAATTCATCCTTTGCCCATGAAGACAAAGGCAATGCAGCTGCGCAAAATGCTAATGACAGTTGTTTTAATAAATCTCTTCTGTCTCTTCTATTCTTCATATCCTTAGAATTTTAATACTAGATACACAAATTATTTCAATGCACCTTGACATATGATCATTAAAAAGCTCATAAAACAGACTGCCATTCTTCAAATGAATAGCTTAGAGTAAACTGAATATAATAACATCATTAGGAAATTACATTAAGCTTTTAAGGCAATGTGCATTATATTGGACGCAATTAAAAGTTAATTATATGAAAAGACCAGGTTGGACTACCGTTGTTGGTGTACTAATGATTTTATTTGGTGGGTGTGGTGCTACTAATGACGTAAAGCAGATTTACACTGAAAAGCTAATGAAATTTCAAGATGAAATGGTAGTAGAAATAGACACAAATACTGATGCTAATACTGAGGTAGATTCTGTACAATTAGCACTACTAGAAAAATTGAGTGGTGTAGAAGGGGATACTTCAGAAGCGCCACTTACTGCAGTAGAGCATATTCAAAAAATGACCCACATTCCAGAAATGGAAATGTCAAAATTGAAATTACATGGTTATATTGGATTAGTTGTTTCTATACTTTATGCCCTTGCTGGACTTTTCTTTATCATAAAAAGAAAACATGTTCTTCCATTTGCGTTTACGATGTTAGTTGTCAGTCTTTTGTTTACTATGTATCAGTACATTGATCTTTCTCAATTTGCCGTGGCAAAACTTCTCAAAGTAGGTCTTCAATTCAGCATAGCCTTTGGAGGCTTGCTAGATATTATAATTCTGATTATTCTGGCATTTGTAGATAAGTCTTACTTTAAAGACGATGAAAGTTTTGGTGATTATTATGACAGCCAGGACTCGATAGCATAATTATAGCAGTACTAAAGGAAGTATCAAAAAAAATAGAGGGTAACCTACGTAGGCTATCCTCTATTTTGTAAAGCACAAGTTTCCTTTAATTTGTTTTTATAAGTTTGATTCTTTGGGAAACTCTTTCTGTATCAGAAAATTGTATGAAATAGATTCCATTACTCAATGACTTTCCTATAGCCATCGTACTTTGTCCATCCAAATATCGTCTTGCTATTAGTTTACCATTCAAATCTCTCAGAATCATTTGAGAATTGGTAGATTGAAATTCGGATGGAATTTCTATAGTAAAATAATCTGAGGCCGGATTAGGGTACGCTTTGAAATTCGCACTGATGACTTCTTCTACACTCGTCTCAGGATTATCAAAAATCCTCCAGTTATCAAATCCTCCCTCTACTATAAAATCCAAATCGGTATTCTGCATAAATACATTCATCGTCATACTTGACGTAATAGGAATAAAATCTTCCAAGGCATATTCACGAGATTGCATCCAATCGAATGTCAAATCATTAATCCCCAATAATAAGGTATCTATGAATTCTACTTGTTCTCCATTATCCACACAAATAAAAAGCGGTGAATCTGCCCGAGTTAGATTCTGATCAAATCCAAACTGCCAGAAATCAAAGGTCATTACTGGTCTTTCCATACTAGACACATCAAATTCAGGAGAAGTTAAATTTGCCTCACCTATAAGCCGACCTCCAAAAAGATCCGTCTGAGTTCCTGTCACAAATGCCCTCAGGCCTTCATCGTTATTACTATCCCCTTCTGGCGCTATATTAAATGGAAATCCTGGTGGCATCACTCCTACTGGAATAGTTCTAAACCATTCCCCCTGCATACCATTTAACGTACTAGTCCACCCGAGGTTTAATGAGAATACATCTTCATAGCCAGGCTGCAGACTTAATTCTATTGCAATATCCACGCCTTCCTCAATAAACTCAAAATTCTCAATGAATGAATATAAATAACCCCAACTACCAATGACCATATCATACTCACCCACAATCATATCATCTATTGCAAAATTACCCTCATCATTAGTGGTTAGCAATCTGAATTCATCACTAAAATCAAGGCGTACTTGAGCACCTTCTATGGGGATTCCTGTATCGGCGTCGACGATGTTCCCTCGTAAATTGAATCTACCTTGGGCAACTAATTGGAAATCCTCTGTAGTCAACTGACCATTTTCTAGTGTTACCATTCTTGTTTGGGTTTCATACCCAAATTTAGATACTGTCATTTCAAACTGTCCTTCAGTTACATGTCCCGATTGATACTCTCCGAGTATATTCGTAAAAGTCTCTAAAGGTGCTTCATTGATTTCTATGACAACACCATTAATCGGATTTCCTGTTTCAGCATCTGTAACAAGTCCATCTATGAGTGAAGCCCTTTTGTACGTCGGTCCTAGTATATATAATCCCTCCTGAGTATCTCCTACCAGTATAGTGCCAGAAGGGAAGAAAGGAAATGCACCCCATGCACCAGAGAATCCACCTCCAGCCTGAAGAAAAGTGTCGAAATTTCCAACCTCTATCATATTATCGGGCCTTGAAGCATCCACGATAATACATCCATCCGAATAGTAGGAAACAATTAGCCAATCTTCCCATACATGTACATTATGTGGCGACACACCACTACCTAAGGTCGCAAGTGGTCTAAATTCATCTAACAACTCTATGTTCTCAGGATCAGAAATGTCATACGCTGCCACAGAAGCACCGCCCCTTTCATCAGTCGTGAATAAAACTTCTCCATTATCTGACAACCATGTATTATGTGTAAAGGCAAAAGGCGTCCTCTGCGAAGCTATAAGTGTGGGATTGGATTTATCTTCTACATCATAGATAGTAAACTGACCTAGATTTATTTCAGAACTATACAGTCTATTATCTCTGGCATACACATCGTGAGAATACGCCAAGTCTACACTTCCTGCTAATTCTGGACTACTCGGTTCCGCTCTTAAGTCTAAAATCTGAACACCACCTTCACCGATATTGCATCCAGCTAAATAGGCAAAACCAAACTCATCTATGTATATATTATGACAACTATTTATAGTGCTTCCTGTAGACCCTTCTAGGAATAAGTTTTCCCATGTAACACTTTCAGTCACATTGGTCATATCTACAACCAATAATCCATTCCCTGCACTTTCTGAAGTTACAAAAATAAATTCATCCCAGGTCTTAATATCTCTCCATGTTGTAGGTACTTGGTCTATAAATTGAATTTCGACTGGATTTCTTGGGTCTGTGATATCTACTATTGAGACACCACTTCGCAGGCCCATAATAGCATACTCATCTCCATTAGGCGCAGTATATCCCCATACATCATTACCTGAAGAATTATAGCTTACTTGCGAGAGTAACTCCACATTAAGTTGACCATATGAAGTAGACAAAAAAGAAAGGACAAAAAGAAAACTGGCTAGAATTCTCATCATAATTTTTTTAATATTAAATATCAAAGTATCGTGTAGGCTCTGACAAGTTGGACTAAATGAAAGTTAAGTGTATTTCTGGCAACAATCTATTAACTAAACTAGGTGAAAATCCAACATATCAACCTCATTCTAAAGATACAGTATATTAATGAATCCTAAGTTATGAATATGGATTAACTATACTTAGTCCGTTAATTTGGATTACTGAATTGGGAATCTTCTAGAAGTTCTTCATCCGTTAGCGTCAGGAGAAATGCCAATAGAGCGGCTTTGTGAGTCTCATTCAAAGCTATAGAATCTAATAAATCATCTTTATTAGGAGACGAAAATCCACCAGATATATAATGATCTAGGACTTCTTCTAAAGTTTCGAATCTTCCATCATGCATATAGGGGGCAGTGACTGCTATGTTTCTCAATGAAGGTGTTCTGAAAAAACCATTTCGATTACTCTGTCCTGTCACACCACCCCGACCCAAATCAGGAAAATCTTCCACAGACTCGGCTTCAAACAATCCATTATTTCTGTATTCATGATCAGTAAGTAGAGGTCCGCCGTGACAGTGAAAGCACTGACCGTCTGGCAAGTCTCTGACATTATCAAAGTAAATATCAAAACCATCTTGCTGCTCATCCGTGTCAAAAACATCTACGTTAGCCATAACGCGATCAAACTTGCTTGTCCCAGTAGTCATAATTGTCCTTTCGAACTGCGATATGGCTTTCACAGCAAAATCTCTTGTTATCTCTTCACTAGACGTTATGCCAAATGCTCTCCTAAACATGCCTGGATAGGTAGGATGTCGTCTTATATCTTCTATGACGTCAGGCCATTGGTGTGCTTGTTCTACCATATCTTCTACGGGCTCCAGAGCTTGGTCTTCCAATGAATTAGCCCTGCCGTCCCAGAAGATGCCATTTGTAAAAAATGCTGCGTCCACCAGAGACATAGAGCTTCGCCTACCTGTTGCCCCATCAACGCCAACAGACATCGGAAGGTTATCCGTAAATCCACTCGCTTGCAAGTGGCAAGTGGCACAAGCCACTGTGCTGTCTACGCTAAGTAATGAATCATAAAATAGATGCCTTCCTAACGCTACACCATCTATAGTTGTCGGATTATCTTCTGGTATTTCCAGAATGGGAAATCCATCTGGCACTGTAAATTCATACGAAACAGGATTGTATGGAATACTAGTCAAATCGATTGCAGAGGACTCTTCCTCGCAACACGACAATGTTATGGCACACAGAAAAAGGAAAGAAAGTATTTTGGAGTAAGGTCGCATTCTTATCGATTTATTTTGTCAAGTTAGCTACTCTAGTCTTATCGCTCTGGTTATATTGTTACCTATTGTCGTTTCCATTAACTCATTTGTCTGGTTAGCCTCTATACCATCTATAACCACAGCCATATCCATTGTCATATTTACAGTCCAGGATTGGCCCAGTACTACATTAACAGTATCTCTTACTGAGATATTGGGATTTTCTATATTTAATATGTCTAAACTTATAGTGTCTCTGTTAATGCTGTCAGCTACAGTAAGTACCATTCTGGACTGAACTAGCGTACTTGTAGAATCTACATACATATCCTCAATCACATTGATGAAATTAGAGTCATCTGATATATCTTCAAAGGGTTTCAAACCCAAGGTTAGTCCTGGATCTAGGCCAACTCTACATGTATAAGTCAGAACCTCATTCACAAAATCAGAACGTCCTATCTGTTCCAATCTGTCAGAAGAAGAAAGAATCAGATAATTATCTCGGACAAGAGGCTGCTCATTTCTAATTGTATCTGTAAGAAATAACATTTCACTCCCTGTCATAAAACTAAATTCAGAGAATGACAGCTGAATAGAATTAATCATCAAGGTATCGCCTGATTCCATTAAGATGGTATCACCAAAACTAAAATCGGTCGTATCAAATACATAAGATATGTTCAAGAAGGCTGAAGGAAGAACGCAGCAAGAATCACATTCATCTACAGCATCAAAATCAAAGTTCTCTGCCCTAGTATCCAAACAACCCGGTTCCCTTACTTCACATGAGGTATGGAGTAAAAGAATAAAAAGAACACTTGAAAGAAAAAAAGAAATTCCTAATCTGAAAGTCATGTTATCTATAATTAGATAGGATCGCCTGACACAAGATTTTTGACAATTTGCTTAACCTGTGCTGAGAAGTCTTTTTCTAGTATCCAGTTATAATATTGCTTGTCATTCTTCAGAATCTCAGCAGCATTCTTACCGACATACTTTCCAAAATTGAATACAACTTCTCCTTTGTTATTGTACTTAAATCTTTGAGTGGCGTCTACTACATTTTTATTAAGTGTAAAACGACTTAAGGCTGCCACATTATTTTTGATAGGGCTCTCAAATGTGAATCCATCACCATCCATGTAGTCTACACCGTCATATCTATCCATTTGACCCTGCAGCACTTCTACTGTAGCTCTCACATCTGCAAGTGCATCATGCGCATTCTCGATATGTTTGTTACAATATAATTTATAGGCTGCTGAAAGCGTCCGAGGCTCCATCTTGTAGAATATCTTCTGGACATCTACGGTTCTCCTGCCTTTCATTTCTAGAGTGATGCCAGAACGATGCAACTCCTCCATGAGCATAGGGATATCAAAGCGGTCAGAATTGTATCCTGCTAAATCTGCGTCTCCTACGAAGTCCATTACTTTGTTAGCAATCTGTGGGAAGGTAGGTTTACTAGCGACCATTGCAGCAGAAATGCCATGTACAGCAAAAGCCTCTTCTGAGATGAGAACAGGACCAGGGTTGATTAGCATTTCTAACTCTTCAGCCTCAGTTTGACCTGGACTATATTTTATCATTGCTAGCTGGACAATTCTATCCTTTATTACATTTAATCCTGTGGCTTCTATATCAAAAAATACAATATCCTTATCTAAATTAAGTCTCAAACTCATAATCTGATTTATTGACAATCTGGAGGCTTTACATTACCCCTTCAGATTGCGCTTCTTCTACTGCGTTGTGTAATTGTACAGGCTTTCGTTTTTTCCTAAGACCCATATTCAGCATTTCTACAAATAATGAGAAAGCAATCGCAAAGTAGAGATATCCTTTAGGCACCGGATGTAATTCCGCACCACCTAATATTTTCATGTGTGCTAAATGACCACCCTCTAGAATGAGCATAAAGCCAATCAATATCAGAAAGGCCATACCTAGCATTTGTACAGTTGGATGTTTATTAACAAATCTTCCTACTGGGACCGCAAACATCATCATAATGATGACAGATAATACTACCGCAACTATCATTATAGCTAATGCACCATATATACCATTTGTCATACCTACAGCTGTCAAAATGGAATCAAAAGAGAAAACTATATTAATCAAGGTAATCGTCACAATCGCAGAAGTGAGAGAGACTTTCTTACCGCCTTTTCCATCTGAATGATCTTCGCCCTCTAGTTTGTGATGAATCTCAGTGACACTTTTATATAAGAGAAATAACCCACCTAGAATTAGAATTATACTTTGTCCAGAAAAACCGGCCTGAATAAATTTATTATCAAATTCAAACCATGGTTTCTCCATTCCTATCAGTATAGTAATACCAAACAAGAGCACAATACGAATAACCATCGCTAGAATGAGACCGATATTGGTGGCTTTCTTTTGATCTTTTTCATCCAACTTGCCTGCGGCAATAGCGATAAATATGATATTATCTACCCCAAGTACAATTTCCAAGAACGTCAAGGTCAAAAAGCTCATCCAGACCTGCGAACTGGCTAAGTCTGGCATATCAAACAAGAACATCATAAGGACATAATTATTTTAAGCCCCTAAGATAGGAAAATCAATAAGAGTCTATGGATAGATTGGACTTATAGTGCTGAAAATAAGACGAGTATAAATTATAAAAGTTGAGCAATAGTTGTTAAAGAAAAATGCCCCAGTCAATCTTAATTGACAAGGGCAAAAAACCACATCGATCAACTAAGGTTCGTTATGTTCCGGATTAATATCTTGTGAGGCTTCCTAGCACTGAAATGAATGATATTTTGCCTTTTCAAATCTCCAAGAACCCTGGCTACCGTCTGTCTGGAAGTGTCAGTAATATTGGCTATCTCTTTATGGGATAAACCATGATTTATTAATATTTCATCCAATCCAATCTTAATACCTTTGGTATCTGCTAACTGCTTGAGAAAACTTAGTATTCTAGATTGGGCTTTCTTGATTACAAAATTGCTCATTCGTGTTTCTAAGTTGGACATCTTAGTTATAAACAGTAGGGTCATCTGCTGGCATAAATCTGGATTTTTCTCTAGCAAGTCTTTGAAGAATGTAAGAGGTATACCGAAAAGTTCTAAATCTGTCAGTGCTTGCGCAAACTCCTTTCTTACTTGCAATCCCGTAAGGAAATTCTCCCCTAGTAGCTCTTTTTTATATACTATCTCTTTAAGTAGAACTTTACTCTCAGATATTTGCCGTCCACATTTTATATCCCCCTTGAGTACAATATAAATGCTATTGACTTGATCTCCTTCTTTATAGACATATTTACCTTTTTTAATCCTGACATGTGTAGCCTGTGTCGTAATCTGTTCTAACTGCTGGTCTGAAAGATTCTTAAAGAGCGGTATGTCCCTAAGAATTAAAAATTTTGAAGAATGTATCATGATGTGTGTTTTTATTCTATGAGATGCATCTCAAACCAAATCCCCCTATTGCAGATTCGAATAAAACCTACCAATGCTTTTGCCATTTTATAGAAAAGCTTGATTTTATTGACTTAGTGTCGATTTGGAATAAGTGATGTTAACTTTTTTTTAACATATTAAGAAATTTTATACTTTAACTATCCTACATCTATAGAATACAGACTTAAGGCTGTTTGCACACTAATCAGAACAGCTAATTTTCCTTAGCTTAATACATTTCCAACACTATCAAATCAGGTTCGCTTAACAATCTTTGTCTTGAATTCAGATTCTTTACATTATTACAACTAGAACCAGTTATGAAAGAAGTTGGCAACAAAAATCCCAAAGCAGATTTACATGTCCATAAAATCACTGATTATAAAACTGCATTTTGGAATTTAGAACCTTCCGTCCTCATCAATGAAACACTAGAAAAAAAGCAGGGTACACTATCTCACAATGGCACTCTAGTCATTAAAACAGGTAAATATACTGGCCGATCACCAAAGGATAGATTCATTGTTAAAGACCACATCACAAGCGACAATGTTGACTGGAATGAAGTCAACCAACCTTTCAGCCCTGAAAGTTTCAATATCCTGTTTGAGAAAGTAACTAACTATTTCCGAGGAAAAGATATTTATATCAAAGATGCGGCTGCCTGTAATGATAAAGCGCATCGTCTACCTATAAGACTTATAGCTGAGTATCCATGGAGCGCACATTTTGTCCATAACATGTTTGTCAGATTAGATGAGAATGAGACTTTATCTCACGAACCTGATTGGATAATTTATTGTGCACCTGGCTGTCTAGCAAATCCTAGTTCAGATGGAACCAGAGATACTAATTTTTCTATTATCAATTTCGATAAGAAAATAATATTGATTGGTGGTACTGGATACACAGGAGAAATCAAGAAAGGTATTTTTTCAGTCCTAAATTTCAAATTGCCTTTAGAAAAGAATGTACTCTCTATGCACTGCTCTTCTAATGTTGGAGCTGAAGGAGACTCTGCAATTTTCTTTGGCTTAAGCGGTACCGGCAAGACAACACTTTCTGCCGACACTAACAGAGAACTAGTCGGTGATGATGAGCATGGATGGTCTGAGAAAGGCTTATTCAATTTTGAAGGAGGATGCTATGCTAAGTGCAAAGGATTAAGTGCTACTAGTGAGCCTACAATCTACCAAGCCATCAAGCCAGGCGCCATACTTGAAAACATTAAGTTTCATCCACATAGTTGTAGACCTAACTATGATGATGTTTCCATCACACAAAATACCAGAGTCTCCTATCCTATATATCATGTAGATAATTATCATAAAAAAGAAACAGCTGCTCATCCTAAAAATATTTTCTTTTTGACGTGTGATGCATTTGGTGTATTGCCTCCAGTCGCCAAGCTTTCACCTGAGCAAGCCATGTATTACTTTTTATCTGGATATACAGCTAAGGTAGCAGGTACTGAAGAAGGTATATCTGAACCAGTGGCAACATTCTCAGCATGTTTTGGTGCACCCTTCCTCCCTCTTAACCCAATAATATATGCGGAATTGTTAGGTGAAAAAATCACTAAACACAATGCAAACATTTGGTTAGTAAATACAGGTTGGACTTCAGGCAGTTATGGGGTTGGTAAACGAATTCCACTTGAATATACTAGAGCTATTATTACTGCTGTACTAAATGGTGAAATGGTCGGTGCAGAATATGAATCATTCGATATATTTAATTTAGAAATTCCTACTTCTTGTACAGGTGTGCCTAATCAGGTATTGAATCCTCGTAAGACATGGGAAAACAAAATAGCGTATGATGAGTCACGCAATAAATTAGCCATGTTATTTACTGAAAATTTCCAGAAGTACGAGAATGAAGTTAAGTGCAACGTAAGAAGCATTCGCCCCAAAATATCTGAAATGGATTTGATTTAATCAAATCAATAAATAATTTTTCGGAAAGGACAGTCTACTAAGATTTGTCCTTTTTTTTTATTTCAACTATAACCTGGCACTGATTGCAAGTGCATAATATATTCTTCCATACAAATAAAAAAGAGGATAACCGAAAGCGGTTATCCTCTTTTTGGAAAGTAGATGTCCAAGCTTTTATAGCTTGACAAATTGCTTCACAATTATCTTTTCACCAAATTGTAACCTAGTATAATATACACCAGGTGCAAAATCAGTTAAATTGACCTCCATTCTATCTGATGTTATTTCTAGCTTCTTCACTATTTCACCTTGAACCGAATAGACTAACCCAGAAGAAGGTTGCCCATTTACAAATGTGAATAGTACGATATCTTGTACTGGATTAGGCGAGAGCATTACATAGCTTCCCGATTCATCTACTTCTGCTACAGCTGAATTCTCACCAATAACAAATGAAAACTCGGTGAGACAACCGTCACTTATCACTATCAAGATCACTTCTCCCCCTTCCGTTACTCCTGCGAGATTTTGATCATTCGATATTATATTACCTGCAGCATCTGTCCATTCAAAGATGAATGAGCCTGTGCCACCACCCAGTTCTATATCCACACCTCCTTGCTGGCCTGGGGATACATCAGTTACCTGTTCACTAACCAAGAAAACTTCTTCTAATTCTTCTACAATCAAAATTTCTGTAAGAGATTGTCCTAAATTATCAGTAATCATGAGTGTATGAATCTGCCCTGCTTGCAAAATGGAATCAGACTGAATATTAGATATAAATGGTGGACAGCCGCCTGAAACTATAAAATTCAACATTATATCTCCATCACAGGATACTATCGTAGACTGAGTCTGTAATTCTAATTCGATTAGTTGTAGCTCTGGTAATTCAAACGAGAAATCAGCTAAGCATCCTTGACTATCAGATACAGCAGCGGTGTAAGGACCCTGAACTGTCCCTCCTGGATCAAGAGTGATGGTAATATCATACGGAGGTGTTCCTCCAATTAAAAATATACTAAGATCCTCATTCGGGTTAAAAGTACAGGCATCATTGTTGGTGCTGAGAATTTCCGATATCGAAATAGGCTCAGGATTGACTACACTAAATGTTACTGTCTGAGCGCAGCCACTTGATACATGAACAGCCTGAATAGAATGATCCCCAGCTCCAAATTCTGCTGGTAAGCCCGGGAAAGAAAATTCAGTATTTGTTGCAGAAAAATCTACAAGTATAGTTTCGCCTAGACAATTAGTCATTATCTCAGCGGGAGTCTGTACTGAAGGGACTGATACCATACCCACCGTCTCTGAGCTAATAACAGAGCAGCCTTCAGCATCTGTAATAAACAAATCATAAGTGCCCGCAACTAGATTGTCTATCGTTTGATTTGCATTGACTACAAATGGTGTATCTCCATTTATAGATAGCATATAAGGAGGCGTTCCACTACTAAGGCTGAGGGTTATGCTGCCTGAATTAGGTTGCATACAATTAGCAAGCGTATTTGATGTCTGTAAAGAAGGTCCATCTGTTTGAGCTACAGTGACGACTTGTTCGAACACACAGCCTCCTGCATCTGAGACACTTATGTTATAGTTACCTGCTTGCAGATTACCTTGGAATTCTCCGAAAGGTTCTACAGTATAAGGAGGTGAACCTCCTAGAGGCATCACAGTTATGGTGCCTGTCGGTTCATTACAAGTAGCATCTGTTGTTGCTATTTCTGCCCCCAAATCATTAATAACTGTTATATCGAAGGAGCAAGAGCTTGCATTATTACATAAGTCTGTAGCTGAGAATACTATCGTTGATGTACCCATAGGGAAAGTCGACCCTGATGGCAATCCAGAAACAAGCGTAGGAGTAACAATATCACAATTATCTGTAACTGTTGGCAAAGTATAGTTTAAAGCCTGACAGGTATTTACCGTCATACCACTACCCGAACAATCAATAACTGGCGGCGTTACATCTACTATTTGTAAGTTAACAACTTCTGAGCTTATATTACCATTAGCATCCGTCGCAAATACATTGAAACTTCTCAGCCCAATATCAGTACAGGTGAATGACGGTGTGGTAAATGAGACCATATCAATCCCGCAATTATCAAAACTTCCTGCATCCACCATATCGAACGTTACCGGCATCGCATTTCCTGACGCATCTAATTCAACAATAATCTCCATGACTGATAAAGTCGGTGGAATAGTATCATTATTCCCTACTTGGAAGAATCCATCAGTACCACAGTTATTTCCATCAATCAGAGAATAAGAATATAAGCCTGGGGCCAAGCCTGTCAATGTATCTGGTATATTTATAATAGTATCCATTCCGACTATAGTCGTATCATTAATAGCACCATTAGACCAGATTAAATCATAGTCACCTACACCCCCTTGGATGCCCACCATAATTGTCCCATCTTCTGTATTCCCACAAGCTGCATTCTGAATACTCTGCAGGTTTACTTGTAGTGAATCAGGCTGAGAGATAACCAAGTTAGACAAAACCAATTCGCATGAAGCTGCATCAGAAACGGTAACACTATAACTTCCTACAGGGACATTTGTAAGATTACTATTAGAGGTACCATTAGACCAATTAAATGACACAGGTGGCGTAGAACCTGTTATGGCTAAACCTATCATACCCGAACTCTCTCCAAAACAGAGAACATCGCTAATCATTGGTGCTACGGCAAGAACACATGCTCCTCCTGAAACAGTCACACATCCTGCTTCCTGACAATCGTTATTATCTATTACTGTGACACAATATTGTCCCGGTAACAAATTGGAGATTGTCTGCGTAGTAGCGCCATTGGACCAAATATATTGAAATCCACTATTTCCTCCCGATGCTATCACTGTAGCTGTACCATCAGCAGCAGTGGGTGCAGACGCGTCCGTCGTGGTTAATGTCAGTTCTATTTCATCTGGCTCTTCTATCGTAAATGAAAATTCTCCTGTACATCCTTCAGAGTCTGTTACTGTTACAAAATAAGTATCAGGCTCTAAATCCACTTGCGTACATCCATCATCCAAGAAATCCCACTCACATGTGAACGGTCCACCATTGCCCCCTTCTGGATTTACGTCTATAAAACCATCCTCTTCATCAAAGCAACTAACATTAATTACTTCTCCATCAAATTCTATTTCGTCTGGCTCACCAATATTCGTGGTGGCCACAGCTGTATTTCCATTCTCATCTGTCACGGTCACCGACTGATTGCCCCCTTCTAGATTTGTAGCCACAGCTGTTGTCTCTCCACTAGACCACTCAAAAGTATATGGAGGCACACCATCAGAAGGTATTGCTTCTGCACTTCCATCGTCACCATCTGAGCAGGTTACATCTATTTCATTATCTATCTCCACCATTACAGTGGCCATTGCTGTTACCGTAATTGTTTCTGTAATACATTCTACCCTATCACCTCCAGTACCAGAGCCGTTTCCTAGCACTGCGCATACATAGAAAGTAACATCGTCGTTTATATTTGGTGCTTCCCAATCTGCTTCCCATGACACTGTAGAACTACCACCGAAATTCATCGCTGGACTATGTCCCCAGTATTCTCTACCGCCTGCTGTGGAAAATGCACCGTCACCACTGAGAAAATCACCAGCGTTATTATCAGAATCATCCAATGCAACCATAGAAAATCCTGATCTTACAGGTACCCCAGAAAGGACTTCTACTTCTGTTTCTATAGTCAGGATATCATTTCCATTTGAATTAGATATACCAGATAAATTAATCTGACCTGAAAATGCCCCATTATTCTGGTGGCAGCCTGCGCAGGTGCCGGAATCTCCAGGCGCACCAGTTCTCCTCGTTGGGAATTGGGAGGAAAAGGCTAGGAATAAAATCGATAACAAAATACAAGTCCCTGAGAACTTGCGATTTTTTCTGAATCGTCTCATACTAAAAAGAGTGTAAGGTTATAAAACAATTAATGACCCACATTATCATGATAAAAGGACCAATTCTAATTGACCAAAATTATAGAATGTGTTATGAGTTCAACTTAAATACTTTCAAAAGACAATTTGGGTTGCGTAAATGGGTCAATTATGCGTATAATTAATTTCGAAGCCAGTAGGCTACTAAACTTTAACAAAATTGCACAAGTCGGCATGATACGAAATAATTTAATTACTTGTCTATTCTCTTTCCTTTTTATTTTTAATCTTTACTCGCAAGACACCATCACTGTAGAGAAAATATGGCAAGACTATGAATATCTAGCTAAGCGGGTACCTGGATTCAACTTCATGAATGATGGCCAACATTATACAAGATTAGAACGAAATGTAATCAAGAAGTATGATCTCCTCACCGGTAAACCTGCAGGAAATGTGCTCGATGCAAGTACGATAAAAGGAAAAGGCGGCTTTGAGGGTAAAATAGATTCATATGGCTTTACAGAAGATGAAAAAGTAATCATAGTAGAATCCGATTCTGAACCCATATACAGACGATCATCCAAAGCCAATTTCTTTATCTATAATAGAGAGTCTAAGGAATTGACTTCTGTATATGAAGACGACAAAGTTCAGTATGCCAGTCTTTCTCCAGATGGCACTAAGGTCGCTTATGTCTGGAATAATAATATATACTACAAGAATCTCGAAGACGGCTTGACCTTGCCTATTACTGAGGATGGGGAAACAAATGCGATCATAAATGGATCTGCAGATTGGGTATACGAAGAAGAATTTTCTTTTGCTCAAGCTTTCCACTGGAGTCCTGACAGCAAAAAAATAGTCTATCTCAAATTCGACGAAAGAGAAGTCCCAGAATTTACGATGACTAATTTTAGGAATGATTTGTATCCTGAGTATGTCACATTTAAGTATCCTAAAGTTGGAGAAAATAATGCCGTAGTTACCGCACATTGTTTTCATCTAGATAATGAAAAAACCACCAACATCAAGCTAGATGATAACAGCGAGCACTACATCCCTCGTATCATGTGGACTAATAATTCTGATGAGATTCTTCTTTACGTCATGAATAGGCATCAGAATAAATTGCTATTGCTTTTGGCCAATCCACAATCAGGAAATACTAAAGTCATCCTAGAAGAAAATAGCAAATACTACATTGATATTACTGATGATATTCGATTTCTTAAAAACAACAAGGAATTCATTTGGTCTAGTGAAAAAAGTGGATATAATCACTTGTACTTATATGGGCTTGATGGACAAGAAAAAAGACAACTTACGAAAGGAGAATATGATGTAATCAATTTCTATGGAGTAGATGAAGTCAACAATCGAATCTATTATAGGGCCGCTGAGAAAAATGCTTTAGAAAAGCAGGTTTATAGTATGTCACTGAATGGGGATGACAAACAAATATTGACTGATGTGCAGGGTACGAGTAGTGCACAGTTTAGCAGTACCTTTGATTACTTTGTTCATAATCATAGCACTGCGAATACGCCACCCACTTATAACGTAAGAGATAGGTCTGGAAAACAAGTTAGATTAATAGAGGATAATAAAAATCTAGCTAAAAAATTGAAATCTTCAGGATTGGAGCCTGTGACCTTTTTTGACTTCAAAACGAGTGAGAATGTTGAGCTAAATGGTTGGATGATTAAGCCTGCTGATTTTGACAAATCTAAAAAATATCCAGTCTTTATGTATCTCTATGGTGGCCCTGGTTCTCAGCAAGTAACGGATAGTTGGAGGGGTCAGAACTATTGGTGGTTTCAAATGATCGCTAATAGTGGATATATCGTTGCCTGTGTAGATAATAGAGGGACTGGCGCCAGAGGTGAAAAGTTTAAAAAGATGACTTATCTACAGCTGGGTCATTATGAAACCATAGATCAGATAGAAGCAGCTAAGTATCTTGGCAATCTATCGTATACAGATGCTGATAGAATTGGCATTTTTGGGTGGAGCTATGGTGGATATATGTCATCACTGTGCTTGCTTAAAGGTAATGATGTATTCAAAGCAGCTATTGCTGTCGCGCCAGTAACCAACTGGAGGTGGTATGACACAATATATACTGAGCGCTATATGAGAACTGAAGAAGAGAATCCTGATGGATACGCAGATAACTCCCCCGTCAATTTTGCGGATAGACTAAAAGGCAACTATCTACTCATTCATGGTATGGGTGATGATAATGTCCACTGGCAAAACACAGTAGAAATGGCCAATGCACTGATTAAAGCCAATAAGCAATTTGATACTTATTATTATCCAAACCGTCATCATGGCATTTCTGGAGGCAATACGAGATTGCATTTATATAACAAGATGACACAATTCATCTATGATAAAATTTAAGTACCCTGATGGCTGAGTACACGAAAGAAATTAAAAACAAAAAAGCAAAATTCGAATATCATTTTCTAACTGGATTCGAAGCTGGCATGATGCTGAAAGGTACAGAGGTGAAATCCTTGCGAAAGGGAGAAGCCAGCCTTTCAGATGCCTATTGCTATTTTGTAAACGGCGAACTCTTCCTCAAAAGCATGTACATCGCAGAGTATAGCCACGGTAATATAAATAATCACGAAACACGACGAGACAGAAAGTTATTGCTTAAGAAACCTGAACTAAAGAAAATAGAAAGACGTATTACTGAAAAAGGAATGACCCTCGTACCATACCGTGTATTCTTTTCCGACAGGGGTTTTGCCAAAATAGAACTCTTCATGGCTCAAGGTAAGAAGGCCTACGACAAACGGGATAGTATCAAGGAAAGAGATAACAAAAGAGAATTGGACAGGGTTAAAAAAATGAACTACTGAGGATAGCTATATAATCTCAGGCTAAGGAACAACTTAGACCCTTAGACCAATAATAAATTTCTGTAACTCTTCCTCTTTCTGTGTGCCTATCAGAAACTTCTTGCCGTTCTCCAACTCTATGGCGAGCCCTTTATTTCCTCTGATATTATAGACAGTGCCATATTTTGTGAATAGACGAATGCCCCATCCACCCACAAAGCCATAATTGACAACCTTTGCTTTTTGTATTTCACTCCACTGAAATTCCTTTTTTACAAAAGGAAAGAAACGCATTCGAATACCATTTTTGTCAATTGAGGTCTCGAGTTTCATCATTAAAAAAAATGCAAAAAGCAAACAGACAAACATGACGTGTATAAATAATCCGACCTCAGACTTTGGTTTAAATAATAATGGAAGAACTGCGACAGCTACTAAAATCAGATAGAGCCACCATTGGTTGAACCTTTGCTCTTCAGTAAATTCAGATCCTAAAATCATTTATTCCTATTCGTATTAAAACTATCGACAGGGTTACCACCATCACCCTAAACTTCTAATTAAAGTAAAGTTAGTTTATTTTAAATGCCAGTTCTATTCAGATAGAGGTTACCTGAGTCGAAGCTTAAAGCCCATGCCTATCGCCCATTTATTGAGCTCGTCATCGAAAGGTCCTATGCCACCATTGTCATATAGCGTATGAGAGTAGGTGGACCTCAAATAGACAGCAAAATTATCAGAGACATTGCGTTCTGCTCCTATGCTCACTGAACCCCTAAGTATGTAAGCATTTCTTCTAGTGGCAATTGTAGCTATATCAGAAATTGGCGCTTGACCAAACAAGCCTTCTGTAAATTCATTACTATAAAAATCTGGAAGCTCACTACAAATTGACCCCTGTTCGCAAGGAGGAGCAATATCAACCACCACAGAATCTACTATTCCATACTCCGTTCTTGCTATCAAGTTATTATCTAACCCTACGCCACCAAACACAGACCATCTGCCATTAGATACAAAGTGGTACTTTACATTTATAGGCGCTGTAATAAAATCTAATTTAATTTCCTCGAAATCCAAGAAGCGCTGTCTTCTCTGGAATTGATAAGTGAATGCATCGAAGATTGGCTCGTAATTCACAAATGAATATCCCAGCCCTGCTTCTATCTCGAAGTTTTTCCTTTGCCAGCTGTGAAGGATTTCTAGACTATAACCAAACTTCTCATGCGTAGTACTCGCTAATCCATCGTCATTTGGAGTCGTGATATAGTAATTGTCTATAGAATTAAACACATGCAACCAATTACCTTCATCTCTATATTGAGGCTTTGCTCTAGAGTCAAAGTATTCTGCCTGAGCCGTCTGTGGTAGATCATCTTGAGTTAATGACGCTAGGTCTGTATACAAGCCCCTACCATCTAACAAAATAAGTGCTTCTAGAGGCATAGCCCGATTTGTAGAGGACAGTTCACTTGGTAGTGTTGGTTTTGTTAACTCATTGGATTCTTTGGTTGTAGGAGGTAAAACTTCTTTACTGGCCCCACTTGAACTTGGTATAGCAGAATAGGTATTCGAACCACCACCATCACCAAATCTATCTCCATCTTCATCTCTAAGATTAATAGATGAGTTACTAGATGGCTGTTCTGACTGAATGTTGGTTTGTGTAGTAGAAGATATATTAGAATTATCAGCTACTGCTTCTATGCTATTCTCGACGTTGTTTTCGCGCTGTGTATCTGTAATTATTTTCTGAATATCGTCTTTCTGAATTACTGGCGTACTCACTTCAGCCATAGGTTCTGAAGGCAACGTATAACCTGTCAGATATTTCAGATGATTTCCTAGCGTGAAAGCCATGAGGCATACAAAGACCATTTCCATCGTCTTGAAGGTAAAAATCTGCTTTCTCAGATGGGCAATCTTCTCCAGACGTGCTTTGAGTTGTAACCAATGAGCTGAATTATATCTTCGGCTGTAATTATTAATCACCTGCTGGACTGAACTGTCGAAATTACCATTAGTGGCTACGGCTTCAGCCTTTCTCTTTTTGGCCAGCAATTTCTCCCATTGTGGCTCCGAGGTCACTTTGTAATCATATAACTTATCTACAACCTCTTTGTCAAAAGATGCGGCTGAACCTTCACCACTCTCTGCTGGCTGTCGCTTAGATAAGAAATTGGACCAGTTAGCAGCGACGCTTGGCTGGAATTTGTCTAATTTATCTTTTAGAACCTGATCGAAATTATCAGTATCCTGATTGCCTTGATTGTCTTTGTAAGATTGGAAGGCATCCCACTGAGGGGTAGTATCCGTCTCGTAATCCTTCAACTCATCTTGAATACGACTATCAAAGTCTTGATGCTCGATACCGGCTTCATGATTAAGTCTATATGCAACAAACGCTGACCATGGTGCTATACTTGCCGCTCTGTATTGCTCTACTCTCTCCCGCACTTTCTCATCAAAGGATATTGTGTTTTGATGCTCGGCATATTGTTGATTGAATTCCTTGAAGGCAGCCCAGTTTGGTGCTGTGCTACTTGTATATCCTTCCAGTGTAGATTTGACTTGGGTATCAAAGGGACTCGTACTTTCTTCTAATCTGACCGCTTCTCTTTTAGTAAGGAAAGCTGACCACTGCGGAGAAGTACCAGATTGATAATCTTGCAATTTGTTACGCATATCCAACTCAGATGGAGACAGGGTTTCAGCTTCCTTGGCAACATTGTATTGTGCCTTAAACTGATTCCAGTCAGGTTGGACATCTGGCTTATAAGCGGCCAGCGTCTGTTTGATAATATGCTCTAGTTGCCTATCGCTCATTTACTATATTCCCTGTAGCTATAAGGATTTGTTTAAGTTTTGTTCTAGCTTTCACAAGATTAGATCTTGATGTGCTTTCAGTAATATCTAATTGTTCTGCAACTTCTCTGTGTGAGAATCCTTCTATTACATACAAATTGAATACCGCTCTGTAAGCTGGCGATAATTTCTGAAGCGCCGCTATAATTTCTTCCGCCGATAATTGGCTGACAACATCGGGGTCATTATTAGTGATGCCTCTTGCATTATCTATATCTTCTGTTCTTCTTCGAGACTTCTTTCTGTAATAATCAATGGAAGTGTTGACCATAATCCGCCTTATCCACGCTGTCAATGAGGTACCTATGGTGTATTTGCTGATATGCCTGAAGATTTTGATAAATCCTTCATGTAGAATATCAAGCGCTTCCTCCTCATCTACAGCATATCTCAGGCATACTGGATACATTGTAGAGTAGTAGGTCTCATACAATTGTTTTTGAGCCCATTCTTCCTCCCGAACACAAGCTTGTATAAACTCCTTTTCGTCTTTTTTGATTGTTAGAATTGCTTCCATAGATATAATTAATGAATGTATCGAAGTGTAAAAATCACAAGATAAGTAGTTGCAGCATTAATTGAACGCCAAAATCCTCTGTTTTGCTGCTTCAAATAGACCAAAATTCTAGCTTTTATCTACCCACGCTGCCTTCCAATTTTTGCTCTTCCACAACTCGATTCGTAGCGCTCCATTAAAAACATAATTATGGGGTTTAAAAATATGATTTTCTTCTAATTACACATTGTAGTATATTCATATATGAAAGTTTCACCAATATTTAAACATTGAATTTGCACCATAATTAGGGGCTAGAATAAAATAGCCTATAGCATACACTCTGTGTCATTCAGCTTTCCCAGGTATGGAATTTGTTTGATATTTAAAATCACACCCATATTTCACAACTCCAGAAAAATCAAATTATGAAAACATGGGTAACACTTCCCCTCCTTTTCTTTGTACTCAAAGGTATTTCCTATTCTAATAATGACATAAAGCCAGCTTCGGTTTCAGAATGCGATGAGATAGTGCATTCACTATCTGACTTTGTAATTTATCCTGATGCTTATCCAGTAGAAGCCGACATTGATAATGATGGTGATATGGATATGATAGTTGGCGCTGATGGCGAGCTCTTCTTCTTTGAAAATCTAGGTGAAGGTAATTATGTCAATCAAACCGAATCTGCTGTAGATTTCCTACCTGATCTAAACTTTTTGGACATGAATATTTCTTTTGTGGATTTAGATTCTGATGGAGACTTAGATATGTCAATCGTCGGTAATGAAATTACAAACAAACATTTCTACTGGAATACCGGGACAGCATCAGAACCTAATTATACACAAGCTGGCTCAGCAGGCACTGACCAGAATCCTATTTCTCAATTTGATCTCTCTGAATTAGATGGTGGATTTCGAGTTGGGTTTGCAGACGCTTCTATCTATTGGGTGGACTTGGATAATGATAATGATTATGATGCAGTTGTAGGAGGTAAAACAGGATGGTTTCTTTATTATGAAAATATAGGAACTCCAAAATCACCCGTATTCGAAAGAAAAACACAGGATGAAAATCCATTTAATCTATTCCGTACAGAAGGAGAAGATGAAGGCACTGGAATGCAATATGAATCGTCACCCTACTTTATAGACTGGGATTCAGATGGAGATTTTGATATGTTCTCCAGCAGTCAGCTGGGCAGAATACAGTATTTTGAAAATACAGGATTCTTTGGTCAGCCTACTTTTACAGAGAGATTCGGTGTGGATAATCCGTTAAACAATATAGCATTGCTAGAGGATTCTCACATTCTTATTACAGATATAGACTGTGATGGGGACTGGGATCTCGTGTCAGGTAGCGAGACTAGCCCAGGACAATCTAGGATTTTTATCTGCGATCTACCACATCAAGTCACTAAATTAAATTCTACTGTAGTATTAAACCTTGATAATTATCAAGCAACCTTACATGGCTCTCCAGTAAATCTTTCAACTAGTTTAAATGAAGGAGATTTCTATGGGATAGGTGTTATTGGTAATCAATTCTTACCAAGGGTTGCAGGTGTAGGCACTCATATAGTTACCTACATTTCACAGACTGACATGGGTTGTGAAATCATTAGGAGTGCAAATATCGACGTCAGAGCTAGTAACAACTTAGCCATTGAAGGAGTCGTCGGTGACCTTACTTGCAACCTCGCAAATAGTAACCAACAATATGATGGTCATATAGATATAACAGCTTCAGGTGGGACAAGTCCCTACATATATAGATGGTGGACCGTAGATGGTAGTGGTCTTATCGCTGATCAGGAAGACCAGTCTGGACTTAGTCCTGGACTTTATACAGTAGAAGTAGAAGATGCTGAAGGAGTAGTGGACGTAAGTACATTCACTGTTGCGCAACCTGAACCAATTTCAATCCTCGCGTCCACTACAGGAGTTAGATGCGTTTACTCAGTAAATGGAATTATTGATGTTAACGCCATAGGAGGAAATGTAGTCGGAGATTATACTTATACGTGGAGTACAACCGATGGAAGAGGCCTAGTTCAAGGAGCCAGTTTCCAAGATGGGTTAGGTAGTGGCACTTATACAGTAGAAGTAGCGGATAGTAATGGATGCAGCCATAGTGATACATATACAATAGCTATTGATCCGCAATTACAAGTTGTCCATAGAAGTGTGATACTTTGTTCTGGTGATCTTCACGGGCAGGAACCAGGAGTCTATACTTTCATAGCCACTGATGAACATGGTTGCACCTATACAGAAATACTAACTATAGTAGAACTACCCCAAACGCCAGACATAGTAGAACAGATTACTATTCGAGAAAATCAACTTCCTTATGAATGGAATAATCAGCTTTACACAGCAGCAGGTAGTTATACAAATTATTTGTCAGATTCAAATGGCTGTGGCTATCAGGAAACTTTAGTGCTCAAAGTAATTAATGCACCTAGACCAACGCCAGGTCCTCGACCTAGTTATTTTGCCTATCCTAACCCAGCTCAGAATATTCTTTTTGTGAACTCTGAGACGAACCAAAACTTGAAGATGATAGACCACTTAGGCAGAATCGTCATAGATACAAATCTTCATCCTGGTCTCAATTCCGTAAATACATCATCCATGACCAATGGTATGTATCTGATTAAATTATCGAATGGCGACGAAATACAAACAGAAAGAGTAATGGTACAGAATTAAACATATGAACTGGCCCTATCTTTTATAATAAGGGTGTTCTTAAAAAAATAACTCCAACCACCAAAAAGCAATAGTAGAGTCATCTCTGCTATTGTTTTTTTTGTCTTTTACCTTAGTCACATCCTTATTAACAACTATATTATCCAATAGCTGGACAACTCAGCAAGAACACTAAGTACCTATCTGACACGTTACTTAACTGGTCAGATGATGGCCTTCTTTCCTGAATTCCTTTTCTTTATAACATTCCAAAAATCATCACTAATATTTACTTCCAAAAACCTCACTAAATTTTATATTTGCAACATTATCAGTCTACTAGACATTATCAATTAAGCATATATGAGTAAAGTAACGTCCATTTCACTCAAGAAGAAAGGCGGTGGTTCAGGACTCGAGGGGATGTATCAAGAGTACTTTCTTGACTACGCCTCTTATGTTATCCTGGAAAGAGCTGTCCCTGCGATAGAGGACGGCCTTAAGCCTGTGCAGAGGAGGATACTACATAGTATGCGTAGAATGGATGATGGTCGATATCACAAAGTGGCCAATATCATAGGTCAGACCATGCAATACCACCCTCATGGTGACGCCGCCATAGGAGCTGCTCTGGTCAATTTAGGTCAGAAGGACTTACTCATAGATACACAAGGGAACTGGGGAGATTATAGGACAGGAGATTCCGCTGCCGCAAGTAGATATATAGAAGCAAGGCTGACAAAATTTGCCAATCATGTAGCTTTCAATCCTCAGACTACAGAGTGGCAACTCTCTTATGATGGTCGTAATAAGGAGCCTATCTCGTTACCTATGAAGTTCCCTCTTGTACTAGCACAAGGTGTGGAGGGTATAGCGGTAGGTCTGGCCACAAAGATTCTACCTCATAACTTTATAGAACTCATTAAAGGGTCTATCAAGATTCTGCAGGGCAAGCGGGTCAAAATTTATCCCGATTTTCCCACAGGAGGACAGATAGATGTATCAGATTATAATTCAGGAAAGAGAGGCGGCAAAGTAAAGGTCCGTGCCAAAATAGAGCAGCGTGACAAAAAGACCTTAGCCATAACAGAGTTGCCCTATGGTGTCACTACGCATAGCATCATTGATAGCATCCTAAAGGCTAATGACAAGGGAAAGATTCAGATAAAGAAGATTACGGATAATACGGCGGCAGACGTAGAGATTATTTTAGAATTGCCATCTGGTGTATCTCCAGATCAGATGATGGATGCCCTCTTCGCTTTTACAAATTGTGAGGTTTCTATATCTCCTAATGCGGTGGTCATTATAGATAAAAAACCACATTTTCTAGGCGTAGAGGAATTGCTTACAATCTCTACTGAAAACACTAAAGCGCTGCTCAAACTAGAGTTACAGATTAAGCAGCGAGAATTAGAAGAGAAATGGCACAATGTCAGTCTGGAAAAAATCTTTATAGAGAATAGAATATATAGAGATATAGAGGAAGCCGAGTCTTACGAGGAGGCGCTCAAACTCATAAAGAAAGGCTTAAAGAAATATGTCAGTACGCCATCTGACAAAGCAAAGAAAGCGGACAAACGCATCAAGCTAAAAAGAGATATCACACATGATGACCTGGTCAGATTATCAGAGATTAAAATCAAGAAGATATCTAAGTACAACAAATTCAAAACTGAAGAACTACTCCAAAGCATAGAGGATGAACTCAAACAAGTCAAGCATGACCTCAAACATCTAACGGAGTTCGCCATTGCCTACTTCGAGGATTTACTTGCAAAATATGGGGCTGGTAAGGAAAGAAAAACAGAAATAAAGCAACTAGAAACGATTAAAGCGGTTACGGTAGTCGCCAAAAATGCCAAGCTATATGTGGACAGAAAAGAAGGCTTTATAGGGACCAGCCTTAAGAAAGAAGAGTTTGTGACGGAATGTTCGGATATAGACAACATCATAGCACTCACCAAGCAAGGTACGATGAAGGTAGTCCGCATTGGCGACAAGGTATTTGTAGGTAAAAATGTCTTGCATACTGGTGTGTGGAAGAAAGGGGATGACCGGACCACATACAATATGATATATCTAGATGCCAAGACTGGCAAAGCAATGGCCAAACGATTCAACGTGACAGCGATTACTAGAGACAAGGAGTATGATCTCACCACTGCTGTAAAAGGCAACAAGGTCTATTATCTAGGAGTCCAACCAAACGGAGAATCTGAATTGGTACAGATACACCTTACAGCTGGTTGCAAGGCACATAAGAAGACCTTCGAGTTTGATTTTTCTACCTTGGAAATCAAGGGTAGAGGATCCAAAGGAAATATCATTACGAAATATCCTATAAGAAAGGTAACACAATTGGAAGTCGGAGAATCTACTATCGGCGCCATCAAATTGTGGATAGACACCGCCAGCGGCAGAATCAATAAGGATGAAAGAGGAAAATTCTTAGGGAAATTTGATACAGGTGATCTCTTAATTGCGTTGTACAAAAATGGCACCTATGTCATATCAGAGGCAGATATGAACAAGAAATTCGACCCAGAAAAGCTAATCGATATAGATAAGCTCTATTTGGAGACAGTGATTTCATGTGTGTATTTTGAAGGAGGCAAGGGCTGGACGATGGTGAAGAGATTTGAAATAGAAACCCAGACGCTGGACCAAGCTTTTAAATTTATATCTGAGGAGACCGGATCCAAATTATACTATGCGACTCTAATGGATGAGCCTGTTGTTAGATTCAGCTACAGAAAGAATAAGGAAAAGCATGATGAAGTGCTCAATCTAGCAGAGTTCATCGAAATCAAGGGATGGAGAGCCATCGGCAACAAATTGGGTGAATACAAAATCCTTAAAATCAACGATGCTGGAACGCATACTGACCCTGATGTAGAAATAATTACCGAAGAATCCGAGACTTCTAAGGCGTCACAGCGTCCAAAGGCTAACTCATCCAAAGGCAAAAAGTCTGACTCTGGGAGTAAAAAGAGTACAACCAAGAAGAAAAAAGCCCCAACAAAAGGCAAAAAAGGAAATTCTGACCCACTCCAACCAGGAGATACTATAGAATTTGATTTCTGATTGGTTAGTTATTAACTAATTTTGGACAAAACTAACTAACATGTCTACATTGTTTTTCTTTGGCGTATCGTCTGCAGTTGTAGTAGCACTAATATTCATCCTTAATGAAGAAGGAGAATTCGACAAGTAGGTTTACCTTATTTTTTAAGTAGGAGGACATTTTCCAAACGTCCTTGCCTGTTCATCTCCATGGACAGTGAGTCTTTAGTCAATTGAGTCAATTTGACACTTATCTCTGTAGCGTTTGTTCCTTTTGCATATAGATAATCACCTGATAGGTAATAGGTGCCTTTATCTTTTTCTGAACCATAATCCACAGTGTACTTCTTATCGGCGTCGAAAGTGAAATCCATCTTTTGATTAATCGCCTCTCCATTTGATGCAATCTTCCATGTATGTACCTTCCACTCTCCGACTAAGAGGGCTTCGTCATATGATGAATTTTTACATGCTGCGATAGATAGCAATAAAACTAAAACGACTAAGTTTTTCATAATTATTTGATTGTAGACCGTGCATGTTCAAGCCCTTCATGCCACCATCGCTTCATCTGCACAGGGTCAAAGTAAAAAGAATGATCAGTCAATTGGTAGGGTGTGAATATGAAATTCACCTTGACGTTCTTATTGTAGATACTCTCCAGGTGGCCTATAAGAACATCGTTTACTGCGATTTGCTTTTGCATAAAAAGGAAAGACTTTAGTAGCAAATCAAACGCATTATTTGTTTTGACAGTTGTTTTCTGAGGTCTACGAGGGTTGAGCACAATACAATCTATCTCTGTGGCACCAATATTGACAGCTTCTTCGATAGGTATATAATTACCAAATCCACCATCAGCGTACTCACTTTCATTTTTCTTGACAAGACTCATAAATGGAATGAAACTAGAGCTGGCCCACATCCAATCTATAAAATCCTCATGAAGACAATCTATCGCATAGCGATACTCTACTGTCGTCCTCGTTATATTACAGACAGTTACAATAACCTTTTTTCCAGATGTCTGTACTCTCCTAAAATCTTCTTTGGATAGGGTATTTGCTATAGTAGCTCTGAGTGCGGAGGTATCACCAAAGGTCTTCCGCTTCTTCAGAAACATCCGCAAGGTGTTCTTATGATTTATAGAGGCTGTTAGTTTGCCTTCTGCATTTTTCTTTATTCTAAATGGATTCACTGTATAGATATCGTCTTGTGTGACATTGGTATACATGTCCTTAATCTTATCTATCTCTCCTATGGCCAGATGGGGAATGAGTAGTGCACCCGTCGAAGAACCTATAAATATGTCATAATCGTACTTCTTATCACTAATAAGGTGTTGGGCTACACCACCAGCAAAGGCACCTTTACTTCCACCACCAGATATGACTAATGCTCTCATTTTGAATTTATTCGCCTTTGATTTTGTATAACAAATTCAGAAATTGTTAGTTTCGACTAGTTCATTCTAACAAACTATAATAAATTATCCAAATAATGAGCCAAGAGCAACAAAAGTCCATTTTTACTAACCTCTGGGAAAGGAGAGTACCTCAGTTTTTTGCCTCATACCTGGGTATCTCTTGGGCAATATTACAATTCCTCAATTTTATAACCAACAGGTATAACATCGATAACGGAATCGTGGACAAGTTCCTTCTTTTTTGTGCCATTCTCATTCCTGGCGTGTTAATATTTATATATAACCATGGCAAAAAAGGTCATGATAGTTGGTCAAGGTTTGAGAAGATATTTTTACCCTTAAATATTATAGCGGCTCTAGGCATAGCTGGACTTGTAGGCACATCATCTGTTCAGGCTGCCCCAATAGAGGTAACCATAGAAGGAGAGGATGGCGAAGAAATAACAAGACTGGTTCCTTCTATGTCCCAAGCCAGAAAATTATATTTCTTTCCATTCGAACCATCAGATGAGAGCCTTGGTTGGACACGAACAGGTTTGCCTTCTCTTTTTATTTTGGATTTGGAGCAAGATATGCGAATAACGACGAGACATCCCTTGTCTAGTGATTATCATCTCAAGCAGCATGACTATAACTATCGTGACAAAGTTCCATTCAGTGTTATGTTAGACATAGCTAAGAAAAGCAATACTGATTTTTTTGTCACAGGAAAAATTTCTAAAGAGGGGGACGATTGGAACCTTGATTTAAAAATGTTTGATTCGGATGATGGGGATGCATTTTTTGAGCAACAATATTCAGGACTTGAATATTTTGCTATTGTAGATGAAGCGAGTGCGGCTATAAGGAGTCAGCTCTTTCTGAGAGATTCTGACGATAACTTTGGCAGCTACACAGACCTACCTGCTTCTGACCTCATTTCCAATAACACAGAAGCGCTCGATGCATATATGGGTGTTATAGAAAAAGTAACCATAGATGATAAGTACCCAGAAGCTGTCGCCCAAGTGCAGACGGCTCTAACATTAGATGACAAAAGTGCTGAAATCAAAAGGTTAGCCGCAGATGTAATTAGAATAACTGGAGATATGGATTCTGCCAAAAAGTATATTTCTGAAGCACTAAGCCTCAGTAAGCAGTTACCAGAGCGCCAGCAATTCGATATCAAAAAAGACTATTGGCTCTATAATTCTGAGACTGGAAAAGCCATGACACTTATGGAGGATTACACTAAATTATATCCACGTGATTCCGAACCATATACAGAATTAGCTGCATTCTATCAGATGAGCTTTCAACTAAGCAAAGCCAAATCGACAATACAAAGAGCGATTTCTAACGGTCATGACGGTAAGATGTATGCGCGATTAGCAGATATCTGCATTGCGATGAATGAATTAGATAGTGCAGAGATTAATCTGAAAAAATATTTTGCACAAGATCCTGATGCAGAGAAAGATGATAAGCGCATATTAGAAATCTATAAGAAGAAAGGAGAGTACGATAAAATTATCGCACACAATGAAAAGCAACTCATCAATGATCCAGAGAATGATGAGATATATCTCAAACTAGCAGAAAGCTATTATGCACTTGTCGAATTCGAGAAAGGGGATGCTTATTTTGATAAAGCCCTTTCATTTGCCAAACTAAAGGAAGACACTTCACATGTATATCAACGCCAATTAATGACACTTGGTGCCATAGGTGATACAGATAATTTTGAAGCTACCCTTGACAAATGGCACACATCTCTTAGAAAACATGTACCAGAAATTGGTGTAGCTTCTTCTACTTTTTTAATGATTGGAATAGGAAGCTATGCCGGTGCTTCAGAAAAATTGCACAATTTCTATGAAGGTGTAAAAAAGCAAAATCCACAAATGCAAACTATCATAGACTGTGTATATATCATCACTGATGGCATGTTTAGTAAAGCAGGTAAGCAAGCCTTAGAAGATTATTATCAGGGTGAATGCAAAAATCTCATTTTAGGTTCTTCCCCTGATCAGGATTATCTGATTACAGGATTTATCGAGAGTCATAAAGGAAATCACCAAAAAGCACTGGAGTCATTCACCACTTATTTAGAAAAGTCAGGATCTGCAGGCACAGACTTCAGTTACTTAATTGCAAGAGAGCAACGACTCATAGACAATCCCAAAGAAGCCATTAAATTATGTGAAGCCCATCTTATCAGTCAGCCAAATGCTGGCAATCATCTATTAGAAAAAGGACTGGCTGAAGTAGCTATAAATGACCTAGAAACTGCTAAGAAAACATACAACAAATTAAGCAAAGTCTGGTCACGGATAGATGAACGGTTCCCTGCTTATTCAGATTTCATAGCTCTAGGAGAAGCAATCGGACAATAACTTATGAGAAAGAAGGAAAGAAAAGACGATAGCTTTATAAAAAAACCTGTCTACCCTGGTGGGACCTCTGCTTATCGGAAATTTATTAAAGAAAATCTGAAGTACCCAAAGGAAGCCTTAAAGAACAAAACCGAAGGCACGGTCTTTCTAAAGTACACGATTAATCACAAAGGCGTCGTCACAGAAACCAAAGTTCTAAGGGGTATAGGAGATGGCTGTGATGAAGAAGCACAACGCATCCTTTCACTCCTCAAATTTGAAATTCCTAAAGGGCCAAGAAAACTAAGAGTACTATTCCATCAGAAAACACAGATAACATTCAGAATTCCTAAACAGAAAGCAAAACCAGCCGCCGCCCTAAAACAACCTGTAGTAGGTACAGCCACCAATCAAAAGAGGCAAATAGTCTATCAATATGTACCAATCAAGAAGACAGCACAGTCAGAAGACAAACCCAAGAAAACCTACACTTATACAATTAAGGGCAAGATTTAGATTTTAACTCAACTAGCATTCTCTATTTGTGTCGTGGTTTACTAATGGAACATTGTTCCTGTAATCTATCCTATATGCCTTAACAAGCTCTCCCATTTATCGCCACAAAAACCCCATTCACCCACACTAACAAGCTGATTATAGGTACTTAACTACCAAAAATCTGCCATTTGCCTTCGATTATAGAATATCAACGTCTGCATTGACTACTATACAACATATTTGCATGAGAATATTTAAGTCAATAAAGTCAACTCAATGAATTCAAACATTTACACACACTACCATTTAAGCTTTACATTAAAATTACTTTTAGGCCTTTTTCTGATTGGAAGTACACAATTTAGTCAGGCACAAAGTAATTGTAATCACCTTTCATTAGAATTTAATGTCAATCCTAACTTCTACGCTATACAGATTAACAATAACAATCTAGAAGAAGCAAAATGGGAGATTGAGATACTTAATGCTCACTATAAGTTAGATGCCGATTTGTTCAAAAACAGACAAGGTATCAAACTATCTATAGAGACAAGTGAAAATGAAGATGGCACCTTGTACCATGTCATTACGCCAGATCAGCCTATAGGTGGTTTCCAGTTCCTACAATTTGTATATGATGGTGTACCTGATGCAGAAGATAATAATCTAAAAGCAGATGCACTGATTAATTGTGTGTTTGATAGAGACCCATTGTGTGCTAATTTGAACCTCAATTTTTTCAATGAGACACAGCATTCATTTGGATTCAGTGTACAGAATAATAATAGTATACCCTATTTCCCTTATGAAGTGCATGTAGAAAATGCTAATTACAAATTAGATCCAGGCAGCTTGAGCCATGATGGATTTGATTTTATTTTTACTCAAAATTCTGATAGAACATATAACTATTATTTCATTGCTCAAGCACCTATAGGACCTTTCTCTCAGTCACCAGAGGTCAGGACTAAGTTAGACTTAGGATTCGATGCTTCTTCTGATGGGGCAATGATAGCCTGTGATGGGAATCTCATTAGCTCAGGTCTTGATGGCGGACTCGAAAGTCATGGAGGTCTAGCTAGTAAAATAGCTAAAAGAAATTTCAAAAAAGCATTGGGGATAACTACAGCTCCTGCTGTAGTAAAAAGTAATACGATTATTTCACAATTAGCGCCAACTCAAATTATAACAGGCGATAATTTAATAGAAACATCTCCGACAGACTTATTGGATATTACTACGGCAGAGAGAATTTGGGCAGGGGATTACTATGTAAATGAGAATCGATTTGGTTCCATCTTTGGATCTAAAACATCAAATGAAGTCTATGATCATACCAAAGTAATTTGTGATAGAGTAAAAGGTTCAGAACTAGCAGTTGTAGAGGTCGTAGAAATAGATGGATATAAAACGATAATGAGTATTATCAGAAGACCTGATTCGTCTGTAGAGTATGCTATTTCTTTTTCATTGGCATATGAAGAATATGGTGATTTCACTTTAGAGAGTCACTGGTCAATAGATCAGTATAATAAGAGTCCAAATTTCCTCAACTATCAAGTTTGGACTAATTCCAGAGCAAAGAGTGTTGCTGCTGTTCAGAAAATTTTAGACAACATTGTAAATGTGCATGGCTATAAATTAAAGGCATCTTACAAAGCGCCAGCTGCACCAAAACTATTTGCTAGAAGTGCAAACTATAGATTAGGCGCATTTAATATCATTCTTAATAACAATCTACAAGAGCCAACAACTGTCTCATTCTTTGGCACATACAACACAAAGGAAGTAGATGGAGAAGAGTATGAATATGCTGAAGATATTGTGATAACGCCGAATCAAAATACAGTGACACTGGAGATTCCAGAGGGCAATGTTTTTGAGGGTGGTATTACTATTCTCGGAGAAGACAACTTGAAAGATGTGATATACTTGGCAGATGGTTCATGGGGACTTGAGTATCAAGAGGAATCTACTATTATCAATAATTATGAAATTATAACGGATAACAGAGAAGATAACAATGATGAATATCTGGTAGAAAGAGGAATTAAAGTTAGTGGGCATACAGACACTTATCTGTCTATATTCAAACAACTGCAGCCAGGGGGATTGGCGGTAAATCTATCAGACTATAACACCTTGTCATTTGATGCTACTAGAAACGGTGTCTACCAAGTAACCTTACTGGTGGAAGGTAATACTGACCCTAGTATGAATCTAAGTTATACCATAAAAAATGATGGCAATCAATCTATAGACATTCCTTTTTCATTATTCAGCAATGTACATGGTGCTGAACTAGACCCGAGCAAGATAACAACGATCTTTATTGGGTTCTTACCTGAGTATAATGAAAGCGGAGATTTTGACATCACAATAGAGAATGTCAGATTTAGAAATGATGAGCGATCTAATCTTATCATAGATGAAAATAACTTGAATTCATATCCAAACCCGACGAATGGTTTAATTAATGTGACTCATCTGTTCGAAGAAAAATCAGATGTGACTATTACGATATCTGATATTTCAGGATCTATTATAGAAAGAGTAACAACTGTAGGCAATGCAGGAATCAATAACTTTAAATTTGACATAAGTGCAAACCAGCATGGCTTGTATCTTATCTCGATGTATACAAACAAAGGGATTTTTGCTAGCACTGTTCTGCTGTCTAAAGAATAAACATTTATTTTTAAATATATTCTCACGTAAGAGAGGCGACTATAGAAATAGTCGCCTCTTTTTTTGTTAGATATAAATAAGAAAATATTCAATTAATAAGAAGATAAGTCAGATTCATCTATAAAACCAGGCTTATTGACTAAATAGACTCACTTTAGCACCCTATTCTCATATCTTAGCAGTCTAATACATATGTAATGAGAATCCTAATATGCGTAGTTAGTTTCTTACTGTACACTACCATTACCCATGGTCAATTTGGCAATTGGGGAGGTGGTGGGGGTGACTCCAAAATCAAGGGAAAAATAACTGGTACATTAATAGACTCTATCTCGGGTGAGCAAATTGGTTTTGCAACCGTGGTGCTCAAGAAAGCGAAGAAAACCAGAGAAATCAATGGCGTGCTGACAGAAGACAATGGCAAGTTTAAACTAGCAGAGCTAAAGATGGGTAAGTATGATATCTACATATCATTTCTCGGCTATAATGACAAAGTAATCAGAGATATAGAGCTTACTGGAAAATCTCCTGACCACAATGCAGGAAATATACAACTCTCCCCTACTGACTTTGTCTTGGATGAAATAAACGTAACGGCAAAGCGTGCACTCTTTGAAAACAAGGTAGACAAGATTGTTTTCAATGCGGAAGATGATTCCTCTATCACGGGAGGGGATGCCACTGATGTACTTAGAAAAGTGCCTACCCTTTCAGTAGATTTAGAAGGTAATGTATCCCTAAGGGGTTCGCAGAATGTACGTATCCTTATTAATGGTAAGCCATCTGGTATGTTCTCCTCCAATGTTGCAGATGCTTTGAAGATGTTTCCTGCTGACCAAATCAAGAAGGTCGAAGTCATTACCTCTCCGGGTGCTAAGTATGATGGGGAAGGCAGTGCGGGGATTATAAATATCATTACTAAAAAAGAAAATATTGAAGGTATATCTGGCTCTGTGAGTGGGTCGGTAGGAAATAGACAGTCTAATGGCAGCCTCAGTCTCAATGCGGGCAGAGGAAGATTTGGATTCTCTTCTAGTGGTGGATTCTTCTACTCCAGTCCTAACGATGCTAGTCTATGTGTCCTTAGAGGCCCTGCAAACTTTGATTTTAATGATGAAGTAGCTTGTGAAGATCAGACAGGTTTAAGCTATACTAATTTTGGAGTGACTAATACCTCACGGATAGGGTTCAATGGTTCAGCAAGTGCCTTCTATGATTTTAATGCTTACAATGCTATAAATTCTTCTTTTAGCATTCGAGGGTTTGGTTTCGATACAGATGGTAACTCACAAGGCATCTTTTTTAACCAGACAGCCAGCCCTTCTTTTGATAGGCTGAATACTGGTGAGAACTTATTCTCAGGTTTCGATTGGAATACCGATTATACCAAGAAATTTGAAGGTAATGACAAGCAAGAGCTGGTTATAGCGGCACAAGTTTCTACCAATATTCAGAACCAAGATAACTTTGTCAGTGATGTAGGATTTTTCTCGAGAAACGAAAACATCAATAACGTAGGAGACAATCTAGAATTGACGGGACAGATAGATTATGTACAACCGATAGGCTCTTCGAATAAGTTAGAAGTTGGTGTCAAGGCCGTCATCAGAGATATAGATAGTGACAGTGAGTTTAGCCCAGTCATAGATAATATCTCTACTGTAGACTTGAACAGATCATTCTTATTTAATTATAATCAGGATGTATTTGCTGGCTATGCCAGTTATAATTTTTTCATCAAAAAATTCAATTTCGTTACTGGACTTCGATACGAACGTACTGAAATAGGTGGAAGCGGTGCACTCAGAGATGGTTCAGTCAATCCTGAAACCCAAGAAATCCTGGATGCATTTCCATTCGGTTACGAAAACTGGCTCCCAAGTATAGCAATCTCCAGAAGTCTCAAGAACTTCAAAACACTGAAAGTGGCCTACAGCAGAAGAATTCAACGTCCAAGTCTCTTCTTTATCAATCCATTCCGAAACACGACTGACTTTGCCAATTTAGTTGTAGGTAATCCTAGACTAGACCCAGAACTCACGGACCAATATGAACTGACCTACAATACCAATTTATGGGGTATAACGATATTCAGCAGTCTATACTACAAAAACAATACACAGATCATAGAGCAAATAGCAACTACAGATAATAATCTTGTTGTCCGGACGAGCTTTGATAATGTAGGGACAAATAATAGTGTAGGTATCAATTTATTTAGCTCTAAGACAATAGGCAAACTGACTATCCGTGGTGGTGGAGATATATATACTTATAATGCTTCTGGTCAAATAGATGGGGAGGATTTTGAGAACAGTGCCCTATCTTATCGACTATTCGCTAATGGAGAATTCGCATTTACAGGGACCCTCAAGGCGGATTTCTTTGGTTTCTTCCAAGCACCTAGATTTACACTCCAGGGAGAGAACGCTAGTTTTTCTATTATGGGGGTTGGTTTCAAGAAAGAGTTTAAAAACTCCAGCATTGGCATTCGAATCATAGAGCCATTTGTAAGAGACAAAAGCTTCAATTCTGACATCACTGGTTCTGATTTCAGGCAGCTGACCTTCTTTTCTATTCCATTTAGGTCAGTAGGCGTAAACTTTAGTTACAAGTTTGGAAAAGTAGATTTCAGAGAACGTAGATCAAAAATCAAGAACACAGATCAGAAAGCTGGAGAAGGAGATGGCCAAGGCGGCGGAGGTCAAGGTGGTGGCTCATTCGGTGGATAAGAAGCTTAGATTAGGGCAAAAAAAAAGCCCAGAAAACTGGACCAGAAGATAAAAGAAAAGAAATGTACGATCTTAATGCTTAAGCATCACCGTACATTTCTTGCCTATAAGTCGCATTGAGAACTTCGTTTCTTCTCTCCACGCTAGGCTTCACAAAGTGCTTTCTTCTTCTGATTTCTTTCAGAAGTCTAGTCTGCTTGAACTTTCTCTTATATCTCTTAAGAGCTCGATCTATAGACTCATCACTTTTGACATTAATAATTAACATTTAAGCCAATTTGTTATTAAAAGAGCGCAAATATATAGATTTCCAGACACTGTAGCAACGCATTACCCTTAAAAATATGAGTATCTACACTATTGAATCATGTGTAAGCACCTTAGCAGAGGCAAAACTCGCTGAGAAAAACGGTGCTAATCGCCTTGAACTATGCGCCAGGCTTGACTTAGATGGGCTTACCCCGAGTACTGATTTGGTCCGGCAAGTATTGGAACAAACCCATATCCCTGTCAAAGTCATGATCAGACACAGAGCGGGTGATTTCTGTTATACCACTGAGGATATGAACGAAATCTTTGCTGACGTAGCACTAATGAAAGCCTGTGGTGCTAGGCACTTTGTATATGGAAGCATGACTGATGGCCAACTAGACCTCGGTCAATTAGCGGAGGTGCTAAATTATTTGAGTGCTGATGATTATCCTGTGGAATCACTCACAATACACAAAGCCATAGATACCAGTACTGACATCAAAAGGGACTTATATAAGCTTATGAATAGCAAAGTCTATAGGGAAGCTAAGAAAGCCAACATACACCTTGCGGTGCTCACCTCGGGAGGCTCCCTGACGGCAATGGAAGGAAAAGATATGCTAAGACAACTTATACAACAGGCCGATGATAGGATAGAAATTATCAGTGCAGGTAGAATTACATCTGTAAACCTAACTGAGCACAAATCTTCCATTGGAGGGTATAGCTACCATGGGCGACGAATTGTACCACTCTTATATTAGGATACTGCTAAGACGAACTCAACCCCAATTTGTCTTCCATTTTACATAAACTAGGACTTGTGAAATCACTGTAGGGGTGCCGTATAGTTTATATCTATCGCTTGTAGTGGGGAAGTTGTAGGAAAACCCTTTGAATTTCTGTCTTATAAGTACAATATGTAATCATGACTCTAAAGAACCATATAACAATAATCTACTTCGTCCTCTTCTCCATAATTACTCTAAGAGCTAGTGATGATATATCTCTAGAAGCAGGAACGCAGAACTTGCCTGAATCAGTCATTCAAGAGCAAGACGTACAAATAGAAACAACAATAAAGGATTCACAATTCCTACAATTGCATAGAAGACAGTGTGAATCTAAAATATAAAAGAGTACAAAAATTAAGGTTACATAATTCTTATATTAAGGGTGTTAAAGGTCAATGGATAAAGCTCTGTTGGCCTTTACAATTTTAATGAGGTGCCTTAAATATATTAGGGAGTTAGGGTAAGTCTAGGCAAAAAAAAAGACCGGTCTTAAATATCAAAACCGATCTTCGAGATTGAGTAATTATTCCTTAAATCGTAAATTGGATATCCCTGATTTTTCGGATGCTCAGCAAATATATGCGAATATCCTATATATTATAGTACGATAAGAACTAAAAAAAAATTAGGTATCATATATAGATAATTTCTATATATTATTGTTTGATTTTCCGCCCCAACCAGTCACTTTCTCCTTGTTTTCCATTCTATGGCACAATAATTTTTTGTGCATCGAATCTTGAAGGTTTATATATTTGGAAAGTCCAGGCAGCCCAAAAGCTTGGAATAGTTATGAACCTAGAATTTTTAAACGGAGATTTTATCGGTTATTACTCCTATGGCCAACTGAATGATGTAGATCACGAAATGTATTGCTCTCTTGTATTTTTTCAAGATGGCAGAGTTGTCGGTCATGGAGTTGATGATATTGACCCTTTCCACTTTGAAGGAAAAGTGGATTTGAATGACAATTCAGTCGTCCTTATCAAACAATATCCCGGTCACCAAGTCCAGTACAATGGAACTGTTTTCAATCAGAATAATGCTATCTGTATTAGTGGCACATGGACTATTCAAGGCACATTCACCACTTCAGGCACATTTTCACTGAAAAAAGGTAATTCTATTGCTTCTATTATGGCAGACATTACCCATATAGAGCAAGTGCTAAAGAAAGAATTACAGAAGGTAGAAGAGTTATAGACCTTATACATGGCCAACACATCTATTGTAGCTCAATTCAGAGAAATCTATCTGGATGGAGATTGGGTAGTCAATACCAATCTCAAATCTACTCTAGAAGAAGTTAGCTATCATCAAGCTGTTACAACTATTGGCACTCACAATTCAATTGCTGCACTCACTTTCCACCTGGACTATTACATGGCTGGGATTCTCCGTGTCTTTGACACAGGTGCTTTGGATATAAGGGATAAGTATTCTTTTGAGCTACCCGACCTTGACACCGCTGATTCTTGGCTTCTCCTCAAAAAATCTACCATAAAGAATTGTGAATTGATGGCGAGTAAGCTACAGTTGCTATCAGAGGAATATCTCGATAGCGATTTCGTAGATAAAAAATATGGCAGTTGGAGAAGGAACATAGAAGCACTGATAGAACATGGATATTACCATTTGGGACAAATAGTGATGCTCACTAAATTGATTCCGCAAGAAGCCTAAGTGATGAAATCACTAAAATGGCTTTGCTTCCCTTTACTCACCACTATCGGTTTGTTGGCTATACCGCTTATTGCTATGAATTTCACAGAACAGGTTCAGTGGAAGGCTGATGATTTTGTTATAGCTGGATTTCTAATATTTACTGTATTGAGTGCCCTTCATTATGTCCGAAAAAAATATAGGAAAAACACCAAGACTAGGACTACGTGGATTCTAATTATAATCTTCCTATTCATTTTTCTATGGATGGAAATGGCCGTTGGTTTGTTCAATTCCCCATTGGCAGGAAACTAGCTTGTAGTTCTAAGAGGACCTCAGTTTCATTTTACCAATTTCTCTCTTTGCTACCTCCTTAATTTTCTGCGCCACAGACGAGACATTAGATCTTGTAGGTTTATAAATCAACTTATAAGGTGTTGATATCCAATGTTTTAATTTTTCTACAGCTCCCTCATCGATACTCTTGATTATCGGTACACCCATTTCTTCCAAAGCTGTCGCATTGCATTTCTGCTCATACTGATCAAACATAGGTATAACCATCATTTTCTTGGCTAAGTATAGTCCTTCAGAGGTAGCTTGAAATCCACCGCCTGTCAGAAGCCCATGACATGATCCCAACGATTGGGAGTAGCGTTCTTTATTGACTGGGTGGATGAGTACATTCTCATGCCTCAGAATCTCTTTGGACTTCTTAGTGAAAACTTCCCATTGTATCTCAGGAATCTGCTTAAATACAGAAATCAAACGATTATCTGAGAATGCGGGAAGATATACCGTGATATGACCTTTGTCAGACAACTCAGCATTAACTAATTCAGGTCTAATTATGGGTGGTAAAATATGGTCATCGTACGCTTTATAATGCAGGCCTACATACCCGTTACACGGTGCAATCCAGTATCTCATACCATACTCGAAAAACCGGCGACGCTTCTTAGGCATGGGTACTTTATCAGAATAAAAAGATGCTTGATGACTCACACCGACAACTGGCACCTTCTTCTTTCTACATGCATGAGCTGTAATGGATTCATAATCATTAATAACAGCATCATAGTTTGTAACTGGAACAGCGCTAATGTCTTTAAGTAATCTGAAAGGACGCAACTGTCTGAAACTCTTGAAGTAATCTACCCCACCCCGATTGCCAAATATAAAATAGAGACCATGGTAGCTGTAATCAAATGGAAAGGGAAAGTTGAGTTCTGCCGATCTCCCACTTATCAGAAAATCTACTTCAGCTATCTCTGCAAGGGCAGGCCCAATCTCAGCCGCTCTGGCCAAATGACCATTGCCTGTGCCTTGGATAGCATATAACAGTTTCATTGGCTACACATCTCTATTCAATAGATTCTTTGAAAATTCTATCAGTATGGATTTCCTTTCGTCTGGAACTTTGACAGCTTTAAGGTGAGATTCTGCCAACTGCTGATAGACAAGTTTTAGTTCATGGGCATGAACATCTACATGCGCATTTTTGTACAACTCCATTACCCGTTCTATATCAGAATCGCTACCATTCAAATTCATAAAAATATCTCTGAGAGTATCCGCTTCAGTAGGGCTGAGCAGCTCTAATGACTTTAGGTACAGGTATGTCTTTTTGCGCTGTTGGATATCACCACCTATTTTCTTGCCTAGTAATTCTTCTGTACCAAAGGCATCCAGCATATCATCTTGAATCTGAAATGCAATACCCATATTCTTACCGAATTCATACAAGTGCTTCTGATCTACTGAATCTGCTTCAGCCAAGATACCGCCCATAGAAAGAGAAGCTGCTATAGCTACAGAAGTCTTAAGTTCTATCATTTTCAGATACTCCATTATCGACACTTCTTCCTGGACTTCGTAATCCATATCATAGCGCTGGCCTTCACAGACCTCTATGGAAGTATCCGTAAAGAGTTTAGTGAGCGCTACTAGCTTATCTGGATATTTTTCTAAAAACCGATAAGCGTATATCAGCATTACATCACCAGACAGGATAGCTGTATTCTCATCATAAAGCTGGTGGACAGTAGCTTGGCCTCTTCTCAGCTCTGCTTCATCCATAATATCATCATGCAGTAACGAAAAATTGTGGAATACTTCTATAGACATACCTGCTTCAAAAGCGTATGATACATCATCCTTATATAAATTGTAAGCGGCCATCACCATAGCTGGTCTGAGACGTTTACCACCTAAGGACATGATGTACTCCACTGGCTTGTATAACGCCGACGGCTGAGAAGGAAAACTGTAGGCATCCAACTTCTCATTGAATAATTTTTGTAAGTCTTCTATCGTGTACATAAATTCTCGTCAAAGCTAAACTTAGTCTTTGAATAAATACTAAGTTCTAAAATTATTAATGCAGATATAATATACCAATATAGAACTTAGAGAAAGGTTGTAAGTTTAGCTAGTCTATCAATTTATAAAACTGAATTACAATGAGGCGCTCTACTCTTCTTTATTTCTTACTCCTTCTAAATGTTTTCGTTGGCTACAGCTGCAAAGAGAATATCAGCAACGGCCCTGATATGATTATATACAATGCCTCTATACATACTGGCGAAGCAATGAGTGAGGCCACAGCCATAGCCATTCAGGATGAGCGAATTATAGCCTTAGACAATGATGGTGCTATTACTAAATTACAGGGAGAGAATACTAATATGATAGATGCAAACGGGATGTTTTTGATGCCCGGATTTATAGAAGGGCATGGGCATTTTTCCGGATTAGGTGAAACCTTACAGAACCTAAATTTCCTATCTGATACAACTTGGATACAGGCTATAGAAAAAGTAAAAGACAAAGTAGACCAATCTCAGCCAGGTGAATGGATTTATGGCCGTGGTTGGCATCAAGAAAAATGGTATGAAGAACCCGAGAATGTCCAACAAGGATATCCTCATCATGAAACCCTCTCAGAGATATCTCCTGATAATCCAGTTATACTCATACATGCCAGTGGACACAGCCTCTATGCTAACAAAAAAGCAATGGATGCCGCTGGCATTAATATAGAAACCCCAAATCCTAAAGGAGGAAAAATCATTCGTGACTCTAAAGGAGAGGCGCTAGGTGTATTTGAAGAAAGAGCAATGGGTCCTATACGAGGCGCATTCCAGAAATACAAAGCCTCACTGGATGAAGAATCACAAACCAAATTATGGTACGAAGCCATAGAATTAGCACAGCAAAGATGTCTACAAAAAGGGGTGACAAGTTTTCAGGATGCAGGCGCTAAGTTTTGGGAACATGACCGATATCATTCTATGGCGTTAGATAAAAAGTTCGATATGAGACTTTGGTCTATGGTCAGACACAGCTCACAAGAAATGGAAGGTAAACTAGGTAAGTACAGACGCATAGGTGTAGGGAATGATTACTATACATGTAGAGCGCTTAAAACTGAAGTAGATGGTGCACTAGGTGCTCATGGTGCTTGGTTACTAGAGCCCTATGAGGATAAGCCAGATTTCTATGGCCAAAATACAACCGATATAGAAGAGGTCGCTAAGATTGCTACTTTGGCTAATGAGCATAATATGCAATTATGTGTCCATGCCATAGGCGATAGAGCTAATAAAGAAGTGTTAGATATTTTCGAATCTAACAAGGATGAGGACAATGATAAAAGATGGAGAGTGGAGCATGCGCAACATTTACATCCAGGAGATATTATGCGATTCAAAGAATCCGGAGCCATTGCTTCAATGCAAGCTGTCCATTGTACATCTGATGCCCCTTTTGTAGTAAGGCGACTAGGTCAGTTAAGAGCTAAAGTTGGTGCCTATGCTTGGAAATCCCTTCTAGACCAAGGAGTGACCATTGTAAATGGAACAGATGTTCCTGTAGAAGAGATAGACCCTATCAAGAACTTTTACGCTACAGTTACTAGAACCAGAGTGGATAATGGAATGCAATTCTTTGTAGAACAAAAGATGACAAGAGCGCAGGCCATACGCAGTTACACTATTGATGCGGCTTATGGCGCTTTTGAAGAGGACATAAAGGGCAAACTTGAAGTAGGCAAACTAGGTGATATGGTCATACTATCCAATGACTTAGTCAAATGTAGTGATCTAGATATCCTCAATACTAAAGTCGCTCTGACCATTGTAGGTGGTCACATAAAATTTCACAATGAAGCGCTTTTGAAAATATAACTGGGCTCATTTACATCACCTCTTTCAAAATTCGTAACATGGTTTTCGTATCGCCCATGGTATAATAATGAAGTATTGGAGCACCTCTCTCTTTAAGTTCCTTTGACTGCTGGATACACCATTCTATACCTATCTGTCTGGTCGAAGCCTTATCCTTAGCATTATGCATCGCCACTGCAAGCTCTTCTGGAAAGTCTATAAAAAACATCCTCGGAATACTGACCAACTGTGATTTTCTAGTTATAGGTTTTATGCCGGGTATTATAGGAACATCAATCCCCACAGTTTTACACTTATCTACAAAATCAAAGTATTTACTATTGTCGAAAAACATCTGAGTAACAATATAATCTGCACCTGCATCTACCTTGTCCTTAAGAAATTTCAAATCTATATCAAAGTTAGGTGCTTCAAAGTGTTTCTCTGGGTAACCAGCAACTCCTATGCAAAACTCAGTAGGCGCCGCATTGGCTAAGTTCTTATCCAAGTACTTACCGTTGTTCATTTTTTGAAGTTGCTGCACCAGCTCTACCGCATATTTGTGACCCCCAGGTTCAGGAATAAATCTGGAATCCATATTTCTAGCATCTCCTCTAAGTGCCAAGACGTTGTCAATCCCCAGAAAGGCTAGATCTATCAGTGCATCTTCAGTCTCTGCTATGGTAAAGCCACCACATATTAAATGCGGCACCGTATCCACTTGATACTTATGCATTAAGGAAGCGCAGATACCTACAGTTCCAGGTCTCTTTCGGATGGACATTTTCTCATAATACCCACTTTCTCGTTTGTTGAAAACAATATCCTCCCTGTGATACGTGACGTCAACAAATGAAGGTTTGAATTCCATAAGCGGATCCAACATGTCAAATATATCCTGCATTCTACCCCCTTTTAGTGGCGGGAGTACCTCATAAGAAAGTAGCGTCTTTCCGTTAGCCTGTTTAATGTGATCACAAACTTTCATTGATACTATATCTTTTAGCAATAAAAAATACGCATCAATAGAAATGGGAAATAAATGAATGGAGCGAAACCATTTTGACTTATGTCCGCATCTATGTTATCACCGTGGCGTTTCGTGCTCGGTTGATGTCAGTAAATGTACTGATCTCTTGATGCAGTGCAAAGTTAATAAAAGTAATTTCTATCAAAGGATCTGAAAAGAAAATTCTGTGTATCTCCAGTACTTGGTCACAACTACCATCATTATCAATTATCATGATTAAGGAGTTAATAGGTTTTAGCTTCTAAAACCTTGATTATCATCAATCTTAGATATAAATGACAAATGGGTATATGAAAATATACTCAAATGGCTAGTTCGTTTCTACAATTAAGATTATTTTGTATTAGGATTATAGATAATTCATCACCGAAGTTCTAAGTCTAATAAAAACCCCAAACCAAAGACCTAATGAAAACAATATCAAATGCTAAGAACACTTGTTGTCGAAGACAATTTCTCATTCGCCTTAGAACTAGAGATCATTCTCAAAAAGATTGGCTATAACATCATCAATACTGTCGACAACAGTGGTGATGCCTTGGTAGAGATAATGGGATCCAAACCAGAGATCATATTTATGGATATAGACATCAAGGGTAAACTTACGGGGTTGGATATTGCACAGAAGATAAGCCACCTTAATATTCCGATCATTTTCATAACATCATTTGCTGATGATGAGCACTATAGCATAGGGTCTAAAATCCCAAATTCTACTTACCTCACAAAACCTGCAGATGAATTTACCATCAGAAGCGCTGTAGACTTACTCCTAAAGATTAATGATACGCTGCGAACAACAAATACCAGATCAATAGATTATAAAGTTGAAGCAGACATTCTATATCTCAAAAAGAAAGATGATTTCTATGCGATAAAGAAAGATGACATCATCTACATCGAGTCCAATCATGTCTATTGTAAGACCGTTACCAAATCCAATGGCGAATACCTAAACAGAATCGGTCTGAATGAGTATAACTCTATCTTAAATGATGATAGTTTTATCAGACCACACCGAAGCTATCTGGCTAATGTAAATCATATCACCAAGGTCAACATGAATGAAAACGTCCTCGTAATGGGTAAAGAAAGTGTACCTATCAGCAGGAGTGCAAAAAAAGAAATGAAGAGTTTATTTAACCTTATCTCATAATCGCTCAGTCTTGGAAAATAGGCTTATTCGTTAGTCCATATCTCTCAGCTAGTACGCCTAGGCTCACCAAGTTATGTATATCCAACTTTAGGAATATGCTTCTCTTATGAGAAATCACAGTAGATTGTGATAAGAATAATATCTTACTGACCTCCTTGATTGTATTGCCCAGACAGATATAAAAGATTATCTCTCGCTCTCTTCTGGTCAACTTACATTTCAACTTAGGCCTTTGTTGTAAATGAACAATGTCCATATAACGGCTTCCTTTTTTTGACACAGTAGATTCTTGCATACTGACTAATTTATAGATGCAAGATGCGGTAATGCTGGATTGCTTATTGGAATATGATACCAATGACCACTATGATGATCTCAATGGTCATTATCACATTCTTTTCCTTAAGCCACAGCTGGAATCGTTACCGTAAATGCACTCCCCTTCCCCAGCTCTGAAGCCACCTCTATGGTTCCTTCTATCTTAGCCACTAGCTGCTGCACCAAATGCATACCTAAGCCAGTACCACCTTCTCCTTCTGTCCCCTTGGTCGATTTGCCTTTATCCAAGATGAATAGATTATTGACTTGAGTCGTGCTCATGCCTACGCCACTGTCTTCCACTGACAATGAGATCTTGTTGCTTATTTCTTTCGCCATTATGCTTACGGTCCCTCCCTCTTCTGTATACTTGATAGCATTATCCAGTAAGTTTCTGATTACAGTAGACAAGATGTGCTTGTCTGATTTGACAGAGTTTATGCCTAGTTCTGAATTAAAGGTGATATTCTTCTCATCTGCTATTCTTTTGAAGAGAGAGATGTTCTCAGCAACAAGATCCTTTAGTGATAACTGTTCACTATTTGCAGAGACAAGGTCCTTTTGTAATAAGGCCCAGTTAAGTAGATTATCTGTCAGCTTATTAAGTTCTATGGCATCAGTCTCTATGGATGCTCCGAATTTCAGGAGTCTTTTCTTATCATCGCCTTCTATAAGATAATTGAGTTTGTTAGTGATGCCTCGGAAGGCGAGGGCAGGTTTCTTGAGGTCATGGCCAATGATGGAGAAGATTTGGTCTTTAGTATGGTTGAGTGATTCTAATTGCTGATTCTTTAGAGCAATAGTATTGTTCTTTCGACGTGCATGATAAAAAAACCAGAATCCTAGTAATCCAATAGCGCCTATCCCAAATGCGATTGCTTTATTTGTATTTGCTTGAGCGACTAGAATTTCTTGTTGCTTCTGATTTTCAAGATCATTGATTTCTTTTTCTTTCTCATACTGATAATCTGATTTTGTCCTAGCCAATTTAGAAACAGAAGACAGATCATTCAGGCTATCATTTAGAATGATATAATCAGTAAGCGACTGATATGCTTTATTGTAATTGCCAATACTTGCATAAGCCTTCGAGATATTCTTTTTGGCTGGCATAAGGGCCATATTATTTTGATCTTCTGAATACTTATTAATAGTAAGCTTCAAGATTTCAATTGCTTCTCTATCTTTTCTTTGCAATACATAGTTAGAGCCCAAGCTAAGTAAAGAAGTATACTCACATTCTTGAAGACCATTACTTTTTCCATATTCTACCGCCTTTGCTAGCCATTCTTCTGCTCCCGTATAATTTTTCTTTGATTGAAGAATTTCTCCTGTCAATCTTAAAGAGACACATTCAGCATCCGAAAAATTATTTTCCTGGCTAATTGCTATACTTTTATCGACCATATCTATCGCCAACTCTAAAGAATCCAATTCAATGTAAGTCTCAGCATTTTCATTGTATAACCTAGCTAAAAACCAATTACTTTCATTTTCTTTAAAAATGGTTTCAGCCTTTTTTCCATAATCAAAAAAACCTTCATAATCTTCCAGATCAATGAGAACATCTCTAATATTTGTATAGGCATTTGCTAGATTAACTAAATTTCCTGCATCCTCTGCACCATCAGCATTAATTAGAAAATACTCTAAGGATTTTCTTCTTTCACCTAGTGCATAATAAGAAAATCCTAAATTTCCATATGTAACATATATATCAGGAAGCTGTTTCAATTTCCCAAATGCAATTGCTTGATTATAAAACTCAATAGCAGCATGATAATCGCCCTCTAAATCACTACAAATACCTAGATAACCATAGGCAGCACCTATAGAAGAATCATGTTCATTTTTCAAAGCATAATCTAAATATTCTTGAAAAAATTCCTTAGCGGTAACTATTTCTCCTTTCTTCCTATAGCTATCGCCTATTCCTCTTTTAATATCTGCTTTATATACTTCAACATCGCTTAGAGTAAAATTTTTGTCGCCAGTATATATATCGTCCTTCTTGAAAATGACTTCAGCTTCGCTAAATAATTTAATAGCTCTATCTAGATTTCCAGTAGAACTCTCAACCATTCCCGCTAGATACAAGGTCATGGCACTGAGAATATTAATCTGCGATGTATCTGCTATTGTTGATGCATATTGCAATGCTTCTCGAGCTTTTTCAGCATCATATGTCAGATAAGAGGCAATCGCGTATTCTAGAGCAACCATGCATGTAAACACATCTGAGTCTTTGTGTGATTCATAAATTTGCATTGCTTGTTCTGCTATTTCTTCAGATGTTTCTTGCCCAAAAAAAGATGAAGAAGCGAGCATGAAACTTAGTAATAAAAAAACATATTTTTTCATGGGTAAGATGGTTAAATTAGAACCTCTCATTAAAGACTAGACAAGCCTAAAATATTCTGAGAGAATAAGTGTGATTATTGACTACTCTGAAAAGCTTAAATATTCAGAAAAGAGTATCGACCAAAAAACTTTGGAAAAAGCAGACACAGATTGCGGAATACATCCGTGGGGATAGATTTAATCATTAGATTAGATTGAGGTGTTTACAAATTGGTTAACTGCAAGGGGGACTTATGTTGATTTGGGGTTCACATAATTTGTGATAGGAACTAATATAACACATAAGATTATTCCAGCAAAATTTTTGAAATAAGAAAAAAGCACTCCCTTTTACAGAAATGCTCTTTTAATTTAATTGGAGTACATCGTTATACGCTATGGATCACAACCTTCGATAAATGCTTCGAAGACTACCCCTAGCTCCACGGAAAATCCTGGCAGTAATTCGACATTCCTATTTCCTGTAAACTTTACATCTCTATTCCCATCTATATTTGCACTCGAGAAAACATTATCTCTTGCCGCAAATACTGCAGGAATTGTAGCATTCAAAATATCCGCTTGGCTAACAGTATAATTTATAGGACAAGGAGCGACAGGCTCCTCCGAGAAAATAAAGCAAAATTCTTCATCATCTAAAAAAGTCCCATTGCAACCAATTAAATCTAACGTAACACAGTACTGGCCTGTATAGCTAGTATCGACTATTGTCGTTGTCAGATTAAAATCTTCATCCAAATCAAAATCCAGTGGGCCACCTAAATTGATAACAAATGGTTCTTGTGGATCCCCAAGTGACTTATTGCTTCCATATGTGAATGCTTCTTCTAATTCAAAGTACTTATCTAAGGAATCATTATAGTAGACAAGCTTAGCAGCATAGATATCGAAATTACCTTTTACGTTAAGGTAGAATATTTTCTCTTCCGCATTAAAAGGATCATCGAATGGCACATTTGTTTCTGTAATATTTTCATCAGCATCCAGTATCCATATTCTATCTTGAGGCTGCATATCTAACTGTAATCCTGAAAACAGCAGCTTCAGTGTGACTGTCATATTCTCTCTATAGTCATCATACTCATCTAGAGACAGTGCTGGAAAACCAGAAATACCACCATTATCGACGGGCTGTATGGATAAATTATAACAGCCATTAGGGTTCGGTAAATCCAGAAAGTCTGCAAGTGCTATATTCTCAAAGGTGTCTGCCTGTATATACTGATCAGAAATATCATAAATAAATTGCGCCGATCCGAGATAAGAACAGAGTAAGAATAGACTGCTTATTATTATCTTTTGCATATCGTTTTTTAGTTCTAGTTAAGAGAAAGAGCCGACCGCTATTATGACGGTCGGCATCCATGATTTATCTATTGATTCTTGATCAATCTTCTGATTTCATTGACAGTTTCTCCTTTCAGAACTAACTGATATACGCCTGGAGGTAAAGTATTGGCCTTGAAAGTAAGGCTATGCTTTCCTGGATGGAATGTACGAGACATGCCATCTATTCTAGAACCTACAGCATCGTATATATTCATTTCTAAGACTTCTGTCTTAGAAATATCTAACTCGATATTGAAATCTGAGTTACTCGGGTTAGGATATATATTCAATTCGAACTCATACGTGTCTTCTACTTCTTCCACATCTACAACGGGGAACGTAAAGACAAATGGTGTCATCGCATCTCCTATAATCTCATCAGGTTTGAAGAACATCGTCTCAGCCAATGCAATCTCTATACTGTCTCTCTCAGAGAATAGTGTGAATTCTAGAAGCTCATTAGGTATGTTGCCACTTACAGTGACAAACAATACAAACTGCTCTAAAGGCTCCACATAGACCGCCTGGCCATAGCCTCGTATCTCGCCATCCACAAAGACACCTACCTGATCCTTATCTCTAAGATCATAAGTCAGTGGATCTATAACCGCAGTGATATTCATATTGTGCTGGAACTGACTCGTATTCACTGTCCAGTATGGATCATCCAATACCTTGCTGCTGACTACAGGCTTAGGGCCTCGCTTACCGATTAGAGTTTCTCCCTTAAATGGTGTTGTGATCGTATAATCCAAAACACCAGGATTAGATATATTGAGTAAGTAGCCATGAGGAGGCTCCATCACATTAAGATTTCCTATCCATCCATATGTCGGAATATATTGTGCAAAGGCCGTCTGGCTCTTGACTATATCTCCTTCTAGTGGTGTCAGACTTGCAAGTGCTTCGTCTATCAGTAATCCTTGCTGTGGTACAAAACCTATCCAGTTCCAACCCGTCTCTATATCTATCGTAGAGCTGGCCACATCATATGGCACACCAGTCAGACAGATTGTATCCTCTTCCTCAGAGAAGAATAGGTAACGCTTGTCATAAGATATATCTGATAAGCTTCCTATCCAGCTTCCTGCAGTATAGTCAGCAAATGAGTTATCATCTTTGATCAGATCACCATCTTTGTATTTCAGTGATTCTAATACATTATCTGCACTATTATCCATCAAGTCAAGATTAACAGATATCCACGTCCATCCATCAGCGATTGGAATTTTTCTATCGACTACATTGAGCACATGTAGTACTGTAGGATCTACTGGAATACCTTCTTGTGCTGTAGGGATATAATCTATCTCTTCTAGTACATCAGAATAGACAATACATTCTGAGCCATCAAAAACATTGAAATCTATAGGAGGGAAATCTGTCTCATCTCCATAGACTGTCAAGAATGCCATCCATGCACCTGATATATCTGCCTCATCGATAATGCCATCACCATTGTTATCTCTACCTTCGAATGCTGGCACAAATTCTACATTGGCAGCACCTCTCAGCTCTCCATTAATGAAAGCTGCGACTCTGTCAGAATTATCTATAGATACATCACCGAAGATATCTAGCTGTACTGTAAAGGTCATCGTATTCTCGAATTCCTCTACTCTATCAAAATCCCATTCTGGACCAGCACATCTGACCTTTAGGTCAGTATTAATTGCGTTACCTGCATTATCATCTCCGACTACGTTCATTTCCGCTAAGTAATCATCTACAAGTAGATCCTGAGGGAATAAGAAAGTGACAGGTAGAATCTCTCCCGGCTCTAGTGTTCCAGAACGCGGCTCTACTTGCATCCAAGACGGAATATCTTCGTAGTCTATAGAACCATCAAGATTCGAGATCTGGTCTCCTGTGATTCTAAAGTTTCTTGCAGTACCACTATTGTTGACAATATTACGTGATAGTGCTAGGGGCTCGTCGACTTGCTTCACTTCTCTTATGTTAGAGCCCGCTTCCCATCTGAGTGGATTCAGGTCTACTAAGAATTCCCATTCTACAAAGTTGACTGTCGCACTTCCTGGGCCACCTATTGGCTCAGCTAGCTCATTTCCTGCCAAATCTTCTATGCCAGTTACAACAGCCTTGAGGACTTTGCCATCTATAAACCTTGGTTCAGTTTCTATTGTAATAATGATCTTATCATCGACACACTGGTGACTGAATGGAACTAGAGCTCCTGTCTCAGTATTAATGAGTGCGACATTGTTAAGATTGATATTAGAGAACACAGTTTCTCCATCAAAGATTCTATCACAATTAATCATTTCATTAAAGGTGATAGATATTTCATCTCCTACAGCAAGTAAACCATCAGCTGGTTCTGGTGCGCCAAACAGTTCCGGACTCTCTGTCTCTTTTGTTACAAGTACAAACTCAGACATACCAGGCGCCAAGGTCACATCAAAGCATTGAGTGATTGCACGAATTTCATAGTCTCCATCACTTAGCTCTGCCATATCCCAATTGACTATCTGTGTGATTGTTCCTTGAAGATCAGCAACAGGAATCTCCTCTATATTAATCCATGCGCCATCACCAGGAATAGGACGATACTGCACTCTTATCAATTCGAGATCAGGGTCAGCAGGATCATACTCTAGAACAGTTATAGGTAGTGAATTTGTAACATCCGTAATTACATCTAACTGATTCGGCGAACTGATGTCTACTGTAGAACATGGCTCTATAAAGAACACATCTAACTCTATGGCCTGGTAAAATCTATTATAAAAATTATCTCCAGTTCCACCCCCAAGAGCTTCGTCACCTAATTGGCCATTAACAGGATCAATATTAAATTGCGAAGCGTCTCCAAACTGAGAAAAGTCATCATATATTAAAAAACCACCATCTCCTGCATCGTAACCTACAGATTTTGAATGTTCAATCTGACAAACTGAGGCAAAATAAAGTCCTAAATCTTCAAAGTCAAAGGTGCCAGTATTAGGCCACTCTACTGTTATAGTTTTTTCAAAAGACACGTTTCCAACAAACTGGAATTCAATCGGCGTTATCAAAGGTTGACCATCCACCTTTATTAAAGCACCATCTGGATTACCACCTTCATCTACTCCTAGCTCATATACTAATCCATCTACACCATTTGGACCAATGTTTCCAAGAGTAATTCTAAAAACTGCAGGTACATTAGTTGGTACATTTATAGCAACATTCTTATCCACTTGTGCAAAAACTTCTTCTCTATTCCTTGTGCCAGGTATCCAAGGACACATAGATTCTCCTCCCCTAAGTCTAAACATTGGGGCATCTGAAAATGGCACACTAAATATACTATAGTTATTAGTTGTTATTGTTGGAATTTCACCTCCAAATAATACTTGATCAACTGAGTCTCTTATTTCATTGGTAATTTGCATATCAAAAGAATCCTGGATCATGCCATCTTCTATAACATCCTCTAAATTATCAATTTCATTCTGTAGTGAGCTAAGTTCACTAAATCCTAATACAGGTGGTGTTTGAGCTGAAACATCAAATGAATAAAAATCATTCAAATCATCATCAGCAAGGGTAAATGATGTTTCAACTGAATTACTTACGGTTACACCTTCTGTTGTAACATCCTGATGATTATACCCAACTGATATTTCTAAACCGAATCCTGAACCTCCAATTTCAACGCCTGTTTCCATTGAAAAATCTGCTCCTACTTGAAGAGTGGTTGTAAATGTATTTGTTCCAGACAATTCACGAGAAGCCGTTTCAGTAAATCCGGCCGCCGCATCATAAGTGATATTTCTAGGGTCTTCACTTCCTACCGCATATGAGGCATCTAAACCTTGTCTATACCTTTTAGCTGCAATTGTAGTTAACCATTTATTAATTGAATTTTGAGCAACTATTTTCTCAGGATCAGGAACATTATCAGATAAAACAATTTCCTCTAGTTGTGGTAATATTTCTGTTAGAACTTGCCACTCAGATAATATAAATTCTGTTTCGAATCCTCCTGGCTCAACAGATATAACTGATGAGGAGTCGAATGAACATTCCTCAAAATTATAATTAAGACTTATCCTCTGGCCTATTAACCAATTAATTGCAGCGCCATAATAAACATCTGCATATGTACCCCATATATCATCTCCATCCGACGTACTTATCTCTCTAGTCGTTTCAAAACAAAACTCTGCAGAATTTGAATTGCTTGTTTCTATTTCAAAAGATCCTTCAAGACTTCTAGTTTTATCAAATTCTACATCAATGCTTGTACCTAATCCAATCGTCTTTTTAGACCCAAGTTTGAATTCAGCCTTTACACCTAGTGTTTCAGTGTTAACATTTACATCTTCCCAATTTGTACAGGTCTTAGTACCCTCCGAAAGAGTTGCGAATGATCCATCTCCAGGAGGATCATAAACTATTCCAAATACTTCTGTAGGACCTGAGACAGATATTGTTCCTGGCAACTGCTTATCTCCCAGTACAACAACCTGATAAGAAGCAGATGCTAACGATCCGTTCACTTCAGCAGTTACTTGCATATTTTTTTGAAAAGGTGGTAATAAGTTAGGATTATTAGCAAACCAATTATAAACATAGGTTGTAGAATCACTTACAAACTCATTTTGCGCTGATTCTTCTATTTGGTTATTAATGATTAAATTAAAGCTATCCAAATAACAAACTCCATCATCTAAACCAAATGATTCATATTGTTCAAATACTCTAATATGATTTTCATATGACACAGCTTCATTAAATGAATCGTGTTGAGAATCATATATCATGTGAATTCCGCACTCATTATCTAGCACTCCTGAAGAAATTGTATCAATGAGCACATTTGGGAATGAGATATATTGGAAATCTACAGTATCTTTTTGAATCAGCCTTAAATCCACAACTGATCCACCTTGTGTTTGGAAGAATCCGAGTGCTACAGGATTACTTGTATGTTCTATAACAGAAACCGTTACTGGAATTGGCGGAACATTTTCGAAAACAAAATCACCATCTCGATTATCTATGACGATAGTTTCTTCATAACAGCCATTTTGCGCAGCTAATTTAACTTCGACCGTTGCATTAAGATTCCCAGCTGCATCCACTGGAATAATAGAATTCCGGCATTCAAGATTGCTTCCTCCGAACACTTGTCCCTCAACTTCTCTCTTAGTTGTATTCTGGAAAAGCACATTAGCTACTGGCACATTTAGTTGCCTTATCTGAAGAGTACGGGGAAAAAATTCATGAGAAGTAGAATCCCTATCTTCTCCAAATTTAGGTTGAAGTATAGGGTTAGAACCTGGTTCGAAATCAGCAATCCATCTTCCTTCGCTATTAGTAAAAATAGCTGGAAAATGTGATTCTCCATCAACTAATATTTCTACACTATCCTGAAAGCAAAAAGTATCTTCGAATCTGACAACCCCTGATACGCCAACCGTAGAGATGTCTACAAAATTAATCTGATCAGCACTTGAGCTTGTAAAATTCAAATTTACTCTTCTACTATTAGGATCAAATACATGCGGAGACTCATCTTGTCGTCTTGCGACTATTGAGTACAGTGCTCTATTTATCTCCCCATCGGCCATCATACTAGGACCGAAATCATAAGCCTCTTCACCTGAGCTCTCATTGAAATTATAGTAGGCAATTATCGCAGGATCTGAAGAATCTACACCTCCACTCTCTCCTAAGCCACCATGCGTCTGTATAGTCGCCTGTGTAAGAATAGAATTATAAATGGCAATCTCATCAACCAAACCTGTAAAATGATTAGTTGTATTCAAAGTATCCTCAGCACCTACGACCCATTTCTCTCCAGTCCAAGCACCATCTACTGATCCATAGCTATAAGTTCCGGTGGATGCACCATTAAGAAAAACTTCTACATCATCGGTCGCTCCATCCAAAGTAATCGCAAGATGGTCAAACTGTCCTGATATAGGTGCAATCTGCTGTGACTCACCATTCAGTGTCAAGAAATAATTGTCATTCATGACATATAGATCAAACTCTGCACTGCTGCCTGTCCCATAACTCAAAATGGATTGCTCAGAGAACCTATCGAAAGGCAATGTCACAACTTGTATCGTCGCCGTATCTGGCAAATCGAAGTCAGGCAGTTTCACAAATGTCTCATCCGATGCATTAAACTCTAATGAATAATTATCATAGAAGATCTTACTTGGTGAAACCACAAATCGATTTTCCTGACTGTAATCTATGCCTTCTATAATGTAATTACCTTCTCCATCAGTCGTACCCGCATTCAATAGTGCAGGAGAATCCGTAGTGAATTCAGGACCAAATAGGAATCCATCTAACTGTGTATCACTTAGGTCAAAGGCTTTATTACCTTGACCTTCATCAAACTTCCAATATGACACTAGGCCTTCTGTACGGCTGCTTACTGTAATATCCTTGTTTAGTAATAATTCTGTCTGAGACAAGGCACGATTGTATATTCTCACATCATCCAGTCCACCTTCGAAATAGTCTGACCCGCCATTTCTGATGCGACCGAAAGAGAATCGCGTTTTTGCAGTATCTAAAGTAGCTGCTTGAGAACCCATGAATTCACCATCTAGGTATAGCGTCACGGCTATCCCATTGTAGACTGCTGCTACGTGATGCCACTCATCAGGATCTGTGTCAAATGACAATGCACTTTCTGATACAGATGATGCACTTCCACCTCCGATACCAAAAATGACTCCCTTCGGGTTACCTGATTCTGAGGCTCTTAACCACCAGTTCTGATCTATATCAGATCCTAAGTCTACTATAGACTCTCCATCTGGATCACCACCAATCTTAACCCAAGAGCTAAATGTAAATTGCTCCGATGGCAAGGCACTGTCATAGCTAACACATACATGATCATCTACCCCATCAAAATAGAGGGCTTGATTAAATGTAGGTTCTGCGATAACAGTTACATCAGGAACTGGATTCCCATTCCTTGTCGTAATCTGTCCAGATATCACCCCATTAGGGTTAACGAAACCGATCTCATGGCCTAACTGGCTTTCTAGACTAGAACCACTAACTGCCATAATAGAATAGTTATAGACTTCTCCTGCCTGAACATTAAAATCTATAAACTCTCTAACATCACTATCTAATTTACCAAGAAATGCGTCATCTCGGAAGATGCGGAATTCTGCAGGACTGGGGCTAAAGGCATCTACTTGCCATTCTATCTGCACCCTATCCGGAAAATCTCCTTGGCTTGCAATCAGAAAAGGGGCCTTGGGCGCCAAATCTAATTCTGCAAAAAGACCAAATTTTGCTGTCGTCTCTAAGCCTACAGGTACTACATCTATCACCGGCTGACCGACGATAACATCCATTGCATTAAATGTAGATCGGAGTGCAGAACCTGTGCCGTAGCCTAGAGCTATCGTTGTTTGGTATTCTACATCACCAAACTGTGTACATAATGTATCATGCTGCTGAGCATGTAAGCTGGGACTGGTAAGGATGAAAATTAACATCACCCCGATCAAGCCCAGCAATTTTTTGAGCTTTATTTTTTTCATTTTCTTATGATTATATGGGGTGATCTTAATTGACTCTGATGTATATATAGAAGTTCATATTTGTCGGACGTGTTTCTTCGCCTCCTGTGTCTAGCATAGTATGTGAGTGAGCCCCATCATTATCAGTTAAGACACCAACTCTTACATTTCTAGATCCTGTCTGTCCATCTCCATCTTCTTCTTCATCATCATCGTTTCCTCTATCTTCTGTTGTCCATACTGGATCTGTGTAGACCTCATCAGAATCTTGAGAATACCAATCAGAATAGACATGCTGATGCTCACCACCCTCTTCTATGACATGATTATGAGCTTGAATTGTATCTTCTTGCATCTGAGCGATTGCACTATTTGGCGTTCTGTCAGGATCATAACCTTCATTCCATTCCTGAGCTCTAAGGAACATTCCTGATCCATCTGGCACATTTGTCCAGCCAAACATTTGCTCTATGGCAGTACCGGTTACACTTCTTCCATCCATAGGCACCCAGCAGTCACCGTTTGCTTGTTGGAATTGTGACTCATCTAGGATAGAATATTTGACATCTCCCACAGCACCAGAGCACGATACAGAAAGCGCAGCCATAGAGTATGGCGAATGCGTCAGCTCTATTCTAGGCAATAGTTCGGTAGCCCCTACTTGAACACCTACGTAATATATCTTGTCAAATGGCAATGCGCTCATGGATACATATGTCCCTAACTGAACCGAATAGACACCATTAGACACTTGCACCCCTTCATGATCTTCTTCATAGATATCAGCACTTAGAGCATCATTGATCCCTTCGTACAATCTGAAAGTTATGTCATACTCCCCATCTTCTACAGCGACGCCACTAGCTTCTCTGAGAATACCTTGCAGGCTAATTTTAGGGTTGGTTATTTGAGCTGATGTAGTATCTATTATTGCAATCAGTGCGATAATAAAAGTGAAGAATAAATTTTTCATCTTAATGTTTTTAAATGTTTTTCAGAATTAATTATTTGGATTACAATATTTGTGGTCATTTGGGCAATCTAGTTTTCAAAAAAAATATTAACCTAAATATCAGTCTGAAACCCTGCTTTTACTGGGATTTGTTCTATTTGGTAGAAGGAATGTTATGAATGGGAGTATTGTGCTAGGTTATATGGGGGATATGTTAATAAACCTGATGTTCTGACTCTCAGGATGGCACTAATGCCTAAGGAGGGTTTAGGGGAGATCGTTATACTAACAACACTATTTGAACTAACTTTATACGAATAATGGATATACCAATTATCACCCAAATCACTTTCATAATGTTATTTTAATAGATACTTTTGCGCTTCTAAGCCGGTGTGGTGGAATTGGTAGACACGTTGGATTCAAAATCCAATGCAAGCAATTGCGTGGGGGTTCGAGTCCCCCCACCGGTACTAAAGCTTGGCATTTATTAAGTGCTGAGCTTTTTTTGTAACCAGAATACTCCTTTCTACCTTTTCTGCTGAGCTATACTTTCTGATTTATCTGAATATCTCATTGCTTTATAGAAATTATGCACGCTTTTAGGGAATCTTACTAGATATTAGTGCTACAATCGAGATTCTATGAGGTACTATAGTCTAATAGTCAGTTTTCTAGCTCTAACCTTGTGTGGTAGCTCAAGTCTAAATGCACAGGAAGTATGGACATTGGAACGGAGCATAAGACACGCCTTGACAGAGAGTATTTCTATGCAGCAGTCACAATTGGCTACCCGCAACGCAGAGATAGATCTAGAGCAGGCCAAGCAAGCGAAATATCCTAACCTGAGTGGAAACTTAAATTTAAATCTGAACTTTGGCCGTACAATCGACCCTACTTCTAATAGCTTCATCACTGAGACTTTCTTCGCCAACAATTATGGCATAGGCTCAGGCGTCATCCTTTACAATGGATCTAGAATTAAGAACACGGTCAAACGTCGTGCTATAGATCTAAATGCCGTCCAAAATGATGCAAAGCAAGCTTCGATAGACTTGAGTTTGTCAGTAGCTCTGACTTATTTAAATATTCTCTTTGCTGTAGAAAATATCGAAATAGCTAATAAGCAAGTTACCTTAAACCAACAGCAAGCAAACAGAACTCAGAAATCAATAGATGCCGGAATAATCCCCGCAGCCGAACTTCTCAATATACAAGCTCAGATAACCCAAAGTGAACAAGGCGTCATCGCGGCGCAGAATACTTATGAAATTGCGCTGTTACAACTCAAACAACTACTGAGGCTAGACCCAACTGAAGATATAAAAGTGGAGGTGCCCGCTGATGTGGAAATTACTACAGATCCTGACCTCATTACTTTTGATGACTTGCTGAATTATAATATCAGTACCCGACCAGACATTAAAGCTGCAGAATTGCGTGCAACTGGTGGCGACTTAGATGTAGCGTTGGCCAGATCAGGATATCTACCATCTGTATCTTTGTTCGGAAACGTCGGTACCAATTATTCTAACCAAGCAAGAGAAGTCACTGGATTCGAAGACCAACTGGTCGAATCTGAGATTTTCATAAATAACATGCCAGTTACTATATCACAAGCTTTTCAAAATCCAATCTTTCAGAGAACGCCATATGGTGCTCAATTAGAAAATTTCCTTTCTTACGGATTTGGCGTAGGGGTCAATATTCCAATATACAGCAACGGGGTTAATAAGGCTAATGTACAGCGGGCGCAGCTCGGCATAGAAAATCAGGAACTGCAAAAGCAGTTGCTTATAGACAATATAAAGACAACACTTCAGCAATCTCTAGCAGATGCAAAGGCAGCTAAGAAGCAGTATGAAGCTTCAGAGAAAAGCTTGGCTGCACAAAAAGCGAGCTTAGATAATGTCACTAAACGATTGGAGATAGGTGCCGCTAATTCTTTTGAATGGGAAGCGCAGCAAACACAACTAGAAAATCTTGAACTTCAAAGACTGATCAATAAATATGATTATCTGTTCAAAGTGAAAGTGCTTGAATTTTACTTAGGAAAACAACTTAAATTCTAATCAAGAATGGCAAAACGTAAAAGTAGAAAATGGATATTATATGTTCTTCTAGTGCTATTATTAGGCATAGTAGCCTTCGCATATTACAAGAATTCTCAGAAACCTAAGGGTGTAGAGATCACGACTGATGTGGTCAAAAAGAGAACCATACTAGAAACGGTGTCCGCATCAGGTAGAATATTTCCAGAAAGAGAAGTGAAAATCAGTAGTGATGTCTCAGGTGAGATCGTAGAATTATACATCCAGGAAGGAGATAGTGTGCAAGCTAATCAGTTACTCGCAAAGATAGATCCTGAGTCTTACGTATCTGCAGTGCAGAGAGGTAAAGCTGCAGTGGCAGGAGCTAAATCCAGAATGGCTGTCTCTAGAAGTCAAAAAGAATCAAGTCTAGCACAAAAGGAGCAAATCATGGTGCAGTTAAAAAATGCACAAGTCATCCATGACAGAAATAGCAGCTTACTTAAAGATGGTGTCATTTCACAGTCAGAATATGATCAGTCAGGCTCCAATGTAGAAAATCTACAAGCTAATATAAAAGCAGCTGAAGCAAGTATCCGTTCTGCAGAAGAAAGCATCAAGGGTGCTCAGTATGACGTAGAAAGTTCTGAAGCGACCTTAAAGGAATTGCAAACTAATCTCGGAAGGACCACAATCAAAGCGCCTGCGAATGGCATCGTATCTAGTCTCAGCGTAGAGCAAGGCGAGAGAGTTGTAGGAACGATACAAATGACTGGAACAGAGATGATGCGTATAGCTAATCTTCGGTCAATGGAAGTACAGGTAGATGTATCCGAAAATGATATTGTCAGAGTCGCTATAGGTCAGGATGTAGATATTGAAATAGATGCTTACTTAGGTGATACATTTTCAGGTACGGTGACTGAGATAGCAAATTCTGCTTCAAATATTGCTGGCGCTGCAGCTGCACTCAATACCGATCAAGTTACCAATTTTGTAGTCAAAATAAAAATAAATTCTCAGTCCTACTCGCAGGTGAAAAATGGACAAAAGTTTCCTTTCCGTCCAGGGATGTCAGCATCCGTAGATATCCATACAAATGAGATTAATGATGTTATCTCTGTGCCTATCCAAGCTGTGACTGCTCGAGAAAAAAATGATGATGAAAAGGAGAAGGCCGAGGAAGCAGAGGCTAAAGAAAAAGAAGACTCTGATTATGAGGAAGTCGTCTTCACAGTAAGTGGAGATACTGTAATCATGAAACGAGTAGTTACAGGTATTCAAGATGACGAATTTATTCAAATTGTATCTGGTCTAGATAGTGAAGAGACGATTGTCAAAGGACCTTATGTTGCTATATCTGAAAAACTTAAAGACGGTTCAGAAGTATATAAGCAAGAGAAAAAGGACAATAAAAAAGAAGAAGACAAGTAGACTATCACAAATCAAACCTTTAAGAATTGTAGTGTAGGATGTATTGTTTGTAGTCAATGATTCAGTTTAGGGTTTTTGATTCAAGGTGGCGGTGCAACGGATTCTAGTTAAAAAATCCAAACTCATGTTCTCAATTCTTCAATAGTGAGTTAGAATGTCGGTCAGGGTTTTACAAGGAATTTAAGTTTTAAGGGAGCTCAAGTAGTAATTCCATTAGAAAACTGACAACTTTTAGATCAAGAAATAAAGGAGTAGTTTTGCACCAAATAACGAATTCTGAAAAAAAGAGGACTCATCATATTTGTAAAGAACCCAGTAGCGGGTAAGGTGAAAACGCGACTAGCTGCAAGTGTCGGTGATGAGAATGCCCTGGCAGTGTACCTAAGGCTCATGGCGCACACAAGATCAGTAGCCCTTACTGCCCAGGCCGACAGATATCTTTTCTATGATAAGTCTATTATAGAAGAGGATAACTGGCCTACAGATAAGTTTAATAAAGACCTTCAGTTTCAAGGTGATTTAGGTGAACGGATGTCTCATGCTTTTAGCAAGGTATTGGCTAATTGTGATAAAGCAGTTATCATAGGCAGCGACTGCCCAGAGATTTATCCTGAGCTCATAGAGTCCGCTTTTGATAAGTTAGACTTTGCAGATGCGGTCGTAGGACCTACGCTAGATGGAGGATACTACCTGCTCGGAATGAAAAAACATCACTCAGAACTTTTTATAGATATTCCATGGAGTACAGAAGATGTATTTCCTAATACAATTTCTAGACTTAGAGAAGCAAATCTTCTCTATACTGTTATGGACAAACTATCTGATATGGATAATATAAATGATCTCAAAAAATTCCCAAAGTACGCTGAGGGAATACTATAAAGTCCATCTAACACCACCCAACATCCATCTACCGGGCAGCTCTACTAAATTAGATTCTCTGTAAATCTGATTTGTCAAATTTGTTCCTCTGACTGAAAATGTAAATGTCTTATAAGTATAGCTCACTCGTCCATCTATGGTGTGATAATTTTCAAGTGAGACTCTGTCATTAATCTTGGCAGTCATATTAAGACTGACTGGGCCAAAAGCAAAACCCGGATTTACCACAAACTGGTGACGGAGATTCTCCAATTGATTTCTGGAAAATGCAAATTCTGTCTCTTCAAATGCGGCATCAATATAAGTATAGCCTACTGTAACATATTCTAACACTGGCACAGAGGGAATTCTTCCAGTCAAGCTTAACTCTATTCCTTTATAGGTTGCCCTATTGAAATTCTCAGGTCGCCACTTTTCTTCTTCTAGGCCATTCTCCTTAAACCAATCTATCTGATCGGTGGCACTTCTGTCAAAATAGCTCAAAGATGTCTGTATATTCTTGCTATTATATTTCAATCCAAATTCGTAAGTAAATGCATTTTCTTCTGTAAGATTAGGGTTACCCTCATTACGTGGATCTTGGTAGAATAAATCTGTAAACGTAGGGATACGCGATGTCCAACCCAGATTAGCAAATGCTTTAAAAGGACCTGATATATTATAGCCTAGGTCAAGCCCGGGAAAGTAAGACACATCCCCATCTGAAACTGCAAGAATCAACACACCTGGTGTTATATCAATTTTCTCATTTGCAAGGAGAAATCTATTCTCCAAATGAAATCCCACCTGCTGACGTACATGTATACCACTACCAGTGGCACCATCAATTAGATTATCACTATTTAGGTGCATATAATTATACTCTATACCAAAACCAAAGGTACCTAGTCTATGTAATAATGAATTATGAACCTCCGCGGTCAACACCTGTGAGGTATGGAAATTCTGAAAAACTTCCGGGTCATGTCTAAGAAACTGCCAATTATCTGAATTTCTTCTATAACTCAGTCTTGGAGCAATCTTTAGCTTATTGATTCTTTGTGTGGAAGCCACTGAAATAAAACTTGTCTGGATAGTCTCATACTGATCCATTAACTGTTCACTCCCATAAAACCCATTGGCACCAAAATCACGGTCCACATATCCTGCAGTTAGGTTCACCTCTCCTTTGGCTATCGGTAATGAAGACTGGTAGAGCACATTCAGAATGTTATAGTCAGAATTAAATCTGTACCCATCTGATGATCTATGAGAAACGGACAGAGATTGACTATAATTATTTATAGGTAACGCTATTTGTCCATAGAAATCCTGGCGATTATGTTGACCTATCTCTGATTGAATAGTGACTCCAAATTTGTCTGCTTTCTTAGTGACTATATTCACCGCACCAGCAAAGGCATTTTGGCCGTACACTCTTGCAGCAGGTCCTTTAATAACTTCTATTCTTTCTATGTCCAATATATCCACAGGAATATTCATCATATGATGTCCTGTTTGCGGGTCAGTCATTCTTACACCATTAAGAAGAATTAGACTTTGTTCAAATGTACCTCCTCTAATAGATAAGTCGGCTTGGACACCGTTAGCCCCTCTCTGTCTGATATCTACTCCTGCTACTGTTTGCAGAACTTCATTGATACTGGAAAAGCCTGTGCTGGCAATTTGTTCGCCAGTTATAATAGTTATACTTCTAGACTGATCTGAGAATGGAATATCAAGACGGTTAGCAGATATTGTAATGTCTTCAAATCCACTAAACAGGGTATCAAGATTACTCTGACCAAATACACTAATACTAAAGCTTATCAGAGAAAAGAAAAGGATCAGACGCATATTGTAATTATTTAGCGCCAATGTATAAAACCATTTAACTTCTCTACAAATTTGGTTTGCAATTTTTCTTGTAAAAATGAAATCACGACAAACTGCTAAATTAGAAAGTCAATTATAATTTAATTCGGCATTGAACGCCATTACGAAAATTAAATTACTATAATTATGTGTCTCACCTATGTTTATGAATACATCTGAGTATAAGTAAAGAACAATTCATTTATTCATTAAACCCAAAGCTTTAGATCATCCCTAGTACATCTTTGTGTACCATCACTGATATGGTTTTCATCGCCACATACTCTTTGGACATATAAAGGTATCCTTTATAAGGACTGATTGTCCCCCAGCTATTTTTCACTATATAATACTCTGTTCCTTTTTGATCCTTTGCTTTACCCAAGATGTGCATAAGATGATCATCAGTGGTTGTCATATTCTCAAAGTTCTGTTGTCTTAGATTCTGAGTGGTCTTTACTTCTGCTCCTGGATTTTCAAATAAGTCTTTTCTCGAAGCTCTTTCAGGGAGCACCGCAATCCCGCTCTTTGCATCAAAACCCTTCTCACTCACATCGCCATCCCAAGCTATCGTATAACCTTCCTCGAGTGCCTTGTCTATGACATCTATCATATCTTCTAGTGGTACATTCAAGAAACTACCATTAGAATAATTATCAGGAATACTTAAAATAAAATGTTCATCAAACGGATGATGTGTGAATGAAGTAATACTTACATAATCATCTGGATTAATCTCTAGGGCCTTTGCCAAACTTTTAGGCGTATGTGTTCTACCCTCATACTCAAATGATTCTTCTACAGGTCCCATATAAGCATCTAGAATCCCATCGAATCCAGCCCGCCATTTATTGCTTAATTTTTTAGAAGACATTATCCCATCAAGATATCCCTTCAGACCTGCTTCCATCTCACTGTGATCATGAGATTTCTCGCCATCTAGCAAGCCAGAATAAACCGCTTCAGGTATCACCCCGCTCTTCTTGACAATCGCTATCATATCATGGGCCAGACTACCTTGAGAAAAGTTAGCCTTACCTTGTCTGTATATGTAGTTCTGTGCTTTGTCTTGATATATATTTCTTACCACATACATCTCTGATAAATCATGCTGCCCTTTCCCCATCCTCATCAACTCAGATTCCACAAATGACGAAGTAGCAAAACTCCAGCAAGTTCCAGTTCTAGACTGATTCTTAACAGGGGTACATTCTAGTTCTACGGTATGAGTGAAGTTGTACTGTGCAGTGACAGTATTTATAATTATCATTGAGATAATCAAAAAAATATAATTTCTCATGTTGTTTCTTTTATTTAAAACAATATCAATATCTTCCTAATAGGGATTCTCATTTCCCTGAGAACTAAAATAGATGATTGGTATTAGAAAACAAGTGTTTTCTCACCTATAATTCATGAAATTATGATATCTCCTGAAAAGAAATTTGATATCTACTACGAAAAAAACTATTATCAGTTGGACGATAAGGATATTAATACCTTTTTGGGTATATAGAATTGCAGAGTCTCAAAATAGAAATTCAACACTCTGGGCAACATTCGCATTCTTATTTCCTATTTTAACTTTAATCGTATCTGGATTTCAGCAAAAAATATATAATCCTCATATTAGTGATGAAAGAAGATTAATTAAAGGGAGAATAATTATTCCGTTAGAAGTCAATACTTCAATAAATGGGTTTAATTATTATTTGGATAAAAAATCCAAAAACATGGAGAATTTTGGGTTTCTGAGTCTTCAAACGACAACCTTTAGATCTTGGTTTGATCAAAGAAAACTATTTAGATATATGAAGTATTATAAAACCAGAAAGTTGCCATTTCTAATTGCCTTAGAAATGGATGCCAGAAAAGAAAGCTTGACAGAAGATCAGCAAAAATATCTCAGTGAACTTGGTGAAATTCACTATGACGAGAGTAATGTTAATAATGTATTCGCTCGTCTATAATTATATTGCACTTTATACTAACAATTTTTTGTTTCTAGTACCAATAACAATACCATGAGTTACACAATAAAGTCATCATCCCCTATCCTATTATTTAGCTTGGCATTATTTCTGGCAACAGGATGCAAAAAACAAACCCCAACACTTATTCAAAATACATCTGAAATAACTAATCCTTTGGAAAAAGAGAACAAAGATGGAGATAAGATATGGACTAGTCTTAAGCCTATCCCACTAGATCCCGCTATAGAATCTAGAATAGATGGGATACTACCTAAGCTAACACTAGAACAAAAGGTTGGTCAAGTCATACAAGCTGATAATGGATCCGTTACACCTGAAGAAGTCAAAAAATATAGATTAGGATCTGTACTCAGCGGTGGCAACTCAGCGCCGGGACCAAAACCTTATGCAGATACAAAAGCATGGTTAGAAATGGCTGATGAGTATTACCATGCATCTATAGATCCTGAAGGTGTAGAAATAGCCATTCCATGTATTTTGGGAATAGACGCAGTCCATGGACATGCCAATCTAAGTGGGGCTATTATATACCCACATAACATAGGATTAGGTGCGATGAATAACCCAGACTTGGTAGAAAAAATAGCAGCCGCCACGGCACATGAATTGACAGTCTCTGGACATGACTGGACCTTTGCACCCACGCTGGCAGTCCCTCAAGACTTGAGATGGGGTCGTAGCTATGAAGGATTTTCGTCCGATGGCGATCTGATTAAATCATATTCTGACCATATTGTGTATGGTCTTCAAGGCAGAAGAGGTCAGGCAGAATATATGGCGGATGGTAAGGTCATATCTTGTGCTAAGCACTTTTTGGGAGACGGTGCCACAACAAATGGCAAGGACCAAGGGGACGCTAACATTAGTGAAGAAGCACTTAGTCGGATCCATGCCGCTGGATATTACGGCGCTATACCTGCCGGTGTCCAGACAGTGATGGCATCATTCTCTAGTTGGAATGGACGGAAATTACATGGTGATAAGGAATTACTTACAGACGTACTGAAAGGAAGACTTGGGTTTAACGGTTTTGTTGTAGGTGATTGGAATGGTCATGGTCAAGTGCCAGGATGTAGTAACACAGATTGTCCTCACTCCTTCAATGCGGGGGTTGATATGTTTATGGCTCCAGACAGTTGGAGAGGCTTATATAATAGCACACTAAAGCACGTGAAGTCTGGTGCCATTTCCATGGAAAGATTAAATGATGCCGTCAGAAGAATCCTTAGGGTAAAACTCCAATCAGGCATCTTTACAAAAGGAGCGCCCAGCACTAGGAAAAATGCTGGTGATGAGCAACTATTGGCCTTGCCTGAACACAGAGCAATAGCTAGACAAGCCGTCCGTGAATCTTTAGTCCTTCTTAAAAACAATAATAACACGTTACCGCTAGATGCATCTAAAAAAATATTGGTCGTAGGTGATGGTGCTAAAAGCATCTCAAAAACTTGCGGTGGGTGGACACTATCCTGGCAAGGAAAAGGCCACACCAATGACGAATTTCCAAATGGAGAATCTATTTTCAGTGGGATAGAAGAAGCTGTTCAGCAATCAGGAGGTCAACTTATCTTCGCTGAAGATGGCCAAAGTGATACAAAGGCCGATGTCGTTATAGCTGTCTACGGTGAAGATCCCTATGCTGAATTCCAAGGTGACAGACAGAACCTAGACTTCGTGAATAAGGGATTTGATACCAATAAACTATCAGAATACAAATCCAAAGGTATCCCTGTTGTATCTGTACTTTTATCTGGTCGTCCGATGTGGACAAATCCTGAAATAAATAATTCAGATGCCTTTGTGGCTGCATGGTTGCCTGGATCTGAAGGAGGGGGTATTTCAGATTTGCTATTTAAGAGAGACCCTACTCATAACTTTACCGGAAAACTATCATTTGCATGGCCCGCGACAGCAGTCGTTTCCGAGAATATGGAAACACTATTTCCTCTGGGCTATGGGCTGAATTACAGCGCTCAAGAAACCGTAAGTCAATTATCAGAAAATTCTGGACTTGAAAATGCAGAAAATGCATCAGCAGATTTATTTTTTGCTAAAGGAGAAGCTGTAGGATTATGGACAATATGGTTACAAGAAGACGATTTGCAAAAGCAAGCCAATAGCTTCCCTATCTCATTAGGAGGACTAATGCTTAGCAAGACAGACCATAATGCTCAGGAAGATGCGATTCGCCTGAAGTGGATCCAGGAAGGGAAAGAACAAATGCGCCTCAGTAGTACAGAAAAAATGAATCTGTCAAGGCAGACCAATGGATCTATGGAATTAGCATTCTTTGCTAAATCATTCAGTAATCAAAATGCGATAGTTAAGATTAGTATGTGTTCACATGGGACTTCTTGTGAGCAAGGAATAGAGATCAATATAGATTCTGGTGACTGGAAAGAATATAGGATTAGCCTCACCTGTTTCGCGAATCTAGGCATCGTCATGAATAACATCCAATCGGCATTTATGGCTTCGGCAAACCAAGGTGTGGACGTTGGGATTAGTCAAATTAGATTGGCTTCTGATATAGATGCTAAGCCCGGCTGTGATGGGAGGTAATGATTTAATTACTTTTGTGATTCTATGATTAAAAAGTTTCTTCTTTTTTTGATTGTATTGTTCCTGATATTGCTAATCAGTTACATCCTTGGTCCGACTGTGAAGTATAATCAGGTCAATGCGACTCCCGTGGAATTAGATTTACCACTGGATCAACTGGATGCCTACGTCTCAGATATTGTCAATTCTGACCCAAGGATAAAACCTGACAACGAGGCAAGGATTCTCTGGCAAGATAGTCTCCAGAAAACAGAATACGCTGTTGTATACCTTCATGGGTTCGAAGCCTCATGGGCAGAAAGTGATCCTATCATAAAGAACTTTGCTGAACGATACAACTGTAACACCTATCTCAGTAGAATCTCCCAACAAGCATTGAATGATTTAGATGCCCTAGCTGATGAGTCTCCTGAAGGTATGATAGAATCTGCTAAGCAAGCTATTGCTATAGGTAAGTTACTGGGAGATAAACTTATCGTCTTGTCTTGTTCTACTGGCTCTACCTACAGCACATATCTTGCTGCAAGTGACCCAGACATTTATGCGCAAATAATGACGGCGCCCAACTTTGACTTGGAAGATTCCAACTCTAAAATTTTAACTGGTCCTTGGGGAAAACAGATTCTTAGGAAAATGATAGGAGGAGACTACCGATCCTGGGATGCGAATGAAGCTATCGTAAAATACTGGAACGATAAATACAGAATAGAAGGACTGATAGCTCTTAGAGCGCTTCTGGACCAAACAATGACATCAGATATTTGGAAGAAAAATAAGACGCCATATTTCATAGGCTATTATTATAAAGACGACATCGCTAGAGACAATATCATTTCCATAGATGCTATACATGACTTTAATCGCTTGGCTGCGACTGAAGACTCAGAAAGAAAAGTGATTGCGTTCGATAATGCTAGAGGCCATGTTATAAGCTCAGACTTGATGAATCCTAACTGGAAATCTGTTCAAGACTCCATTTTTTCATATGTAGAATCGGTGTTATATATGAAGCCAGCTCTAATACCTAGTGAAAACCCTGAGTTTTAGCACTAATCCTTTTAGGGTAATCCACCATTTTAACTATTTGGTTGCACTACTAGCTTGGAATTCCTACCTTTGTATTGCAAGTTATAATCCCACCTTTTAACAATTTCCTTCTCCCCACCCCACCCGATATCACACAAGCTTTGCAGTAAGTTTTCTTTTATCCCTAGCTAATCTATACCTATGGAAAACTTGTTGAGAACTGCAATCACAGCTATATCACTACTATTTATTACCAGTCTATGGTCTTCTCATATTGTCGGAGGAGAGATTTCTTATAAGTTCAAGCTTTTTAATGTGGATAGGTCCAAAGCAACCTTTGAGATTACCCTGAATTTATATCGAGACCCTAAGGGACTGGATTTCGACCAGTACGCCAACTTTGGAGTATATGTGCAAGAACCTTGGGGCGCCTGGAAATCTTATGAGACTATAGAATTTGTGGATTTAGATGAAGTGACTGAAGTCACGCCAGGTACAGATCCTTGTAGAGTCAGAAATCTTACCGACGAAGAATTAGAGTTGGGCCTATACACCTTCGAGGTCACACTAGATGTGACAGGTCAAGACTATCTAATTTCATATCAGAAATGTTGTAGAAACTTTAGTATAAGTAACATTGTTGGCAGCGGAGATGTAGGATCAGTATATGATGTTCTCATTACAGCAGAAGCTATCAGCACAGGGAACAACAGTCCTATTTTCGGTAGTTTGCCTCCAATATTTGTCTGCTCCAATGAACCCTTGTTCGTGGACAATGCAGCCACAGATGCAGAAGGAGATGAGCTAATCTACACTCTTTGCACCCCTAACTTTTCTGGAACAGATGAATCATTCGATGGGGCATGTGGCACACAAAATCCTAACCCTGCTATCTGTCCACCTCCTTATCCAGAAGTTGTATATAACCCACCATTCAGTTCAGATTTTCCTATGTTTTCAGATCCTCCTCTGTCGCTTCATTCTGAAAACGGTTTACTTACGGGTACGCCTACACAATCTGGATCTTATGTGGCTGCCATTTGCATATCTGAGTACAGGAATGGTGTTCTTCTTTCTGAAAGCCGACGTGATTTTGAGTTCAATGTGGTACAGTGTATGGATAATCTACAGGCACGTGTCCAGTCAGCTTCTTATCTGCCCTCACTTACAGGGGATGCTGCTGACTCCATCGCTACATTTCAGTCATGCCATAACCTTGATTTTACCTTTATAAATCAAAGTGCAGATCTGAGGTTTATAAGAACTTATAGTTGGCTATTTTGGGACGAAGACAATCAACCCATTCTAGATGTACGTAACTCAAACATTAGGGATTTGGACATCAGCTTTCCTTCACCGGGCAAGTATACTGGTCAGATGATTCTGAATGAGGGAGAAAATTGTGTAGACACTGCTTATCTGAACGTAGAAATAATTTCACTCCTAGAGCCGCGGATATATGCCGTCTATGATTCTTGCGTAGCTGGACCAGTCTTATTTCAGCTGCTGACCAATATTGATGAACGAACCTTCGATACAGCGTGGGATTTTGGAGATGGCATGAGTGACGTAGGAGAAACAGTACTTCACACATATGATGTCAGGGGTACTTACGAGGTGAGTGTAAGTCTAGAAGATGAATTTGGTTGTATGGAACAAACTAATAGCTCAGTGGAATGGGTGCCGTTTCAACTTTCACCACCAGACACCCTGCAGTCAGGTATAGAAATATGCGAAGGAGATTCTTTATTTATCAATGGCCAAACGATAACAGAAGCAGGTAAGTATATTAATATAGTGCCTTCAGAATTTAATGGCTGTGATTCGATAGTAGAATTAATAGAGGTTACGACCAACCCTCTGCCTGATCAGAAAGTACTAAATGATAGTATATGTATAGGTGACAGTTATCTATTCAATCAATTGATCTTGACTGAAAGTGGCATGTATCTAGATACCTTAGCAAATATAAATGGCTGTGATAGCATAGTACTCCTTGACCTGAAAGTCATAGACCCTCCACCCAGTATAGAAAAAAGAGACATATGCATTGGAGAAATAATCACGTGGCAGAATATGATATTGTCCCAGTCAGGCATATATACCGATACGCTTTTGACAGCCATGGGTTGCGATAGCCTTACCATTCTAGATCTCAAGGTATTAGAAAGAAAAGAATTCCATAAACCTGCATCCATTTGCAACAAGGAATTCTACATTCTGGGATCAGATACACTATTTGATGAAGGCACCTATATGTTAGATACCTTATCCAAATTTGGTTGTGATAGTACGGTTATACTAACCCTAGAAGTAAACCCCACTTATGACTTCCAAGCTTCAGGTGAGATATGTCAGGGTGGTGAATTCGTCTTTGGCGGACAAGTATATACTACTGCTGGAAGCTATACCGAATTATTCAAGACAGAATTTGGATGTGATTCTACATTCACACTAGAGCTTACTGTCATTCCTGAAACTCGAAGAGACTTTAGAGATACTATATGTCTAGGTGAAACCTATGCCTTCGGAGAAATCAATTTATCCATACCTGGGATTTATGTGGATACTATAACTAACAGGAATGGGTGTGATAGCATAGTTGTACTTGATTTAGTAGTAGGTGAGAATTTAACCCGAATAAATGTGGATGAAGAACTAGAACTGGCGATAGGTACAACAATCACATTAGAACCGGAAGTGCGCGGCGGCGACTTAATAAATACCCAATGGTTTGAAGTGGATGATTTTCTTGGTGATGGTCTCACACTAAATTACCTAGTAAGCAATGATGAGTGGGTGTTCCTTGAAAGCACCAACAATCTATTCTGTGTTGCGCTTGATTCTATATTCATCAATGCCTTCTTAGATCCAGACATCTACTTTCCAAATGTATTTACGCCGGATGGTGATGGGGTTAATGATCTATTTAACATCGGTGCTTCAGATGTTATATCTCAAAGTCAGCTATTTATATTCGACAGGTGGGGCAATGAAATGTATGCAGGAGATTGGACGACGGACTTACAGATAGAGAGTGGTTGGGATGGTACGTACAATAATACGCCAGTTGGTGTGGGGACCTATGCCTATATGGTAAGAGTCATATTTATCAATGGTGAATCTGCCATCTTCTCTGGAGACATTACTGTTGTTAGGTGATTTTACAAATCGACCCGCGGATGAAAAGATTGTTGATTAAATGAACACTTTACAAATCGACCTTGTGGAGATTTCTCCCTGCTCGATAAGGGTATGTTTATTAGGTAGGGTGTCATGTTATATTAGAGAATGGAAATGTAAGATGTTGAAGTTCCAGACAAGTATATCGCATCGAGACTGCAAGTCTCGACGAACGGGATTGAAGCACTTATTTATGATATGCATATAGAATCGAGGTTACAAACCTCGACTATCAGTATGTTTTAATATAAATTCTGAAACAAAAGTGATAATTTCAGAATGAACTAAACATATGAGCAAACTTGCTTAAGGGATAAGTCCTCTTAAAAGTTAATCTTTATGAATCAAGTCACTAGGTATGAATTAAACAGAGGAAAAATATTCTTCGTTCTACTTATAATCTTACCTATTTCTTTTCCCATACTTTTCATTGGAATGGTATTCAAAATTTTTGAATCACCAGACTCACAATTGATATTAAGTAGTACTTTGGGATGTGTACTCCTCTTTTTTTCTTTTCTGCTTCTTCTTTCTATTTGTTATATCACTTTTAGATTATATTATAAATCAGTCTATTTAATAAACAAAGATTGCTTAATCATCAATTATGGATTTACTGAAAAAAGAATAAACATAATTGAGATTAATTACATCACAGAAAATGAAACATACAGGAACAACGAAGCTGCTCTAAACTGGAAAGGCATTAAAATTAACTATGGCAGCGGCTACACTTTATTTATATCTCCTGAGAAAGAGGACGCTTTAATAAAGCACTTACAAGAGATTAACAACAAAGTTACTGTTCTGCAAAAACGTAAGAGTTAACTTCTAGTCCTCTACAACAAATTTTTTCTGTGCAAAGCTACTCTCGGATTTTAAGTCTAAGATATAATATCCAGCACCAAGAGCACTTATGTCTTGCGTATGAGAAGAAGAAATACTGCCATTTATTACAAAGGTCATAAGTGTTTGCCCTTGCATATTAGTAATCTGGGTTTCTGCTCTTTCATGAAAACCATGCTCTATGGATAAGTATGAATCAGCTGGATTAGGGTAGACATTTAATGCCGCGGATTGTTGTTCATTATCCATGATTGATGAAGAAGCTTCAAAACAAACCTTGAGGGATGGTCGATTCTGAATTTCATCCACTGTCCCAGCATAATTTACACCTATCCTTCCAAATTGTGTAGTTCGCAATAATGGCGTCATTAATAGGCCGAAATCTGAATCGGGGTCTGCATACATATCCCTTACATAGGGTGTCACATCTATATCTAACGTACTCGCATTTCTTAGAATAACGCCACGCTGAATAATGCTGGTGTCCATAGCATATTCTGGCTGAGTATTCCATGTAGTTGTCAGTTCATCCCATGGACCCAAGACTCTAACTATCTGAGTATTATTATTCTCAGTGAATATATGTCCAATACTAAGCTCTGGAGAAGGATTGCCATGGAGATCTAGTGTAGCACCTAAAATGGACACATCCCCCGGTAACGAATTAATATCGAACTTTAGTAAAGTGTGGCTTTCGTACGTAACAGCTCCATTTGTTTCTAGAAATGCCGCAACATCTTCTACGTGATTCAAATTCTCATTCACAAAACCAGGAAAACTAGAAACATATAAATCATAATTATTTCCTTCTCCAACTGTAAAGGTTGTACATACGGGTTCAGAATATTCGATAGTCATTACAGGTCTACGACTTACATCAGAATGTGCACTTCCTGCAAAATTTACAGCTAAGGAGTCATTCGCAAGTGGAAGAAACAATGAGAATAAGAATCCATAATCTTCTGTATCAGAATTCTGTAAATTTCTAACAAGCGTAGTCATATCCAATCCTAATGTATCCTGATTAAAAAATCTAGTGGACGGAAGTATTACACTATTTGCAGCCGTGCTCAATAGTCTAGTTGGTAATTCAAGATCATTCCAAGGAACTAACATTCGAGTGAATCGACTTACATTAGTCGTTGGTTCATTAGAGATGTGCCCAGTACTAACTGTAGGCGTTGGATTAGCATAAAGGTCTAGTGTGGCCTTATGGATAAATGCATTCTCAGGAATGAAACTATTTAAATTTACTTCTATCAAAGTGCCACCAATACTATCAATCCCATTCCATATAGCAGCGAAGTCTGTAACTTCTGGCATAGCAGTGGGTGGATTCAGTTTACTTACTTGTCCTTCAAAATAAAGAGTTCGTGGTGTAAAAGAGATACTTTGTTGAGCTTGGATATTGGCACTAATTAATATTAGAACCATCAGAAGTCGAAGGGTCATATTATGAAAGTTGAAGTAGTTTGAAATTTTATCGCACTTGAAAATACGAGCTAAAAGCAACATTCCAAAATATTAAAAGTCGTGACAGACACTAACTATAAATCAAGTTAATATGGATTTACTCTGGCGATTCCTCTGTCAATAATATAAAATGATTAGGTCTATCAGGGTTCTCATTACGACCAGGAACTAAGGCCGCATCCTCTCCTCTTAAAGTTGCCAGCATATCCTCGCTTACTCTCTTAGATCCACGGTAATAAGCATGACCTGTGAGTTTCATAGGTAGAAAAGTCTCGTCACTAATATCAGTGACATCTACAAAATAATAAGAAGGCAAGATGACACTGTCCTCATGAGTCCCATCCAATCCAAGTCGAGGTTTTTTATTCAGATTTTTAGAAATCGTCAAGGTCAAATCTTTTGAACTATAATACATCGTAGAACGCTTGGTATAGAGATGTAGACTCGCCAAAGAGCCATCATGGAGAAACACATCGGTATCCAAATCTGCCGCACTAAGAATAACATCTCCATACATCGGACGAGGCGGCTGTATATAACTATGTATTTCCTTAAATAATTCACATCCTAGAGAGTGTGCTATAAAATCAATTTCGACAGGGGTACCCTTGTCAGATTTTATTTTACTAATTGATTCATTGATTAGCAATAATTTGGCAGCGACATCTTCGGCAATGGCATAGGCATTTTCTTTGTCCCTAACGTAGACTGGAAAATTACCTGGCCACCTTATCCAAAGCAACCGTCCTATGTCTGATTCTTCAGGGTGTATATATAATTCAGTAAGTCCTGTAATCGTAAAGTTCATATTGACAACCTGCCCTCCCATCATTCCATGAAGGTAGCTCAGCACATTATCCTTATCATCAGGTAGGCGCTTAAGATCTCTTTTCATCAGCAACAAAAAGGTATCTATATCTTCAGTTCTATATATGTATTGCTTGGAAGAATCTTCCTCTGTATAAATGACTTTGTACTCAAATGTGACACTATCTTTTACGAGATCCACCTCAATTCCATAATGCCGTGGCAGAGACTCATAGTCAGATAGAATTTCTTGTCCGAAAGCACAAATAGAAAAGAGCAAAAAACAAACTGTGAGTATCCGCATTCTAGTTAGAATTATACTTACACTAAATCTCAAATCCGAGCATATGGTTCCATTAGACTAATCAAAAACAACTTATCGTAACATAGAAACAAGTTTGGACTAATTAATTATCAGAGAACATTACCTCAGTGTAGTGTCCACCTACGGAAATGCCAAATTTTCCTTTCTCATAAATCCACTCGTTGTTTCTTCCCACAAATTTCAAATCATCTCTAGAGATTTTGAAGCTCAGTGTTTTTGTCTCACCACTTTCAAGAGATACTTTTTCAAATGCTCTGAGTTTTTTTACTGGCGGCGTGACACTAGCCACATGGTCTTTGATATATACTTGGACGACTTCTTTCCCTGCCCTACTCCCTGTATTTGTTACAGTTATGGTAGCACCTATACCACCATCAGCAAATGCCTCAGGTATTAAGTTAGAATACTCAAAGGTCGTATAAGATAACCCATGTCCAAATTCAAATTGGGGATTAAAGCTATTGAGTGAGAAGTCAGTATGAATCTGGTCGGTACCCAAATGGTCATAGGTTATAAGGTCATTACTATAGCGTGGATAAGTGATTGGCATTTTACCAGAAGGATTGGTTTTACCACTGATGATATTCGTGAGTGCTTCTGCACCTTCATCTCCAGGAAGAAATCCAACCAATATTGCATCTGCCTCCTCCTCTATCATATTGATCACGCGTGGTCTTCCTTCTATAAGCAACAACAAAATTGGCTTTCCTGTAGCTGCTAATTTTTTGAACAGCGCTACTTGCTCTGCATCTAAATCCAAGTCATTTATGTCGCCTGGTTTTTCAGTGTATGGCTGCTCTCCAAGACATATCATAATTACATCTGCTGACTGTGCGGCAGCTTCTTCCTTACCTTCTTCAGCTAAGGTTACCTTATCGCCGTATTGCTTCACCATAGCTTCTTGTATGGTCATCTTCCCTGGCGTATTATACTTTGGATCATCACCTTGCCACGTACCCGTCCAGCCTCCATTCAGTACATTGAGTGAATGTGCATTTGGCCCAACGACTAATATTTTTTTGTCATCAGATAAGGGGAGTAAATCATTGTTGTTTTTAGCAAGGATGATACTTTCCTCCGCTGCTGTTAGTGCCATCTGCCTGTGAGACTCGCTTGCAAAATCGTCATATTCATCAAAGTCATAGTATGGATTCTCAAAAAGTCCTAATTGTTCCTTCACCCTTAATATGCGTTCTACCGATTCATCTATACGAGACATAGGCACTAATCCCTCCTCCACGGCTTCCTTAAGTAGCACAGGAAAACTTGTATCCATTGGCACCATTGCTAGATCTATTCCAGCATTGATCGCTTGTACTATGGCATCTTTAAAATCCGTCGCTACCTTATGTCTTGAAACCAAGTATCCGATATCTTCCCAGTCCGTCAGCGCTAATCCTTTAAACCCAAGTTCGTCTCTCAGTAAATCAGTAAGTACCCATTTATTTGTATGTACAGGTATGCCGTTAAAGTCCCCACTATTTATCATCACCGTCATTGAGCCATTGTCTATGGCTGTTTTGAAGGTAGGCAAAAAGTACTCTCTTAATTGTCGCTCAGGAATCCAAGCATGTGTTCTGTCCTTACCTCTCAGTGTGACACTATATCCTAAGAAGTGTTTCATGCAGGAGGCAATCTTATATTTATCTGAAATATCATCTCCTTGCATGCCCTGAATAAAGGCTTTACCCATTTCACTGGCGAGCAATACATCTTCGCCATAAGTTTCCCAAAGTCTAGGCCACCTCGGATCACGACCTATATCCAAAACAGGTGAAAAACTCCAAGGTATACCTGATGCACGTGTCTCGTATGCGGTAACCTCTCCACACTGCTCAGCTAAATCTAGATTCCAAGTGGATGCTTGTCCCAGCTGCTGAGGAAAAAGCGTTGCCCCACTTGTATAATTGGTTCCATGAATCGCATCTATACCATATAGAACTGGGATACCTGATGACTTTTCTTTTGTAGCTATATCCTGGATTCTGGTAATGACTGATTTCCATTTCTCTCTTGTGTAAGCTTGACCGCCAACATTAAGAATAGATCCTACCTTAAGATCCACTAGCACTTTCTTCAGTTTTTCTTCATCGAAGGTGTCTGGCTTTTTCAGATTATAGGGCTCACCTACACAGAGCACATCTATAGATAGCTGTGTCATCTCTCCTACCTTATCCTCTAGTGTCATCTTTGACATCAGCGATTGCACAAAGTCCTTCTCCTCCACAATAGGGGCAGTCTGAGTAGCAACTTTCGGCGAACAAGCGTATTGAATCATGAAGACTGCCATTAGCAATAGCCATGACTTAACAACTACCATGTTTTTCATTATAAATCTCTTTTTAATCAGGAATTCTGTTCAACAGTGGCGTCCATACTATAAGCCATAAATCACCTAACTTACTGGTGTTTGTCTGTCAAAATCGTTGTAAAATATTGGAATTTTGTAGAACCAAGGGATAGTTTGGGTATTTTTTACACTAATACTAGTTCATCCCACAATAATCAGACAATAAAATGATAATAACAGCCCTATTTGTTGATGGTATCTTCAACTCATCCGACCTTTCCGACACCTCGAAAAGCCCACCTTCTCTTGTTTAACTGTTCTAAGCTGAGTTAGCTTTAAGAAATGGGTACAGCCTAGAATTTTGTTTCCCGTTCAACCTGGCTCAGAGCAGGCTTTTACTTTCAATGAAAAAGAAAACCGCCTATAGGCAAGTATGATTAGCTAGATTCTAAATGTGGAAACCATCCTTTCGGAGGTCAGAGAACTTAAAAACCTACTTCTTACAACATCCAAAAGATTATCTGATCTCCTTCTTTTGTCAGAAACAGGATTTATATGATCATAGGATTTTCAAGATTTTTATTATCAGATGTCTCCCATTCGATGTTGGCTGTCATCAAGCACAATATTCATGCTCTTTTTAATAGGTCAACTGCATTTTCATTATGGAGCCTCCTTTTGCAACACCAGTGATATACCGAAACTCGAATATGAACGATTGGTCTTGACATGTCAAGATTAAAGGTCCTTAACGGACCTTTGAAAAGAGAGAACCAAAATATCAATTTTGGCATAGTCACTAGGCAATTGACTATCGAAAAAAAAGCACGAAATGTTAAGAGTTGAGATGGTTTTTGTGAGTAGAGCAATAGGTGGGTAAGCACAAAAAATCACCTTTGTTGCAACTAGATTTTTGGTCACTTTTTATCGATGAAAAAGTGACAAAGAAAATAAAAATCTAACCTTACTCTACCCTCGTCACCCGATTCGTATACACCACTCGCTCCTTATTCTCTCTAGGCACATACTCCACTGAGTACATCCCTACTGGCAACTGCCCTATAGACATCTGCAAGCTGCCTGTCAGCACTGATATCTCCTGAGAATGAACCATCTGCCCCTGCATATCCAGCACATAGAGCATACCGTCACCTACTCCCTCTGGGAGCTCTATTGTGAGATGATCTCTAACAGGATTAGGATAAGTAACAAG
>CAZQDZ010000017.1:0-80947 GCA_964591455.1 uncultured Saprospiraceae bacterium
ATTTATGGTGCATCTTAGATGCGCTATTCAGTAAGATTTTTCTACTCCTCTGTCACTCGAAATGCGAAAGTGATTTCTGAAATTGTAGATTAAAAGAATTACAATCCTCATTCTTAATTAATCATTTATCATTCTTCATTGACAATGGCTCAGTCCTCCGCACTATCGGCCGTCAAGCTCGACGTCATGCTGCCAGCCATCGTATTGCCACTTTATATTTATAACCATCATGCCCATCCTAAATCCTGAGAATCCTGATTCTGACAATGTGCAATTAATTTGTCTTGGACAAGATTTGTAAGATTAGAACAAGATTTCTCTGCTCCTGCGTCGCTCGAAATGAAAAAAGTTGTTTTTTGAAACTCGGAAGTAAGAAAATTAATACCCTAATCATTCATAATTCATAATTCATAATTCTTCATTGACAATTCCGTTGCACCATTATACCTATCATTTCATAATTTGGATGGATGAAAATAAAATCCGAACAAGATGTGAAAATCTTGGATCAGCGCATTCAATCTGAACTGGGTGTAGATGTCAAGAAATATCGTAATGACGAAGTTGTGGAGACCTTTGTATCTATGTTGGTCTTTATAGAATATTTTATTACTTGGGTCATTGGGCCTATAGTGGGAGCTCTGCTGTTGTATGGATTAGGCTTTTGGTTATTGGATTTGGTGCATGTGGAATATGGCATATATGGACTAGTAGGTCTGATATTATTTCTGATAACAGGCATATTTCTAGGCTTATTATTGCTTACAGGGCGCATGAAGGAAGATGTATGGGGTATCGTCCATTACTCATTGGATATTATGAAATCTGCCAAAGCTGACACAGCAGAAGTCATGGCTAATATGCCTGCTCAGCAGAAAAAAGCGTCCACAGCGATGCTCTTCCAAGGTGTATTGCATCTGGTGACGATACCGACACTGGCGACTGTGATAGAAGCCAAGATTCCAATACTGGGTATGATAGTAAGTCGATTTATTAAGAAGGTGTTGACGATGGTATCTAATTCATTAGCTAAAGAAGAAGAGATTCTTATTGACCCTAATGTGAGTAAGGCTGATTCTCAGCAGGAAATAAGTCAGCAAAGACACAAGGATGCGTCTTTTGGTAAAATCAGGAAGGCCATATCAATTCCCTTTGGCATTGCTAGGCTGCCAATCAAGATTTTTTTTTATATTAGTTTGATACTTCTATTGCTGTTTTTGTATATCATCCATTGAGTTTATCTTTTTTTCATTAGAAGGGTAACTAATGTGGTTCATGGCAAATAAATAGGTGAGCTAAGTTTTAGCTGACCTATAAGCAAAACTCATTTTAGAACTGCGAAACTTTGCACTTCCATGAAAGACTTACACCTAATTCTATTTATCTTCCTAGCTAGTCTAGTTACAAAGGAAAGTGCTGGGCAGTATATGCACCTCTCAGAGTTTAACCATGCGCCGATGATTCTTTCGCCTGCAAATGCTGGCGCTTTCAATGGTTCTGTTAGAGTGGGTGGTAGTTATAGGGAGCAGTTCAGAGGATTTATTACACATCCATTTCAGACCACAGTATTATTTGTAGATGCTCCAATAGCCGCAGGACTTCCTGAGAATCAGTGGCTGGGGGTCGGACTCACAGTAGGTAACACTCGAGCAGGTGATTTGGAAGCGGCTATAAACAGAGTATCCGGATCTCTTTCTTATCATCGTTTTATAGACCGTAAGCAGCGAAAAGTTTTTGGTGTGGGTCTTCAGTATACGTTTAATAATATAACTATAGGAGATCCTACTACGGCACGCTTTGAAGATGAACTTGTCGGGAGTGTAGAAAGAAGTGATGACCATAATCTATTGCAGTCTATGATGTCATCTAGAATGGGCATCAGTGGTGGGTTGTATTTTCAAAACAGGTACTCTAAGCGGTTGACCTATAGATTAGATTTAGCTGTGCAAAATGCAGTGTCATTTTCTACTCAGACAGCTTTGGTTGAGGAGGCATCGCTTAGGCAGTTGACAGCGAATGTGGGTTTTTCTTATCAGCTCAATAATCTATGGATGATAGAGCCAGGTTTATTATTTCAGAAATTATCTTTCAGTAATAATACAGTGGTCTCTACTGGGTTATCTCATCTGCTCAATAGAGAAAAAGGAGTTATCCTCAAAGCGAGATTAGGTTATAGATTGGAGGATGCTGCCATAATCAGTGCAGGTGCAGAATTTGGATTAAATTCTGTTATGCTGACTTATGACATGACTGTAAGTTCTGCTCAGGTATACAATGGCGTTAATGGTGCTTTCCAACTTGGTTTTTACAGAATATTTAAGATATACCCCAAAGCAAAAGTAGAATACAAAGAAATATGTCCTCGATTATAGACTAATTCCAACTTCATCAAATAGAACCAGACAAAATGAAAAAGATAATAGCCTTATCCACATTAACGGCTTTCTTATTTTTCCTTCCCCAGCTTAGTGGTCAAAATACGGCCTTGAATAACCTCAGTGAGAATCTGCCTTGTGTAGATAAGGAATTTAGTCTTAGGGTGGTAATGACAGTCGACGAGGAATCAAGAAGGCCTCTCATGACACAATCTGAGTTTGATTCTATCGCAATAAAAGCCTCTTCTTTTTTCGAACCGATATGCATGAGTTTTAATATATGTGATTTTGAGGTGATACCAAATTATGGTTATAATGATTTGTTTACTCCTCAGCGAATAACACAGATGGGAAACGTATTTGGTTATCCTGAACGTATAAATGTGTTTGTCTCTAATAATGTTGTTGGACCTAATTGTGGGTCGTCTATTTTTGGAGGCTTCGATACTAGAAGGAATGCCAGAATATATATCGAATTGGGGTGTGGGGATAGACCAGAGATTCAACTTGCTAAGCATATGGGAACACTATTTGGATTGCTAGACACTAATAATGATGGCTCTAGTGAATTAGTAGATGGAAGTAACTGCAGTACCACGGGCGATAACTTATGCAGCACGCCTGCAGATCCTTATGGATTTATAAGAGATGAGATGACGGGGTCTTGGGATGTGGTTTCAGATCCTACCATTGTGCCATATAATGTTGGGTGTGAATTTGTGTGGGAAACACTAGATGATAATGGAGAGTTCTTTACCCCATCTATGACAAATATGATGTCCCAGTATCCATGTAAATGTGAATTTACACTAGAACAGTTTCAAATCATGTCCGAAGCATACCTTGCTTCCAGATTCAAACATTAAACCATTATGAAAAACTTCACGCTAACCATAATTGCATTCATATTTTCGCTGACCTTAGTCGCGCAGACTGCTGATATCACTAATGGATGCATACCGCTGACCGTAAATTTTACAGCACCATCTTCTGGAGATTATTTTTGGAATTTTGATGATGGTAATTCATCTGATGATAAAGACCCCGAGCATATATTTACCAGAAGTGGAAACTATAGAGTCGTACTATACACTGATGCCTCGCAGAGCACAGAGGTCGGTTCTATAGAAATTATTGTTTATCCAGATTTGATAGTAGAATTTAATTCTGATAATATAACAGGATGCAACCCTTCGGACATCACCTTTGCTGGAAGCATAGAGAATCATCCAGACATAACGATTTCAGGAGTACTTTGGACCTTTGGGGATGGTGGCAGTTCTGTTGTTATGAATCCTACACATACATATAATAGTGTAGGTCTTTTTGATGTCTCTTTAGAGGTTACTACAAATTTTGGAGAATGTGATAAAACAATACTGAAAGAAGATTATATTACTATTTCTGAGCAGAATGCTGATTTTGACTTGGATGTATCTACAAGTTGTACTGCACCACACACGGTGACAATTACTAATGAGTCTGATATGATAGACGGATTTATGTACCTGTGGGATTTTGATGGTTTTGGCACTTCTGAAGGATACGATCCTGGCTCAGTCACCTTTGATAGAGAAGGAAGATTTAGAATAACACTTACAATGTTAGCACCCGATGGCTGCGAGACCACTAGAATTAGGACCGTGAGAATAGGTGAGCCAGAACTTGAAATGACTATACCTGGCACGGTATGTACGGATAGTGAAATAACAATTAGGAATTCCTCTTCAGGTCTATTTAATTCATGGAACTTTGGTCCAGATGCTGAGCCGATGGAGTCAGGACTAAAATCTCCGACCGTCACATATAGTACACCTGGTATAAAGACAGTTAGATATTCGTCTAGAACAGGGTCATGTCAGTCTGATACAACTTTCAATATTTTCGTAACAGATTCCTTGGCTTCCTTTACTGTAGACCCACAACTGATTTGTTCTGATTCAGTCGTCTTCACTTTGACGGCGGAGAATAGTGTAAATGGTAATTACTTTTGGAATGACTCTCCCGCACCTGAAGGTTCAGAAATAACTTATTTATATTCCAATGTTGTAACAGATTCTTTTCAAGTTAATAGACCAGAAGTATTCAACTTTTCTTTGATAATCAATGCGCCAGAATTGCAATGTAGTGATACAGCAAGGGTGGAATTCCAAAGTCAGATTCCTGAAGCATTTTTTGTTCCTGATTCTGTGATTGGGTGTGCACCCTTGACCATTGGATTTTTAGATGCCAGTGAATCTGATACGACAATTGTAGATCGTATCTGGGATTTTAATGACGGTACTATAGTAGATGATGAAGAATTAGTCACGCATACATTCGAAGAACCAGGTGAGTATTTTGTAAAGCTATGGATAGAAAATGCTGATGGATGTTCTGATTTATCACAAGGAGTGACGATTACAGTTTTAGAAAAACAATCTATAGATGATGTATTAGATACACTCGATGTGACTACTGGAGGTGGAGGTACATTTGAGCCTAATGGCATACTATGTGTAGGTGATGAACTTCTTTGGGAATTACCTCGAGCGGGTGATTATACCTTAAGAGTACAGACTGATGAGGGTCGATTTGATTTTTGTGCTGGTGGATATGATGGGAAATATACTTTATTGTACCCAGGTATTTTTCCTGTCGTAGGCATACTGGAATTTAAGGGATTTGAGATAGATACAGATACACTTGGTTACATGACTGTATTTGGCGCTAGAGCAGAGATTGGGTATAAGAAAGAATGCGAGAGTCCATTTGATGCTAATTTTTGGAGTAGGCATGTAGGCAATGTGGATACCTATACCTGGTATTATAGAGATGAAATTATTAGTAGAGAAGAAAAATTCGGTTTCACCTTCGATGAAGCAGGCGAGCATGAAGTCATATTAGAGATACAATCTTTAGATGAAGATTGTTCTCCACATAGGGATACGGTTAATGTGTACGTAACAGAACCTAGTGCCGCTTTTCTTGTAGACGATATTTTATGTGAAGACGTACCTAGCCCATTGGATGCCACTTCCTCAAGTTTATTTGCAGGGTGTTCTAATCCTTATTTGTGGAATTTCGAAATGCAGCGACCGCGAGAGGTTATGACTGAAATCACAGATCATGCCTTTGTAAGAGGAGAACAGTCCTTGATGCTGACAATTACTGATATTAACGGCTGTAAATCCACTGCGACAGCTGACGTGACGGTTTTAGGCACTGAGATAGAATTTCCTTTAGATACCTCACTCTGCTTACCTGATGAAGTCTTTTTTGATACCCAAATAGATTCAGATACAGCTATTGTCGCTTATAATTGGAGCTTTGGTTCTACTGAGATGTCGCCTACCCATATTTTTACAGAGAACGATTTGATAATTGATACTTCTGGAGTAAGGACAGATTCACTGACTGTTATCTTGTTTACGGAAGATGCATTCGGTTGTCGTGATTCCCTAGAATTGATGACAAGATTATACAGTCCTGTGTCTAATATTATAGTCCAAGATGATGGCGTATGTAGAGGAGATGAATTTCTGATATCTGCAGAAGATTTTACTGAAGAGGGCAGTAGATTGAGTTTTGATTGGGATTTTGCCAGTGGCGGTACTTGTAATCAGCAAGCCTGTGAAGTCATATTCACTGAGCCTGGTGACCAAATAATAAGTTTGATCTTTCAGGAAATAGGAACACTTTGTAGGGATACCTTGCTGGATACAATTCAGGTGCTAGAGCGGCCAGAAGCCCTTTTTGTTACAAACGTAGATAGCCTAAGTACAATTTGCTATCCGAGTACCATTGAGTTTACGAATACCTCTGTCGTGGATGGGGATATATCGTATATGTGGGATTTTGGTAATGGCGCTACCTCTGATTTGACTAATCCAGCAATCAGCTATGATAGGGGTTCATTTACCGCCACACTGACTGCTACATCAGTATTTGGCTGTGAAGATATACAGTCATTCACTTTTGAGCTAGTGGGCCCAGATGGACAATTCGAAGTCGATCGCGATAATATATGTCTTGGAGATCCTATACAATTATCACTAATCAATCCTGTAGATGTTTCAAGTTTTGACTGGGATTTAGGAGATGGAAATATCATCTCCAATGAAGCTAATGTGACTTACGTCTATGGTTCTAAACCACCAGGTGATTCCACAGACATAGATCTTATACTCACTTCAGGAGCAACTGGATGTGAAGTCATTAGAACAATTCCTATTAATATCATTGATGTCGTAGCTGATTTTGAGCAAGATTTGAGTATTGATTGGTGTGTTGGGCTTGTCGGATTTTCTAATAATTCCAGGGGAGCCACCTCTTATGAGTGGGATTTCGGAGATGGAACAACATCTAATGAAGAACTGCCTACGCATATATACGCTGCACCAGATACATATAATGTCACATTGAGTGTAATAGATGATGACTCTGGATGTGTGTCACAATTTTCTCAGTCGCTCGATGTTGATTTTGAAAACAATGACTTCTTTGATTTTGCTAATGTATTCTCACCGAATGGGGATGGTAGAAATGATTTTTTCAGAGCCGTAATTCCAGACAGGTATCAAGATGTTGTTACCACTGTTAGCTTCAAAGTTTTTGACAGAAGGGGACAGTTATTATATGATAATGCCTCTCCTCAAGGGTGGGATGGAACAGTCAATGGAACACCTGTTCCCGAGGATGTCTATGCTTACTTTATAGAGATAGACATTCAGGATTGTCAGGTAGTAAGTGATAAAGGAAATGTCACTTTAGTCCGTTAATCAGTCAGTGAAATCTATAATTCCATGATGTTTTACTATAATATGTAATGTTTTTATATCTAAATAATTATGCTTTACACAGAATTTTAATGTGCAGTAGCTCTTTAATCTGGAAATTAACAAATAGAATTTTTTAGATATGTAAACCACTTGTGTTTAGAGATTTACGCATTGTAGTTGGTTTTGATATTTGTCCGCATTAGGATTATTTACCATATATCACCTGAAATCTAGGGTTTAGCACAGAATTTGATTGATAGAGGATGTTATCCAACATTATCTATCATGACAAGACCAACCTTAGGTTTTGTAATAACGAATTCGTTATTACAGACCGAGAAGAGAATTATATCTTCCGCAACTTCTTACAATTTCCGTCTATTCGTCAAACAATCTCTATTGTCTTTTTTCTATTTAGCATTACTTCTAAATTCAGCTCAGACTGCTGCTAATACTTCAGAGTCAGAGAAGCCTCCAATGATGTCATGTCCACAAAACTTTAATCTACAAGTAGATGGGAGTGTGGGACCTATACTAGTATGTGGCGGGGATGTCATCCCTTTGTGTTTCACAGGAGACAATCTGCCTGCTGGAGGAATGGTATCATTTCAGGTTGATTCAGATAATGATGGAACTTTTGAAGAAGAAATTTGCTCACAACCCATTCCAGATACTCCCTGTCCTATGCCTACATCATCATCTGGTGGCAATGTATTCTTTGCCTCTTTGATAGCTAATGGAGATGGCGGTGAGTGTGGTGTTGCTGTGCCAGAAAGTATAACGATATGTAATGGCTGCTCATGTGATACTGATAACCCTGATGTAGATATCAGTGGATGGGAGTTAGATGATAATACTGGTGGGACTGGTCCGGGGGATCCTTCTCATATATTTTCTGCTGGGACTATTCTGGCTTCTGGAGATTGTATCACACTTTCTTGCAATTATAGTGAGCGCACAAATAATATATGGAATAACAGTTCAGACGATGCAACGCTTCACGATACCTCCGGTAATCTCATAGATATGTTTAGTTATACGGATGATGGACAGGATGGTGAAGAATTGATAGGGGCCTGTGAAGTCAGCGAAGCACCTATATGCTGTGACTACCAAATTCCTGATGATATTTGCGGATCCGGAACTTTGCAGTTTAGGGCTGTTGTGACACCTTTCGATACGCTTAATTGTCCTTCGGGTGCAAGCGATGAATTAGACTCTTTAACTAATATTATAGTTGCTAATTCAGATTGTCCATTTGCAAGTATCGAGGTAGATACTGTTGTTCTCTGTGCTGCTGAATCCACCCTTGCCATGATACCTATCTCTATAATAGGAGGAACCGGTCCTTTCAACATTGAATATCTTTTTAATGGTATTTTGATTACAGGAGTTGGATTTAATGACGGGGATATGCTGACGATACCTGGCCTTACAATGGGTCCAATAGATGTATCATTAAGCAGTGTAATTGACTTAGGTGGAAGTGAGTGCGAAGGGATAGTAGGAGACGAAGAGGTGGTAGTCGATTTTAAACCAATGAGTGCCATTACACTATCCTCAGCCTCTGATACAAACGATTGCTTTTGTAATGGGTCTATCAGCTTTGATGGCCCTAGTGATATAAGCTTTGATATATTTTATACACTTAATGGCGTTTTGGATTCTCTAATTGGGATTACACTTCCGGCCACCTTACCTAATTTTTGTCCAGGTGATTATGTAATCACTGGTGCAGTAGATGATTTTGGATGTACAGCTTCAGTGTCTGGTGCACAAACCATTGGGATGGCAGATGCACAAATACCAGTCGCCAGTGCAGTAGACGAATCTGTATGTGATGGACAAGATATAGAATTAATAGAGAGCAGTAATAATGGTTCTTCATGGTCTTGGACTGGACCTGCTTCTTTCAGTAGCACACTTCAGAGTCCCGTAGTAAGTGGTTCTGCTTTACCAGGCGTAGGTACTCATACCTATTCCTTATTGATGACTGACTCCAACGGCTGTACAGCAACAGATGAAATAGAAATTTTAGTGAATTCAAATCCTGTACCCGTTGCAGAAGCAGTTGATTCAATCTACTGCGACAGAGTAAATATTGAATTAGAGGAGTCTAGTGGATTGGCTAGAGAATGGTCTTGGTCCGGCCCTAATGGATTCTCATCCACGATGCAAAACCCAGATGTAACGCTTTTCTTTCTGCCTGGGCCTGGCACACACACCTATACTGTAACTATTACAGATGGTAATGATTGCACTGGAGTGGATGACGTAGAAATTGTGGTACATGAGATTCCTACATCCTCAATTATGACAGATAGAGCAATCTGCGCGGGTGAAGATATCCTGCTTACTGAAAGTGGAGGTGATGCCATCACTTGGCAATGGACTAGTCAATTTGGATTTTCTTCGACAGCACAAAATCCAGTTGTCCCAGGGGCAGATGTAATTGGTCCTGGAACTGAGTTATTTGAATTAACGATCACTGATAGTAACGGATGTACATTTGCTGATGAAATAGATGTTGACATATATGAGTTACCGAGTTGTACTATAACCACGACAAATAGTTCATGTGGGGTGTCCGATGGAACTCTCACAGCTGTGCCTACTGGTGGAGCAGATGGCTATACTTTTGAATGGAGTAATATGGCTAGCTCAGAAACGATAAGCAATTTAGCAGCCGGCAATTACACTTTAACCGTTACTGACTCTAATGGATGTACCAGTTCCTGCGAGGCTACAGTGAATGCATCAGATGCACCGACTTGTTCATTGATGGCGTTTGACACTAGTTGTGGAGAAAGTAATGGTACTGTTATAGGCTCTGCAATAGGCGGGATAGCACCTTATACATATCAGTGGGCTTTAGGAGATTCACTAGTGATGGTATCAGGATCAGCTGTGGATACAATAGGAATCATATTTGATGCAGCTGCGGACACCTATATAGTGACTGTTACAGATGCCGCTGGTTGTACCAGCACCTGCGAGGCAACAGTGAATGCCTCAGATGCGCCGACTTGTTCATTGGTAACGACTGATACGAGTTGTGGAACTAATGATGGGTCTGTTGCTGGTACAGCAATGGGTGGGGTAGCGCCATATACCTACTTGTGGAATACTGGAGATACGCTAGCGGTTATATCAGGGCTAGCTGCAGACACTTATACATTGACAGTAACTGATGCTAATGGATGTACCAGTACCTGCGAAGCTATTGTGAATACCTCAGATGCACCTACCTGTAATGCAGTATCTACAGATACGACTTGTGGTGAAAGTGATGGAGCAGTATCAGGTTCAGCGTCAGGTGGTGTAGAGCCATATACATTTGAATGGAGTAATGGCGAAACGACGGGGACAATCACAGGTTTAGTAGCTGACTCATATACCTTAACAGTTACAGATGCTAATGGTTGTACGAGTACCTGTGAAGCTATTGTAAATGCGTCGGATGCACCGACTTGTACATTGGTCGCGACTGATACGAATTGTGGAGATGATGGTTCTGTTGCGGGTACAGTTATGGGTGGGGAAGCGCCCTATTTATACTTATGGAATACGGGAGATACGCTATCAGTTATGTCTGGATTAATTCCTGACACCTATATATTAACCGTTACAGATGCTAACGGATGCACCAGCACTTGTGAAGCTATAGTGGATGATGCATCAGGTCTGCCGACATGTACAGTGGCAGTTATTGATACGAGCTGTGGTGAAAACAACGGTTCGGTAACAGCGAATGCCTCAGGAGGCACACCACCATATAGTTATGTCTGGAATATGGGTCAATCCTCTTCCACAATTTCTAATCTTTCTCAAGGTACATATACTGTCACTATAGCAGATGCTAATGGTTGCACGAGCACGTGTTCTGGTAATGTAGGTGAGAGTAGTGCACTGAGTTGTAATGCAACATCTAATAGTCCTGTCTGTGGAGGAGAACTTTTACAGTTAATGGAGACAGGAGGGGACGCTGTGTCATGGAGTTGGACTGGACCTAATGGATTTAGTTCTTTTGAGCAGAATCCAGAATTTGTGGCTACAAATTCATCAGCTGGATCTTACCAAGTTGTCATAGCTCATGCCTCTGGCTGTTTAGATAGTTGTATAGTAAACATAGAGATAGATTCTCCTGAAACCAACGAAGGCGCATTTATAGCAGCCTGTGAAGATCCATTTGGGTCCTTTATGTCCAATTTCACATTAGAGAATGCAGAGAATTTGGCAAATGGAGATATAGACGGTGATGGCGCTGATGGTTCTGTGGATGATGTGACTTACTATGCTAATGAAGTGGATGCTTTAAATATGTTAAATCCTCTTAGTAATGGAATGAATCTCTTTAATAATCCACTCTATGTTAGAGTTCAGAGTGGAGACTGTTTTTCTATAGAGAAGTTACGCCTTGATTCTTTTAGAGGACCCGAATATACAGCTGAACCAACACATGTTACTCAATGTAATTTGGCTGATGGTAGCATCTGTTTTGAAGGTTTACGTCAAGGAGGACTTAATTTAAGGTATACTGATCCAAATGGGTTACTAGTAGAAAGACGATTTAGTAGTGATGTTAATGGAGAATATTGTCTGAGTAATTTGTCTAGTGGGCTTTATACTGACTTAGTAATCTTTACTAACCCAACAGATTTGTTTTGTTCAGGTCCAGTGCTTGATATTGAAATTTTTGATGCGGAAATGACCTCAGCAATTGTTTCTAATGTAGAAGTCTGTGAAGGATCTGCCTTAGCTCCAATTATCATCACAGATGTCGGTTGCCCTATAACTCATATCCTCATTGATTTTGAGGATCCTTCATTTACAGATGTGCCAACTCTGACTCCTTTTATGCCAGGAGACCAGATGACAATACCAGATAATCTTCCACCTGGAAATTACACTGGTAGCATGTCACTTATCTGCAGTAATAATTGCTTGACCACAGATGAGTTTGTAATAACTGTAATAGAAAATTTATCCCCTGGAGAGTCGACTGTTATAGAAATATGTAATGAAGATCCAAGTCAATTTAGTTTTAACTTATTCGATAGACTTGGAGGTGCACCTGATGGCGGAGGTACATGGTCGCTTCCTCAAGATTCATTGTCTTTAATTAGCCTTAGCAATGGAGATCAAGGAACGGTTAATTTACAAGGGGTTAACCCAGGTAGTTATGTATTCGAATATAGTATAGAAGCAAGTGAGATTTGTGGGGAGCCGTCTACCGTAGAAGTTGTAGTAACTGCTTGCTATGACCTGGCCTTAACAAAAGTCTTAACTACTACTTCTAATGTAACACCGGGAAGCCAAGTGACTTTCGATATAACTGTTATTAATCAAGGTAGTGTAGCTGCCTATGATGTGGCCGTCGCGGATTATTTCCCGAACTGCTTAATGTATGTAGATGCTCAGTTTACTTCACATACTGGAGGAGGTATTGCTCCTGTGGTTACGGATAATGGCCTTAATGGTTTTATGATTTCGACTATACCCTCAGGAGAATTTGTCGTGGTTACAATAACAATGACGGTATCTACTACCTGTACTAATCCTAGTATTGTCAATAATGCTGAAATAATAGGTGGCTCTAGTACGCCTGGTGGCCCTATCGCATTTGATGCTGATTCTATGCCAGACGATGATAGTGGTAGTCCACCAGATTCTAATGATAACAACGTCACTGCCTCGGATGGGGGAGATGATTTTGATCCCGCGATATTGAACATTTGCTTTTTGGGTTGTGATGGCACCTTCCCATGGAATGGAAGTAATTAATCATTATTTAATAACACCCTTTTAATTTAATTCTAGTAAGATGAAAAAAACATTATTAAATATTATTCAGGTGTTCGTTTTGTTCCTTGGCTTGGTGCATCTCGTAAATGCGCAGTGTCCAGATTTTAGTGGGTTGACAGAGGCCGATATGGAGGTGGACGTGATAGAGAGTACATGTTTTGAATTAGGAGGTGAGCCGTCCGGCGGAGTAATATTTGCCCCTTCGCCTAATCCTTGTCCTGTGGGATCTACCTTATTTTATTCTGAGGATTTAATCACATTTACTTCTGAAGTTCCTACTTATATTCAGAATGGAGGTACTACAGTAATTACGAGATGTCAGTGTGATAGTGATTCGGGGATTAACGGCCCTATAGGTACAGTTTCTACTAATCCCGGAGAATGTCCCACTTGTATAATAACAAATGTGCAGGTGACAAATATATCTCCTTGTGAAAATATAGGCAATGATGAAGATGGAAGTAATGATATATTCTTAGCCAATGTTATACTTGAATATGAAGATATACCCCCATCGGGCACCTTAAGTATTTCTGGATTTGGAGGGAGTACTCAGAGTATAGATTTAAATGGATTAGATCCAAATACACATACTGTTACAGATGTTAGTTTTAGCGCAAATGGGTCAATGGTAGGTGTATTTATTGATATCAATGGAGATTGGCGTTGCCGATTTCAAGAAGAATTGGACGTAGTAGCCCCACCTAATTGCTCGGAATGTTCTTTGTTTGGGGTGACTGTTGAAAATACATCAGGTTGTATTAATGTAGGTGATGATAATGATGACAGTAATGACATCTTCTTAGCAGATGTCACTGTAAATTTTAATTTACCACCTACGACTGGCGAACTAATGATTTTCGGTGATTTTACTTCAATATCTATCCCTGTAAGCAATCTAATAGGTAACAGTCACACATTCTCTGATGTACAATTCAATGCCAATGGTATTACGACATCTGTATTTGTGGAATTTACCGACAATATAAGTTGTAGTACATTCTTTAGAGCTCAGAATCTACCACCCTGTTCTAATCTTCCTCCTTGCGAGATAACAAGTATAAGTCTTGATAACATATCAGATTGCATCAATGTAGGCAACGACGACAATGGACTCAATGATGTCTTCACGACTGACCTTGTGATAGAGTATACTAATTTGCCCAATTCAGGCCAATTAGTAATTACAACCACAGATGATTCATTTACTTTTGATCTATCTACGCTTGATCCTACATCTCTAACCTTAAGTAATATGTTTTTTGATGCTAATGGACAAGATATAACTGTAGAGGTAGAAGTGATTGCTGATGAAGGATGTAGTTATGAGGCTGTCGCTGGACAAGCACCATTCAATTGCTCAGAGCCTGCAATTACAAATCTCATAATAGAGAATACCACTGGCTGTATGAATGCAGGAAGCGATGGTGATGATAGCAACGATTATTATTTTGCTGATATCACTGTAGATTATAATATGCCTTCCTTTTTTGGTGTGTTAGAAATAGTAGAGCTTGGATTGTCAGTTCCTTTTGATGTGCTTACAGGTACAAGTTATACGTTCACGGATGTCCACCTTCCAGCCGATAATAATTTGATGACTTTCACGGCTGTATTTTCTTCACATCCTGGTTGTGCATTTTCTGTGGAGGTTCAAAATTCCCCTCCTTGTTCGGAAAATATACTATGTGAAATATTTGATGTTTCATTAAATGTCACCTCTGATTGTATCAATGGAGATTCGGATCTTGATGGTTCTAATGATTACTTCCAAGCGGATCTCATTATCAGTCTTGCCAATCATCCAGATGGAGGTGAGTTAGAGATTTCAGGAGCCATTTCAGATTTGATTGTGTTAGATGCTAATAATACTCAGTATACGATTAGTAATCTTGCTTTATCTGCTAATGGTGATCCTGTGACTTTTGACATTTCTTTGGACGGTGACCCTAATTGTCAGGGACAATTTACTTTTGCAGGTTTACCTAGTTGTTCGGACGAGCCCGCTTTTTGCCCTGACTTGAGTATGCTGACTGTATCGGATATGGAAGTCAACTTAATGGATAGTAGCTGCGATACTCCGGGTGGCACACCTTCAGGCGGTGAGGTATTTCCACTTTCTCCAAGTCCTTGCCCAGCTGGGTCGACACTGTTTTACTCAGATAATTTTGCGGCATTTACAACAGAAGTGCCTACATACGTGCAGGACGAATCTCGTACTATTCTGACCCGCTGTCAGTGTGACGAAGATGCATCAGTTATTGGACCCCTCGGGATGGTCGTGACAACGCCAGGAGAATGTCCTACCTGTATTATTATAGATGTATCTATTATTGATATGTCACCCTGTGTCAATGGTGATGATGATCTCGATGAATTCAATGACTTCTTTACTGCAGATTTAGAGATAAGTTATATTGATTTGCCACCTTCTGGTAATCTCTTTATAAGCACAATAAATGATTTCATATCTATTAGCATAGACAGCTTAGATCCTGGTTCTCATACGATCACCGGTTTGACATTTCCAGCTGATGGACAGCCTGTTAATATCTTTATAGAGATTAATGGACCATGGAGTTGTAGCTTCAGTGCCAGCATTGGTGTTGCGCCAGAAAGTTGTTCTGAGTTGTGCATTTTACCCGAGTTAACTGCAGTCGCGACTTGTACAGATGCAGATGGAAATGACGCTGACCAAGATGAATATTTCATTAGAGTGGAGTTATTTGACTTGGGATCTAGCAGTGAATTATCCAATGGCGTAAATGTTAGTACGGGTACACGTGAGTATCTTTTTGATGCGGTAGGTACTTTCTACTTAGGGCCATTCCAACATTCAGGAACTGGCACGACGACTATTGATTTATTATATTTTAATGAAGGCGCTGATTGTGAAGGCTCATTAACGGTATCAGAAGTCTTGTGTGGATATACAAGCGATAATGGTTTGAATGCCTCAGGTCCATCTTGTGATTGTGAGGATGATATACCTGGAACAGTCTTAGCACAAGTAGCCCCAGGAAGTTTTGGAGCGGATACATCCGTTATAGTATATGTGTTAGTAGATTCAGATGATGAGGTGAGCGCAGTTAATAATACGGGACTCTTTACAGATTTGACAAATGATGCCTTTAGAGTCTATCCTATTAATGTAGGCATAGATGATCTGATGTCATTCTTAGCTGCGCTTCCTGCTGAAGGAGAGGCTTTTGAAATACCGTCAGATGTATGTGCAGTTGGTTGTGGCGTAGCGGCATACACTGTAGATTGTGTGTGCAGAATAGATGATGTTGCGATACAGAAAGTAGTTAATGCAACTGGTTTTGTTAATATTGGTGATAATGTGAATTTCACTATTAGTGTTATTAATCAAGGGACTGATCCTATTTATAATATAGTTGTTCAAGATTATTTACCTGTAGGGCTTGATTTCGTCGCATCAGATAATACGCTTAATGCTTTTGCTAATAATCCTAATACAACTGGAGGAAACACCATTACTGCTACAGTGGCCACTTCTACACCATTGAATCCAGGTGAGACCTTGCCCGTAACCATTACACTAACAGTCAGCGCTAGTTCTGCTGGTTTAACCTTGATTAATACTGCAGAAATTACTGCAGCAACAAGAGATCATGCTGGATTGATGCCAATTAAAGATGAAGATGATCCATTGCCAACAACTGGTGGAGGGTCAGGTGAAATAGATAACAATATATCGGATGGCTCCAATGGGGGAGTAGATGCACAGATGGATCAAGATGATTTCGATATGGCACTCTTACAGGTATGCCCATTCTTGGCAGGGTCTGTTGACAGTCCCCAAGTTTGTAAAGGCACAGAATCTGCCCCGATTAATTTGCAGATAACGCTAGGAATGGTAGAGCATATACAAATCTTCTTTGATGATGATGCCCGCGCTGCAGGATTCACAGACTTTATAGATTTAGGTCAACCAATGCCAACTGATTATGTGATTCCTTCTGGTATTACTGAAGGAGTATTTAGAGGGGAGATAGCATTGATAGGTTCAGGTACTTGTATTACAAGAGTGCCTTTTACAATCACTATAGAATGCCCTAACTGTGGAACTTTCCCATGGACTGGCAGTCGCTAATTATTCAGAACCAATTTCTTAGAAAAATGACAACACAAAATATATACTTATTCATTTCTGAAACGAATACCATGACTAAAATTCAAGGAATTCTAAAGACAACAATTTTCTTCTGCGTGTTACTATTACATGGTAGTATGTCTGCGCAATGTGGGAATGCGTATATAGCGGGTATAGTAGATGGCCCACTCTTGGGAGGTACACCTAAAATGATCCAAATCTGCGCTAATGCTGATATCGCTGACCTAAGTATATATGCTATAGGTTCTGCTAACAATGGTGGTGGATCAGACGGAGAAGAATTTACTTTTCCTGTGATGCCACTTCCTGCAGGTAATTGTATAACGGTAGCAACAGAGGCCGTGGAGTTTAATAACTTTTTTGGTTGTGATCCTGATTTTGTAGATCCTGCCGCAAATATCAATGGAGACGATGCCGTAGAGTTATTCTGTAGCGGCACCGTAGAAGATGTATTTGGAGATATAAACACGGATGGCACTGGCGAGATATGGGAGTACTTAGATGGCTGGGCTGTTTCCACTGACCAGATGGCCAGCGGTACCACATTCGATAATAATTGGATGTACAGTGGACCTAATGCACTGGATGGAGAAACGAGCAATGCTACTGCAGGTACAGCGTTTCCTAATGCTGCTTGTCCAGCTCCTGTATGCAATGACATTATAGTAGAGGTGGTTGCCATCTGTTCAGATGACAATAATAATTTTATGGAGCGATTTTATTATGTAGAGATAACTGTAGTAACAGGTGGAACTGGCTCCAATGATTTCAATGTCTCTGTCGGAAATGCTTCTCAGAGTTATGATGGCACTGCCTTGGTCTTTGGACCGTTCGCTCATTCTTTGAATGGCAATGAAGTGCAGTCTGTAACAGTTACTGATAATTTGTTAGGTAGTTGTATGACAACTGTGGAAGTTGTAGAAACTTTCTGTACTGATATAAATGGAAATGGTGCAGCTGATAATGACTATGTAAATTGCATTTGTACAGATGCCGCTAATGATGATAGTGGCGGGACGATTTTCTCACAAGCTCAGCCAGGCACCTTTATGTCTGGTGGTAGCAGTGACTTTTTGCAGTGGTACCTTCTGACTGATGTGAGTTCTGGTAACACTAATATTATAACGGCTAACCCTGTCGGCTTGTTTGCCAGCTTGGCAGAAGACACTTACTATGTGTTTGCCCTCAATTTTAAATCTGATCAGGCGGCCAATGTTTCTGCATTGCTTAGTCAAGGAGCGCCAGTAAATCTTACGGCCCTAATCAATGGGACGGCCCCTTTTGAAGATGACTGTTATACTGTATGTGGACCTGCAACCTACGAGGTGGATTGTTCTGCAGATATATCTTCACTGGCCTGTAATGATGCCATTAATGTGACATTAGGACCAGCTTGCGATGCGAGTCTCTTGTCATTAGATCAGCTTATAGAAAACCAAGTTTCTAGTCCTGAAGAATTTACAATTACGATGACAGCAGCGGATGGTACTGTAGTAGATATTAGAAATGAAACTTCAGACACTGGTGATAATGTCAATAACTTTATTGGCCAGCAATTAGTGTATACTGTTACCCACCTATGCTCTAATGAGACTTGTTGGGGCAATGTAACCTTAGAAGATAAGACACCGCCAGAATTGGAATGTGACTGTCCAGTAGGAGGTTTGGGCAATGGAAATTTTGCACCTGAATGTATCTTTTCTTGTTATGATGTGACCTTGTTAGAAGGCCAAAACTTACCTAGCGACATAGATGATTTTGTTAATGGAAGTATAGAAGATAATTGCCAGAATTTTGAAGTAGGGTCTGTCACTTTTGAAGATGACTTATCTGACTTGGGTTTATGTAGAGGAAGTACCTTGCGAAGAACATGGACAGTAACCTTTACAGCACTTGGTGGTACACAGACAGATGTTATTACTTGTACAAGAGAATACTTGTTCGAACCACTGAACCCCTCCAGCATAATTGCCACGGAAGGTGTGATAGATAATCCTATAAACAATACTGTATATCTGCCAAGCACAACTGTGTCTGTCGATTGTAATGACGGTACATCTCCAGCAGACATAGCCTCTAGCTTAGGTGTCGGATTTGCTTACCCTCATATTTATATTGATGACCGACCTGTCAGCATAGAAGAGAATCTTTGTAATGTCAATAGCATATTCTCAGATTCTGCCAGTAATGGCTCTAATTGCTCACCTGGATGTGTAAGTGGAGGAAAAATATTTAGATCCTGGACGCTATTAGATTGGTGTACTTCTGAGGTTCAAAATCATCTACAGGTTATTGCCTTGGATGACAGTGAAGCACCAATGTTAAGTCTGCCTGGAAGTATTACAGAATCTACACAAGCAGGGTTTTGTACCTTAGATTTTGCTTTGCCCGCTCCTAGTCGATTGAGTGATAACTGTGATTCCAACGTGACTTACACCGTAGACGGTACTTCAGGAGATCATACGATTATAGGAGATGCCCAGAGTGGATTTACTGCCGTAGGATTGGAAGCTGGTACACACCAGATTTTCTATAGCGCATCAGATTGTTGTGGTAATGAGACTGAGGCAACGCTTGAGATAACTATAAAAGATAATACCTCTCCTAATGCCATAGCCGTAGAATACATAACGGTACCTGTATACGCTGCTGGGGCTACAGAGGCCTTTGCCTTAGTAAGCGCAGAAAGTATAGATAATGGCTCTTTTGACAATTGTAGTGAAGTGACTTTAGATATCCGAAGAATGGATGATCATTGTGATAGGACTGATGATGAATTCGGACCATTTGTACACTTCTGCTGTGACGATATGAGTCCTGAAGGATTTGCAGAAATCGAAGTAGAATTATTAGTTACGGATGATTGTGGTAATACAAATGTTGTCAGATCCATGGTCGTACTTCAAGATAGGTCATCTGATGAGACTACTTGTCCAGATGGCATGATAATAAGTTGCAGCCAGTTCAACACGGGATTCCTTGATGACCTTTCTGTAACAGGTATGCCTGCTCGTACAGGAATTTGTGGAGATGTAAATCTAGGTATCAATAATAATGATGTATTGAATTCTACCGTCCCTGCCAGCAAGCCTGCTAATGCTGATCCTACGTTTGATATAAATGGAGATGGGATTCCTGATATGATTCCGCCATATGATGAAAGTTGTGGTTTTGGTGCACTTGTTCGTGAATTCGAAAGTGAGGGTAGTGTGATATGCACACAGTATTTTGTAGTAGAGTCTGATCAGTTTAATTCAGCTTCTATTGTCTGGCCAACAGATATGACTGTCGGTTGTGCAGGCTTCGAATTAGAACCACCAACTTTTGATGAGGTCGAGTGTGGACATATAAGTGTAAATGTCACTTCAGATACATTGAACAACGCAGGAGGCGTTTGTTTTACGATAGAAAATGTATGGACGATAATTGATTGGTGTACTTTTGATAGAACAGATGGGGCACAAGGTAGATTCACCAGTACACAAAAAATTGAAGTAATAGATACGAATAGTCCTGCAGTGAATATTCCTCAAAACATGGCCTTCGATATATTGTCTACTGCCTGTACTTTAGATTTTGTTTCTATTCCCCTGTCAGCTTCAGATGATGACAATTGTCCTACAGGAGAATTAAGTTGGCTGATATCAGTTGATTTTGGTAATGATGGATCTGTAGATGTTACTCAGATAGCAAGCTCTTTCTCTGGAGATACTATCCAGTTAGAACTGAATAGTGTACCTGTTACAAAAACTGGGCACAGTATATCGATAGCTGTGACTGATAATTGCGGTAATGAGGGTAGTGCTCAGAGCACCTTCACAGTGTCTGATACGACAGCCCCTACTGTCTATTGTAATTCTGTATCTACCTCCATAGATGAAGACGGCGCTTTTGCTTTATGGGCTAATGATTTCAATGCAGGCGCTACTGATAATTGTTCATCACAGGATGACTTATTATTTACATTCTCTGCGCAGCCACCACCTAATGCTACGGGTTACTATAACCCAGAGGATGGATTGGCTGCTACTCAAGCAGACTTTGAAGCAGGTGTAGCGGATAGTTGGAATGCAAGCACAGGATCTTCAGGTAGATTATTTTCCAGAGAGGATGTAGGTCTTAATGGAATTCTTACGGTCAGTGTATATGTGCATGATGAATGTGGTAATAGCAATTTTTGTGTTGTAAATGCAATCGTCTCTGATGATACGCGACCTGTAGGTACACGTACAATTATATCTGGGAAGTTCTATACTGAAATAGGAGAGAGTATTCAAGAAGTAGAAACTTCCTTGATAGCAAACGCGAGTTCGAAAGAATCATATTTTATGTCAGATGAAAATGGAGAATACGCTTTTGATGATGTGGTGATGCATGATGATTATCTCCTGCAAGGCCATAAGAGTGATGACATTATGAATGGTCTTAATACAGTGGATATTATTCACATACAACGCCATATCCTCGGTCAGGAAAGATTGTCTAGCCCTTATAAAATGATTGCCGCTGATGTCAATCTAGATAACCGTATTAATGGTTCTGATCTAGTTGCACTTCGTAAGATGATTCTAGGTGTCAATGAGAACTTTGGTCATGATCAATCATGGACTTTTGTAGATGCATATCAGGAATTGACTTTAGATAATCCGTGGATTTACAGAGACTCTATAATGCTACTTAATTTATCTCAACAAATGACTGAATCAGATTTTATCGGTGTTAAGTTAGGAGATGTAGATAATACTGTTATCCCTAATGCAGTAAACCAAGGTGTAGAGTTCAGAAATGACGACGACATTCTTTATGTATATGATGATTTATTTGTCGAGGCTGGAGAGAGAGTGGAGGTAACTATCGCTTCTTCTGTGTCTGATGTGCTCGGATATCAAATCCAGCTCTTTGTGAAAGATGGTGAAGTGCTAGGACTTGATGGCAAAGGATTGACGGAGGCTAACTATAGTATTCAAGGGGATAACGTCGCAGTCAGCTATAATGGTGACCTTAGTCTATCTGATCAAAGTGCTGCATTCACGCTAAGTATAATCGCAGGCTCTGATGGACTATTGTCAGAGCAACTAAGCATTAAGAATTCTCAGTTGAGATCAGAGGCTTACATTGGTGAATCACTGAATACACGAGATATCCGATTGACAGCAAAAGAATCGAGTGATATCAAGTTGTATCAGAATAGACCGAATCCATTCTCAGATCATACGGACATAGATTTTGAGCTGCCAGAAAATGGAGAAGTGACCATGACGCTGTACGATGTCACAGGCCAAATCATAAAAACGATTTCAAGAGCAGGCATCAAAGGTTTGAATACCTGGACACTATCAAAGTCTGATATAAATACGACTGGCCTGGTTTATTATAAACTAGAATTCGGAGACAGCAAAGCCATTAGGCATATGTTGATAGTAGAGTAGAAAGATTAGAAATGTTGTGTATAATAAAAAGCAAGGCTCCGCATTTAGGGAGCCTTGCTTGATTTATATTGAGATTGAGAAAACTAAGTTAGATTTTAATTATTTTTCTAATGGTTTGTTCCTGGCCATTCTGGTTTTGGATTACCATCAGATAAGTGCCACTTTCCATTTTAGAGAATGTGGTGTTGTATGGCAAGGTCACATTGTCTTCTGATAAAATCGCACGACCACTTATATCTAGTACTTTAATATTGACTACTTCCTGAATTTCTGAATCTAGCGTAATGCTTTCCGTGAATGGATTAGGAAATAGAATAAGTGTTTCATCATTTAGATCAGTAGTAGATACTGTATCGTCGAGACCATCACAATTTTCATCTACGCCATTGCCTACTATCTCTTCCGCCCCTGGAAAAATATCTGGATTAGTGTCGTCACAATCTCCACCTAATAAGACAAACTCTGAAGGTGGGTTACATGAAACCAATGGGAACATATCATCTCCATATCCATCCCCGTCAGAGTCAAAGAAAAATGTGTCTCCATCCACCAGGGTCACATCTTCATCATCTATGAGCCCATCACAGTTGTCATCTATGTCATTACATATCTCTTGAGCCTCAGGATTGATAAATGGATTGTCGTCATCACAATCTTCATTGTTAAATGTGAAACCAGGCGGTTGTGTACAATCTTCTACCGTATTATTCGGGTCTCCAAATCCATCCTCATCTAAGTCAGCAAACCATAGCCCTACACCAGAGATTTCAGGATCATCTATATCTATAAGTCCATTACAGTTATCATCCCTTCCGTTACATACCTCCTGAGCTGTAGGGAATATACTAGAGTTACTATCATCGCAGTCTGAATTATCCATCACGTATCCTGCAGGTTGCGTACAAGATTCCACAGAGTTATTTGCATCTCCGAAACCATCACCATCATTGTCTAGGAACCATCTCACATTACCGCCCACTACATCAGGATCCATATCATCCAGCAACCCATCACAATCATCATCTATGCCATTGCATAGTTCAGTGGCCCCAGGGAACACCATAGCATTGGTGTCATCACAATCAGTACTGTTACTGACAAAACCTGGTGGTTGGGTACATGATTCCGTCATCTGATTTTCATCTCCAAAACCATCTCTGTCAAAATCTGCAAACCATACTACCACTGCGCTGCTTACATCAGGATCATCTCCATCTACTAATCCATCACAATCATCATCTGTACCATTACACAGCTCCGGCGCTCCTGGATTTATTTGTGGATTCCCATCATTACAATCAGTGTTGTTATCTACATAGCCAGCAGGCCTCACACAATCTTGTAGTGAGTTGCTTGCATTTCCAAACCCATCCCCATCTGCATCCAAGTACCACGTTGCTGCTCCTGTAAAATCAGGATCAGCGCTATCCACTAAGCTATCACAATCATCATCTATGCCATTACACACCTCTGTAGATCCTGGAAAGACACTCCCATTATTATCATCGCAGTCACCAGCTGTGGCGACAAATCCAAATGGCTGCGTGCAGTCCATTCTAGACACTGAAGCATTACCCCATCCATCATTATCTATATCTTGGTACCATATAGCACCGCCTACAAGATTCGGATCATCTCCATCTAAAAACCCATCGCAGTCATCATCTATAGAATTACAGATTTCAGATGCCCCTGGATTTATATTTGGATTATTGTCATCACAGTCTCCATTTATAGACACGAAGCCTGATGGTTGGATACAGGATATTTCAAAAATAGTTGTATTGCCAAATCCATCTCCATCCATGTCCAGGTACCAGATGCCGTTACCTTGGTTATCTGGGTCTGCCGAATCTATGAGTCCATCACAATCATCATCAAATCCATTACAGACCTCTTGACCTGCTGGATTGACAAGTGGATTCATGTCATTACAATCTGAATTATTATCTACAAAGCCAAGAGGCTGAATACATGAAAGCGTCGTATTCAGATTATCACCGAAGCCATCCCCATCATTATCTGCAAACCATATCAATGAACCAGTAAGTGTAGGATCATCTTCATCTATGAGGCCGTTGCAATTGTCATCTAGTCCGCCACAGATTTCTGGACTATTAGGATTGACAGTAGATCGGGTATCATCACAATCTAAATTATTGGCCACAAATCCTAGCGGTTGACTGCAAGCCATGATGCTGTTATTTGGATTTCCAAATCCATCCATGTCACCATCAAAAAACCAAACAGTAGCACTAGATAAATCGGGATCATCTCCATCTACCAGGCCGTCACAGTCATCATCTATTCCATTACATAGTTCAATGGAAGCTGGACTGATTGTATTATTGCCATCGTCACAATCATTATTATTAGAAACAAAATTAGCAGGTTGAATACAGGCCTGAACGCTGTTGCTTGGATTCCCAAAACCGTCACCATCCAAATCTGCAAACCATACCATCAATCCTGTGATGCTAGGATCTGCCTGATCTACAAAGCCATCACAATCATCATCCAAGCCATTACATATTTCCTGACCAGAAGGATTGATATTACTATTATTATCATTACAATCTAAGTTATTAGCGACATGTCCCTGTGGTGGCGTACAAGTGAGTACACCGATGTCGTTGGCATCGCCGAAGCCGTCTTGATCACTATCTATATAGTATGTCTCTGCATTGGCGACACTTGGGTCGTCACCATCCACTAGGTTATCACAATCATCATCTATTCCATTGCATGTCTCAGTCGCATCTGGATTTATATTAGGATTGTTGTCGTTGCAATCCAGATTGTTACCTACAAATCCTGCTGGTTGTGAACAGGATATAATCGCATTTCCTATGTTGCCGAATCCATCTCCGTCAAAGTCTCCATACCAAACAAGGACACCAGATAAATCAGGATCATTTGTATCCACTAATCCATCACAGTCATCATCTATGCCATTACATATCTCAGGTGCATTTGGATTAATAAAACTATTGTTGTCATTGCAATCCGTGCTATTGCTTACGAATCCTGCTGGTGCATTACAAGACTGAATGACGATGACTGCATTGCCGAATCCATCTCCATCAAAATCTCTAAACCAACTCAGTGTACCTGTCACATCAGGGTCATTACTGTCTACAAATCCATCGCAGTCATCATCTATGCCATTACATATTTCTTGAGCTAGTGGATTTATAAATTGGTTATTATCATTACAGTCACCTCCTACAGATATGTAGCCAGGTGGTTGAGTACATGATATCAATGTATTCAAGTCGTTCCCAAATTGATCACCATCCTGGTCAAAAAACCAAATCGTATTTCCTACTAGGTTCGGATCATTGTCATCCACTAAGTTGTCACAATCGTCGTCTATACCATTACATATTTCATCTGCTCCTGGATTGATAGCTGGGTCGCTGTCATCACAGTCTCCATCATTGTCTACATAGCCAGTAGGTTGTGTACAGTCCATTAAAGACATATTTGCATCACCGAAACCATCACCATCACTGTCCACATACCATGTCAATGCCATTACTAAATCAGGGTCCAAGATATCCACTATTCCATCACAATCATCATCCACACCGTTGCATACTTCTGGCGCACCCGGAAAAATGAGATCGTTCGAATCATCACAGTCCGTGTTATCCGCCACATATCCTTGTGGTTGGTTACAATCCATAATTGATATCGCAGCATCACCGAATCCATCTCCATCTGAATCCAAGTGCCATATAAGTGCATTGACTAGGGTGGGGTCATTTTCATCTATAAGAAGATTGCAATTGTCATCTATCCCATTACAGACTTCATCTGCGCCTGGATTGATATTAGGGTCGTTGTCGTCACAATCATCAGAGATATCCCATCCATCTCCATCATTGTCTACGAGCATATTAGAATCTAAACTGAAATCATTATCACTTATATCAAAAAATGTAGATTGAGATTGGAAACCACCACTCACATGACATCTCAGTAAAAATCTTGCTTGTGTAGTCACTATAGTGGGTAGCATGATAGCTGCTGTTCCAGTATTAGGAATGCTGTCTTGTAGCACCGTATACGTTAGTCCACTATCTGTACTGATTAATATATCTATAAGTGGGCAGTGTATGGAGGTATTATTTTCGTTCCACGTCACACTAGTGCTAGTGCCTCCAATTAATTGTTCTCCACCATTAGGTGAAGTCAGTTCAAAAGGACCAGTATTAGCCACGAAGACTCTCATTGTGTCATGTTCGACTCTTCCATGGTCTATATTGTTATCTCTTACTGCCAGCGAGAAAAGCATCTGTCTCTCTGTGCAAGGCAATTTTTCAAAATTAGTACCATTATTATTTCCTACAAGAATCTCACTGTATTCTGGGAAGTATCTGAAATTATCTGAGGATGGGGGTCTATACCTAAAGAGGGGATGATCAGGGTTAGCACAGTCAGGAAAGCCTACGGTAGGTAGACCTTGACCTTCAAACTGTTCCCAGTCGTAGGTCAATTGACTTAGACTATCATTACCATCAGTTGCTTTTCCTACTAGTATAAAAGGTGTTTGCATTGGTATGATAATATCAGCCTGAGCATCTACCTGCGGATCGCTGTTGTTACTCGTCATTGTTATCACCCCACAGGAGGTAGTTGCGATGTATGTTTGGATGGCCTCTATAGATGCATAGTGAAAATAGGGATCGGCTTGTGACGTATATGATACCTGACTGCAATTAGTTACTGATGACATAATCGATGAACCAGCGCCTGGCTCATACCTAAATCCATTGACTGAATCTGCGCATTCTATACCAGCAGAGTTATTTTGAGCGCCAAATTGATGCCCTAGATTGTGGCAGACATAATCTATCCAAAGTGTATTGATGCTCGTATTCGTACCTGAATATCCCTCTCCTTTAAGAAAGTCAACGCAAGCGACACTGTTGGTTGTCAGACTACCTATATTATCCCAAATTACCAGATGCCCAACATCAAAACCTGCTATGCCAAGCAAGCCGAGCATGGATTCATTGCCAGCTTCAAGGGTTTGGCGTGGATTGCTAGTGTCAAAGGGATCTGTAGCAGGATCTGGAAAAATTAAGGCTTGTGTTGTCACTAAAGTGAATTCTATACCTAGATCTCTAAGATATATTGCATTCACAATATTCACACCTGAAGCTAGCGCATTCATTACATTCACAGGGTCATATGGAACACCTCCAAATTGCTGAGAATACTCACCGCTAGTCGTCATTCCTAATCGGTAGGTTGTTTTATCAGATGGTGCAGACTTCTGTAACTGCTGACTTACTGTGGCATCTACATGACTATGTGGACTGTTCTTCAGAACCGCTTCTGCAATATCTCTTTTATAATATATATGGTGAATGTCCTGACGACTCTTAGAGGAAGGCTCTATGTAGTAAGTATCATTTGGCTGTAAGACCGCTGCACGAAAACCAGTGGCGCTAATATCACAAGCCAATAGGACAGATGGATTGTTGACCATATATCCATGGAAAGTCTGAATGTTGTAAAATTTTGCTACTTCATCAGTATAGGGTTGCGTCCGTTGAAGTCTGAATTGAATCATATTTCCTTCAGGGTCAGGTAACCATATTAAATCATCTGTCGTTCTCAGCGTTTCTATGAAATGACTTGCGTCAATTTTGACAAGTTTGGAATGTGTAGGCTGCTGATGTAAATAAGGATCAGAGATAGTTATAGTCTGAGATATTGAGAGATCCCAATCAGAAGTATTAATCTGAGCTAGTCCTGAAAAAGACAACATAGTAACCAGAATGACAACTATGCTGATTTGAATTTTCAGCACTTTCTTAGTTAGATTCATTTTTACAAATTAGGAATTCAGATAGATAAGTTCTTTGGGATTGAAGTACCACTCTTTCAATAGCAATAGTATAACGATTCAATGGAATAGAATAGCTGCCAATATATTTTTCTTAATACAAACAAGGATGAATATAGCCGAATTGTTAGAACTAGCCTTTTACAATTGGGATATATTCTTTAGTTGGCTAATCTACAGTTGATAATACATCTGTTTTTTAGATAATATGTAGCTTATCAGCGTCATAATATGGTCATTTCATGCCAGCTATGTTACAATTGTTATCGATAATAAATACCAAATGATGTCTCTTTGGCGATAGATAAGATAATTGCCTAATCCGCTATAATACCTCTCCCGAAGCTGAAGTTTGCCTATTGCAGGAGCAATCTAATTGGTCTCTACCTTACTATTATATAATTAAGTGTGAAGCAAATGAAGGTATTTATAATACTAATTAGAGCAAATGGGTATTTACCTTTTTGTAAGATGATTCACTCTAATAGAAGGAGACTTACTTAATGAAAGAGGGATTTGAAGATGCTACTAGACGTCAATTACTTAGCTTTCTTTTTCTTTTTGAAATTGCGAACTTTCTTGGTGAATTTATCAGACCTTCTATTTTTCTTTTTGTTTTTATCACGGCTACTGAAGGACCCACTTCCCCTGCGGCCTCTCCGAGGTCTTTCTCTATGATTTCTACTTTTACCCGACTTCTTTTTATCATATGACCCATCATCGAATTCATTAAGATCCTTTGAGGTGCCTAGATTTAGCCTGCCGAGTTCCTGGACCAATAATTTAGAAATCAGTTCTTCCTTAGAGATATTACCGAGAAGTAATTGGACATGATCAGATAGTTTCTTGTCTACTTTCCCTAATGGATTAATGTCAGAAAAATCCATAGCCCAGTTAGTAAGTCTGATTTCAGCAATCTGGTCTACTTCTGGAACCATCACTTTCTCAAAGCTTATGCTCAATATCTTTTGTAGCTTACCTATCCTATATTTCTCTTTCTTAGATATAAACGCTATAGACGTACCTTCTTTGCCAGCACGAGCAGTTCTGCCACTTCTGTGTGTGTAGTAAGCAATTTCATCAGGAAGACTAAAATGAAATACATGAGTCAAATCCTGCACATCGATACCTCTGGCTGCTACATCAGTAGCTATAAGCACTTGCAATTCATTACTTCTGAATCGACCCATGACCCTATCCCTTTGGCCTTGGCTCAAATCACCATGAAGAGCATCTGCCTTGTATCCTTTTTGGAGTAGTCGCTCAGCTAACTCTTGTGTATCTCGTCGTGTTCTGCAAAAGACAACACCTCTCATTTGACCATGGATATCCAGAAATCGCATAAGCGCCTCTGTCTTGTTCCTTTGCTTAACGATAGTGTATAGGTGTTCTATGTTTTCGTTGACCTCAGTTTTTGCCTTAATTTGGACATCAATCGGATTGTCCATATATTTTTTGACAATTTTCCTAATGGCAGATGGCATGGTTGCAGAGAAAAGCCAAGTCTGTTTTTCATCTGGTGTATAACTGAGAATTTCATCCAGTTCATCTTTGAATCCCATGTTGAGCATTTCATCTGCTTCATCTAGGACAAGATATTTGAGATTATTGAGTTTGACTGCTTTTCTATTGATAAGGTCGATAAGTCTCCCGGGAGTAGCTATAATAACATGTTGCGTCTTTTTGAGCGCTTTAATTTGATTCTGGATAGGAGAGCCACCATACACCACTAGCACATTGATTTTCGGCATATGACTGCTAAACAATGTGAGCTGCTGAGCAATTTGCTTTCCAAGTTCTCTTGTGGGCGCTAGAATCAGCCCTTGCGTCATATTCTCTGATGGATCTAATAAGTCCAGTAGGGGTAATCCAAAGGCAGCTGTTTTCCCTGTTCCTGTTTGTGCCAAGCCTATGAAATCTCTGTCCTCTCCTAGTAGTCTAGGTATAGCTTGTTTTTGGATGTCGGTTGGTGTCTCAAACTGAAGTTCCTGAAGTGCTTCGAGGATTTCTGAAGACAATCCCAACTTTTTAAATGAACTCAAATGCAGTGATTCATGGCGTTAATAATGGCACAAATGTACTCTAATTAATACTGCGAACTACTAAGAAAGATTTATAAGCTGCTTCTTATAGCATTATCCTTGCCATTATAGTGCAGGCTACTATGGCTGCAGTTTCAGTTCTTAGTCTATTATGGGATATATTGACAGGTATATATCCTGCCTCTAATGCCAACTTAATTTCTGATTCAGTAAAATCACCTTCTGGCCCAATTAGAATAGAACTATGAGGGCTTTCCTCGTTGAGGGTGTATAAGTTTTTATGCTCGAGTCGGTAAGATGCTATATAGTTTGTAGTATGATTAGCTGTTATTTGTGATATCACTTTATCATAATGTATTAATTCATGTATTACAGGGTGATAAGGTCTCAGGCTTTGGAGTGCAGCGCTTCTCAAGACCTTTCTGGATCTCTCCAGATTGACCTTTTGTCGTTCACTCCTCTGAGTAATCAGTGGCATAATATCGGTGACGCCAATCTCTACTGATTTTTCTACTAACCACTCCCATCTGGCTCTGGTTTTTGGAGGAGCAACTGCCAAGATTAATGTATAATCCTTAGGGGCATGCTCTGTTACATCCAAGACCTTTAGGTGAGCTTCTTGTTTTTTAATTTTATCTATTTGTGCGCTCGCTGTAAGTCCCTTTCCATTGCTTATGGGAATGGTGTCACCTACTTGATGACGTAATACCTTAATGCAATGATGAAATTCATCCGCTTGCAACAGGGCATTATTTGAATCTATAGTATGTACATAGAATTGTATCATATAACCCTACTCGTCACGATTAGATTAAATGATCTGATATAGTATCTTTGGTCAGAGTAGTATCTTTTGGCTTACCTGATATTTTCCATCCTAGAAAAGCCATCGGTAAGTAAGCAAGTAATAAATCTGAGATTGTAAACCACATGGGCTGTTCCTTCAGAAAATAAACCATGTATGTGCCTCCTAGTAGAAATATGCTACCTACTATCATAGCCATGAAGTAATGCTTGCTTGCAGAGAATCTGGCAGCCCAAAATGCACCGATCAAAGTACCCAATGCATGTGCGACCCAAGGTAAAATCATATGCTTATTCTCAAGTAGATGAAATGTCTCAGTCAGCTTTTCAGGTGTAGAATTATCAAAGCCCTCTGGGAAGGGTATTATAGCTCCACTAAATTTGATGACCATAGAGTTAACAACAGAGCCTATAGCAAAGCCCAATATAACGGCTAATATATTTTTTAGAACAGGAGGCATAATAGATATTAAGGTTAACCAAGAATATCTCCCCAAGGTATAAATTCCTTTAATATTATTAACTAAATGCTAAGTACTAGATATAGTAAGCCTCACAGAATTGCTGGTTTCATGGCGCTTGGATAAGATCTCATAAGTCTAGGTGTAGAGATGTATGGTGTCCTCTGTGACTGTGGACAAGTGTCTATGAAGAAAAGCACATACCAAGAGTATTGCTTGCGAAATAGAGCTTTTTATAAAATTAACATATCACTTCATTATAATTAATTTGGGGTTAAATCAATGACTTTATTAATTGCAAATAAATCTTTTCTTCATTTTTATACTGTCAAGCAAAAATGCTAGTCAATTCCTGACGAACAACTTTTGATTATGCGAACTTCCATTATTATTTTTTTTTGTGATGTGTGCCTGTCTACAATCAGATGCACAAATTTTAAATAACCCGAGGGTAGGTGGTAATATACTGCACGGTGGACCAAGTACAGGTCTACTCTATGAACTTAATTTTCGATTAGGTATCAGAGGAGATAAATTCGACTTAATTGCACGCTATACCACCAATGCAAATACAACCGATCGGGTGACTTTTGGGATTATATATAAGCCCATTCAATTAGGCCGTTTTTATCCTAGTATTGGATTTGGTCTTAGCTATAATTTCGAAAAATTATTTGGTTTTGAAGAACGTGATAAATTCTTAAGCCTAGAAGTACCTTTAATGCTCAACTATCGTATTACTAATCGAGTTGAAATCAATGGCGGATATATATTCCGTGAATCAAAGTTTAGCAGAGCCAATAATAATAATCTGACACTAGGTGTCAATGTAGCCATCGGCAATTAAAGACGATTATTTCTTATAACTGGATGGAGGTCTGAATGGTCTGACCTCTACCTTAGAAGGCAACGTACGAGCTGGCATAGTGAGTAAGTCGATTACTAATTTTCCAATGTCTTCTGGTTGAATTTTCCAGGCATCTTTAGTCTTGCTAGGCTTGTGATTATTAAAGAAGGTAGATACAGAACCTGGCATAATTGTACTGCATTTAATATCATACGGCCTTAAGTCCATCATCATTGCTTGGGTAAATCCAACAAGTCCAAATTTACTGGCGTTATACGCCGTCCCTTTTTCAAAAAAATTAGTACCAGCAAGACTGGCTATGGTGATGATATATCCTTTAGTTCTAATCAGAGACGCTATGCTGGCTTTGCATGAATTAAATACACCAGTAAGATTGACGTCTATGGTTTCACTCCATTGTTTTGGCGTGAGATCTTCTATGCTATGGAAATGACCTATGCCAGCATTTGCAATGAGTACATCTAATTTTCTCCACTCTTTTTTTAATGCTGAAACGGCCGCTTTTTGATCCTTGAGATTAGCCACATTTCCAGCATGTCCAATTATCCTTCCTTTATATTTTTTGTCTAGCTTTTTCACCACTTCATTGACAGCAGATTTTTTTCTTCCAGTTATCATTACTCTCATTCCATTTTGCAACATCGCGACTGCTATGCCAAGTCCTATTCCTTTGGTTCCACCTGTAATTAGTGCCGTTTTATTTTCTATACTCATTCTTGTTTTTTTGTTTTAAATTCTAAACTAAAGATACAAATAGGAAATGATATTAGAGTAGACCTGGCGGTTGCTTAACATTAAAATGGAGATAGCTTATTTATATACTTTCATTTATTTCAAGAATAAAATTGTTTCAGAAATCCAAATATAACAGAGCTATTTATAGGCATACATCCAACTCTGCCACAATTATTTTGGATATCTTTTAAATATATATAAGTGTGACGAAAAGTCACCTTTGTCCATGTAAGTTACATAATCATTCTCTTGGAATACCGAGACATGCGGAAGTGTAATCCCACTATACATTAGCTGATCTCCGGCATAGGACTCCTGATTAAGTTTGTAACTAGCTTTAGCGTCTAGGCCTTTAAGCTTTATCTGACGAAATGGTAGGTTTGGAGCAGAAAGGATGTGAAAATAAACTACAAAAATCTTCGAATGATCAGCTGTTTTATATTGCCAACATACTTCATTGTCATTTTTTCTGAGTCTATAAAAGTGACCACCAAGCATATCCTTCTGACTGGATTTAATAAAGTCGGTATATTTTTGTAGTTCTTGCTTGTGATTAACTAAGTCAGTTTCATTCAATGATAAGCCTCTTGCTGCACTTAATACCCCTGCAAGGAATCTTGTTTTGAGAGAAGTGATTCTACCATTCTGATGATTAGGTGAGGGACCTATATATGAGGCAAGCACTTCATTTGGTAATAAAAAAGAGGCGCCATGGATTATATCTAAGCGACCTATCGGATCACACATATCTGACGTCCAAGTTTGTGTCATAAAAGAGAGCATGCCTAAATCACATCTATTGCCACCACTAGCACAATTTTCAAATATGATGTTAGGATATGTATCGGTTAGTCTGCTTATGAGATCATATAGACCTAAGATGTAGCGATGTGCTACTTCGCCTTGTCTATTATCAGGAAGTCCTATGGATCCGATCTCTGTCATGGCTCTATTCATGTCCCATTTAACGTAGTCTATATCTCCACAAGAAAATAAATCACTCAGCGTACTGTAGAGATAGTCTACTACCGCTTGCTGAGAGAGATCGAGGGTGAGTTGATGCCGACCTAGAGAAGATTTTCTACCTGGTACTTGGATGACCCATTCGGGATGCTGCTTGTACAGATTACTTATAGGGCTTACCATTTCTGGTTCTACCCAGAGACCAAATTTTAATCCTTTTGCTTTGACTTGTGCTGCTAACCATGGTATGCCTTCTGACATTTTTGACTTATCTTCTGACCAGTCACCTAAGGAGGTCGTATCGTCATTGCGACCTTCAAACCAGCCATCATCCAATACAATCATATCAAGCCCTATCTCTAAGGCTCTGTCACCCAAAGCAAGCACCTTCTCTGAACTTACATCAAAGTAGCAAGCCTCCCATGTATTGAGGTAAGATGGTCTTGGTTTTTTCTTAAATCGTTCTGGGGTAATTCTATCTCGAATAAATTGGTGCCACAAATGACTCATCTCACTCAAGCCATTGGAAGAATATACGTGAAGAGCCTCAGGAGTGGAGAATGACTCGCCAGCATCTAGGTGCCACTTAAAATCAAAAGGATTAATACCTGCTAGAACACGAACATCTTGGAATTCAGATTTTTCTACGGACATAGCAAAATTGCCACTATAGACAAGAGTGGTACCATATACTTGACCGTAATCCTCATTAGCTTCTTTTTCCATTATAGCTATAAAAGGAAAATGTGCAGCACTAGAGGCTCCTCTCGTGCTGTCTACAACAAATCTACCTGTAGGGATAGAAAATCTTTCTACATTAAATTCTCTTGCCCAAGTGCCATGAAGATGCATCAGGTCATAGTCTCCTGAAGAAAAATTAAGCGCAGTAGAAGCCATGCCTTCAATGGATATGGGCTTTGCACTATTATTTGTAATCGACGCTGACTTTGCTAGCACGCCATAATTCTCATAGACCGTGTAGTGCAATTTGAGTTCCAGATCTAACAGGGTGTCTTCTAGAATGAGTGTCAATGTTTCTGATCCTCCTTCTCTGGCTGATGGTAGACCATAAAGTGAAGGTTTATGAGAAGAGATAATATGAGATTTATATAAAAAGGAGAAAACTGAATTGCCATCTGCATTCCTTCCACTAAAAGCTGGCAATCTATAATCAGACCTTCCATAGAGTGGGTATTCTAAGGGTAGACCATTGAGGTTAAGATTTTTGACACCTTCAAAATCAGAAGTCAGTGGGCGCAAAGTTAATTTGTGAGGGACTTGAGCATTAAATGGTGAAGCTAATTTTCTTCCAAAGTAGGTATGTTGAATGTGACCTTCTTTTGATACCTTTAAAAGATAATCAAACCATTTGTTAGATAGGGAGAAGATTTGGTTATTTTCGACAATTACTGGCATTCTTATTTTAGATATATTTTTTCATCAATTTATGCGATAAAAAAAGCTAAGTAAATAAATTCTAACAGGTTAAAGCCTATTTTAATAATCAATAAATTTCTTTATGAAACTGCAAGCTACTCAAATCGCAGTATTCCTTGGATTAACTGCTCTCATTGCCTTAGTCACATATCTGTATTGCAGAGGGAAAAGAGGATCAGATAATGGAGAGAAAGAATACTTCTTAGCTGGTGGCGACTTGAAGTGGTACTTTGTTGCAGGATCAATCACTCTAACTAATCTTTCTACAGATCAGTTAGTTGGGATGAATGGTAACCAGATGGCGCTGCTGGCATGGTGGGAGTTGGCTGCAGTGGCTGGATTACTTATGCTCACCTTCATATTTATACCTGTCTATTATAGATATAAATGTACAACGACAACAGAATTACTAGAGCGCAGATATAACAATCCTCACATAAGAGCACTGATATCGATGCTATTTCTTGCTGGAAATGTCTTTATATTCTTACCTGCAATCTTGTATGGAGGGTCATTATTTATGCAGCAAATGTTTGGCTTAGAAGACCTTAATATCTACTATATGGCTGTAGCTTTTGCCTTAGTAGGGACCGCTTATGCTGTCTTTGGAGGCCTCCGAGCAGTAGCAGTATCTGATACTTTTTCTGGCATCTTGTTATTGTCGCTAGCCATATATGTTGTATGGATGGCTCTTAAAGCGATTAATTTTGATTTTTCTGGAATTCCTGCTGAGCGCCTTTCACTGATTGGTGGCTATGAATCTCCCATACCTTTTGCCACCTTGTTTACAGGTATGATTTTTATACAGATGTTTTACTGGTCTACTAATCAGACCATTACACAGCGGGCAATGGCATCTCCATCAGTCAAAGAAGCTCAGAAAGGTATACTTGCTGCCGCCTTAATAAGGTTTCTTATAGTACCACCAATCATTGTCTTGCCTGGTATTATCTCTTACAAATTGTATGGTGAAATAACTAACAATAAAGCGTTTGGTATGATTGTCAGTGATTTATTACCGCAGGCACTAACTGGCGCTTTTGCGGCGGCTATTGCTGCGGCAGTTCTTACAACTTTCAATTCTATATTAAATGCCTCTGCTGCACTATGGGTATGTGATGTCCATGAGACCTATATTAAAAAGAATCCTAATGTACCTCGTCTTACTTTTATAGTATCTGTGATTATGGTCATCTTAGCCTTCATAATGTTTCCAGTCTTCTTACACGCAGAGAATCTCATTAATCTAGTCCAAGAGCTTTATGGGTTCTTGTCTATGCCTATACTTGCGGCCTTTATGGTAGGCTTGTTGTTTAAAAATGTCGATGCTACAGCTGTTATTATTGCCGTAATACTAGGTGTCCTACTGTATGCATTTTTCACGCGAGTATGGCCTATGTTACCGGGTGGAAACTACATTCATATGATGGCTATCACATTGATATTCAGTGTATTAATATCACTAATTATTAATAAAGTGCTCTATGGAAAGACTGCAGTTTGGGATGCACACAATGTCTTCGGTCGCAATGCAGGATCTGCTTAAATCTCTCTTCTGAATTCATATAAATTGGTTATTCCTTGTGCATTATCTAGATAATTGGGATAATTCGGAATATACTGAATGTCAATTTTTTCATCTGGTAGCCTTCGAACTTCTTAAGTAAGGTCTAATTGGTTAGAATATTCAAGTCAAAATATTATTTCCTCTTAGCATAAATTAGAGTAATATATAATTGGCTCAACATTTACATGAAAAGTAAAATTTTATTTAGCTTAGCGTAACGCAATAGTATAGTACAGTATAGTTCCTTATCGATGTATGACAGATTTAATTAACCAAATAAGAATTCTCAATGATATTCCAGATATCACCAAGCATGAGAAGATTATTGAGGGAATCTGTAATAGTATAGAAGCTTCTTATCTAAATAAAGGAGATTCTATACCAAGCATCAATCAGTTATCTAGTGAGTTGGGTTTTGCAAGAGAAACAATTGTTAAAGCATACAATGAGCTCAAAGATAGAGGCATTGTCCAATCCAAAAGAGGGCTAGGTTATTTTGTAACCAATGATGATGTGAAAGCTAAAATGAATATCGCATTGGTGATGTATGGATTCCAAACGTTCCAGCAGACATTCTATAATACACTGCGTAAATCGCTCTGCGCTAATTACAAAATCGATGTCTATTTTCATCATAACAACTTGGATGTATATAAGAGTATTCTGGAGAATATAAGGATGAAATATGGTGTCTATATTGTTGCGCCAATTCAAAAGGAAGATGGAGAAATATTTCTAAAGTCAATCCCACCTAAAAAATTATTGATTGTAGATAGATATCAATATTTAGGCGATCATATTGCCCATATAACTCAAGATTTTGAGGCTTCTCTAAATTCCATATTTAATGAGCTGACAATGCGGTTCAAGCGTTTTAAGAAAGTTGTTTTTTTCTTCAAAGAAGATTCAGATTATCCGATTGGAATCAGAGATACTTTTAGGGCATATTGCAGACGTGAGAACATAATATTAGAAGCACATGAGGAGTATGATATAAACTTGCTAGAGAAGAATGTAGCTTACTTCACAGTTGGAGATGGCGATTTGTGGAATCTTATCAAGGACGCTAAGGATGCAGGTTATTCTTTTGGAAAAGATATAGGTATCTTATCCCATAATGATTCTCCTGTGAAGTCATTTATAGTAGGCGGAATTACCACTTTCTCTACTGACTTTGAATTAATGGCGAAAAAAGCTGCAAAATATATAGAAGCTAGGGTATTGGTAAAAGAAATAGTGCCTATTGAACTCATTTTACGCAATACCATATAAGAAGATAAGTATGAAATTCAATTATTAAACCAGTTTATTAATATAATTAAAATCACTATGAAAATTTTACGACATCCTTTTCGGTTAACAAAACCGAAATGGGTACAAAAAATGATCACTTTAATGTTGCTTTTTATTACCTCATATGGAATCCAAGCTCAAGTAGTTTCTGGAGTAGTCCTGGATGAGAGTGGAAGCGGTGTTATAGGAGCCAATGTGCTTGTGCCTGGTTCTCAGATTGGGACCATCACGGACATAGATGGTTCATTCAGCCTTGATGTTCAAGGAGGCAATGAACTTGAGGTATCTTATTTGGGCTATAAGACCCAAAATATTACTCTAAACGGCCAATCGCAGTTTAATATAGCTTTGATAAGCAATGCTCAGCTATTAGATGATATAGTTGTTATCGGCTATGGTACTCAGAAACGGAGTGATATTACAGGTGCAGTTTCCTCTATAGATGGTACAGAACTGGCGAACATTGTTACTAGTAATCCGACGACGGCACTACAAGGTAAACTGTCAGGAATTCAGGTAGAAAATTTTGGAGGTCAGCCTGGAGCTGCAGCCAATGTATTTGTCAGAGGAATCGGTTCACTAACCAATTCTTTTCCACTTTATGTCGTGGATGGCACCTTTGCCGAAAATATTAATTTTCTTAATCCTAACGACATAGAATCAATAGAGGTATTGAAAGATGCATCATCATCTGCTATATATGGAGCACGTGCATCTAATGGTGTGGTGCTCATCACTACCAAATTAGGAAATGATTCAGGTAGGACGAATGTTAAACTTAACCTTAGGTCGGGATTTGAGACTGCAAGTAAGAGACTGGACTTTTTGAATAGTGAACAATTCTTGGACTATAGAGATGACCTTGAAGCCAATGATGCCACTGGATTCCAGATAGACAGATCCAATTTTATGGAAAATGGACAGCTTATCTTTACAGACTGGCAAGACGAGAGTTTTAATACAGGAGGACTCTATGATCTTGGATTTTCTGTAGATGGTGGTGGAGAAAACTCTAGTTACTATATCTCTGCTAATTACTTCAATCAAGATGGAATCTTAGTCGGATCTGGATTTGAAAGATTTAATGTAAGGGGTAATAGTCAGTTTAATCTTGGACGATTAGAAATAAGCCAGTCACTCGGGCTAACGCAGACTGAAACTCAGGAGAATGAGTACTTTGGATTTGAAGCGGCTACGGCGCCTATTTTGAGGCTCAATAATCCAGACAACTTAGGAGGCTTTGAAGCACCAGAGAGAGATTTGACAGGATTTGGAGGTCTTAACAATTTTGCTTTAGCTAGTTTGGAAGAGAACCTTAATACCCAAAGAAATCTACTAGGTAATATAAGTGCTGCATTTGAGATCGTAAAGGGATTGAAAGCTAAGATAAGCTTGGGTGCGGAGTATACTAATGGCTTTAGAGAAACTTTCCGTCCTACTTTCTTTATGAGTAGCACAGACGCAAGATTTAATGATAATCCTCAGAATGATCTTACACATGTAAGATCTGAATTTTTAAGAACACAGATAGAGCCAACTTTGTCTTATGAGAGAGAATCTGGCGCACACTCTTACGGTATTGTTCTAGGAACCAGTCGTATAATAACAAGATTCGATGCACTTGGTACTTATGTAGGTAATTTGCCTTCTGATCAAATTAGAACTGTAGGTACAGCAGGGGTAGAAAACATCCTTAATTTTGCTGGATTTAGTGAAACGGATGCTTTGTTGTCTCAATTTGGAAGAATTAATTATGCTTATGATAGCAAATACCTTGTTACTGCTACTTTAAGAAGAGATGAATCTTCAAGATTTGCGGAAGGATTTAGATCAGATGTATTTCCTTCAATCTCAGTGGGTTGGAGAATTAGTAATGAAAACTTCTATAATCAAGATGGATTTATTTCGTCTCTTAAGTTTAGAGCAGGTTGGGGAGAGCTAGGTGCTCAAAATGTAGGAAATTACCTGTTTCAGTCTACTTTCGGCACGACGTCAGCAGCAGCATTTGGTAATGGAATCACTTCAGGATTTGCGCAGACTTCTGTAGCTAATACGAGTTTAAGATGGGAAACATCTACAACAACCAATTTAGGATTAGACTTTGAATTATTACGTGGACAGTTTAGTGGATCTGTAGAGTATTATAGAAAAGATATAGATAATCTTTTAGTACCTGTACCAGTTCCCGCTTCCACTGGAACAAGCTTACCCATAACACAGAATGCAGGAGAATTACTAAACCAAGGTGTAGAATTTGATGTTAACTATAGGAAGGGAGAAGGCGCTTTCAAATTTGATATTGGATTTAATCTAGGTACACAAAGTAGTGTATTAGATGCTTTACCTAATGAGTTTCCTGGACCTTCTGTCAATGAAGATTTACAAAGTGTAAATGTCTTCAGAGAAGGTGAAGCACCAGGATCATTCTTTGGATTTGAAGTGACAGGTATAGACCCAGCTAATGGTGAGTTCATCTTTGTAGATGAAGATGGAGAAGATGGACCAGATCTGAGAATACTGGGTAGTCCCGTACCAGATTTTACTTATGGTTTTAATTTTAATGGTTCATATCATAATTTCGATTTTGGCGTCTTCTTTAATGGCGTACAAGGAAATGAAATTTACAATCAAGCCAGAGCATTCAATACTTTGTTCCCAGATGGCAACAAACTTGTAGAGGTTCTGGATAGATGGACACCAGAGAATACCTCGGGATCATTCCCTAGAGCCTCGGCTGTTGGTATACCTCCAAGTTCATTTTTTGTGGAAGATGGGTCTTACTTAAGACTTAAGAACCTGAATGTTGGATATAATATTGGAAATATACTTAATATAGAAGGTATAGAAGGCATCAGGGTTTCATTGACTGCTCAGAATTTATTTGTAATTACTGGATACTCAGGTTATGATCCTGATGTAGCGTCTACAAATGGAGCAAGATCAAATGAAAATGATGGATTCTTTGGATTTAGACCACAAGTGAATGCTATAACAGGAAGGGGCATAGATATTAGGGCTTACCCTAATTCTAGAAGTTTCCTTTTCGGTCTAGATTTTACTTTTTAAACTATTAATTTAAAGTCTTATGAAATTTAAAATAATATTATTTGGATTAATAGCAGCAAGTCTGTTATTGCCTATCAGTTGTAGTAATGATGTTTTGGATCAAGTAAATCCTAACGAAATATCTACCTTATCTTTTTGGAGAAATGAAGCGGATGCTAGACTTGCAGTTAATGGGATGTATCATCCATTTACAGGGACTTTTCACTGGGGTAGAATTACCCATGTAGGTGCTTTACTAAGAACAGATGCAATGAATATTCTTCCTAATGGAAGTAACACTGCAATGTCTACTTTTGATGGAGAGCCAGGCATATCGAGATGGGCCATAGAACCTTACCAGGAAAGTTATGCCGTAATATTCCGTGCCAATTCTATTTTGGAAAATGTCAATAGTGAAAATGTACCTGACGAGGCGGCTAGGAATAGTATTCTAGGACAAGCTTTCTTTTTCAGAGCATTCACCTATTTTTATTTAACTAATGTTTATGGAGATATTCCATTGGTCACGAGTACGCCTGATTTGACTAATGACGATGATGTATTCCCTGGACAATCAGGAAGAAGTGCGATATGGGATCTTATTGTCAGTGATTTAGCGCAAGCTGAGAGTATGTTGCCAGAACAGTGGACTGGAGAAGACCTCGGAAGACCAACTCGATTTAGTGCAGCTGCAATGAGAGGAAAGAGTTTATTATATAGAAGTGGCTTGTTAGGGGAAGATAATTTTGCTGAAGCAGCTTCTGCGTTTATGACGGTAGTTAATAGTGGAAACTTTAGCTTATTACCTCTAAGCCAGTATAGCGATAACTTTACCCAAGTCAATGAGAATAACTCAGAATCTATATTTGAATTGCAATACCACCCGATTGGTAACGGTAATTTCGTATGGGGAAGAGACATACCGCTATCTGGAACTCAAGGAAATTTTGTCATAGAATATGCACCACCTACTCAAAGTCCTGACCAAGGACATGTTATTAATCCTTGGGTAAGAGAAATCTTTGATGCCAATGGAGATACAGGTAGGAGAAATGCTACAATAGCATTCGATTATCCAGGAGCTACAGTAAATGCTGGTATAGCCTTTAATGAAGGCATGGCTGGAGACATAGACATAGTCAATGCACTGGTGGCATCCAATCCTGCAAACGAAGGTCTGGAGCCGATATTTTCTAGAAAGTACTCTGGTCTTGAATTACCAGTCGGTGGCACAGGATTCTTAGGTGATGACTATGGACCTAACTGGCGTATAATCAGATACTCTGATGTCCTTCTTATGCTAGCTGAAGCACTTAATTCAAATGGGCAAACTGCTGATGCTGAGACTTTCATAAATATGGTGAGAAGTAGAGCTGAGATCTCTGCATTGTCAGGATTGAGCCAAGCAGAAATGGGACAGGCAATCATCAATGAAAGAGTAATGGAGCTTACAGGAGAAGGTCACAGGTTCTTTGATCTTGTAAGATGGGGATTAGCAGATAGATATCTAGGTGCTAATTCTGCACATCCTGGTCCACATCCTAAATCTATATCGGGTGGTGTTTTTTCCGCAGGAAGAGATGAACTCGTCTGGATACCAAGAGCAGAAATATTAGCAAATCCAAACTTAGTCCAAAACCCAGGATACTAAAGTTTTTTCATAGTTTTTTATCACCTCGTGGAATGTAATTTCACGAGGTGATTTTTTTATTTATTGTAGCATCTTACTTTTATCTCTTAGTTATGCCATTGCAAATACCCAATAGATATGGTAATGCCGGACTGAAAGACTTACGTTATTTCTTCTATTATGTCATGGCCTTTATAGTCGTATGCTGTGGCTGCCAAGATCAAAACATCTCAGAACAATTTGTAAGAATAAATTCATCCGATTCTGGGATTGATTTCAATAACATCCTCAAGGAAACCGATTCATTAAATTACTTCACTTACCCATATTTATATATGGGAGGCGGCGTAGCCGTTGGGGATATAAACAATGATGGACTAGACGACATTTTCTTCTCAGGCAACATGGTGCCAAATAGACTATATCTTAATAAAGGCCAATTCCAATTTGAAGATATCAGTAACAAAGCAAGCGTAGAAGGGGATAATAGATGGTACTCTGGCGCCACGATGGTTGACATTAATGCTGATGGATTCTTAGACATATATCTATCTGTATCAGGAAAGGATAAGGTCACTAGTAATCAGTTATACATTAATAATGGTGACCTAACCTTTACAGAAAGCGCTTCGGCTTATGGTATAGATGATTCAGGCAAAAGTGTGCAATCTACTTTCTTTGATTATGACAAAGATGGCGATCTAGATCTCTATGTAGCTAACTATCCGATAACCTCATTTTCTACACCTAACGAAGTGTACAGAAAATTAATGGATGAGGTAACTACTGAAGATAGTGATCATCTATATCTAAATGAAGGTAAGGGTAGATTTATAGATATTACAGAACAAGCAGGCGTCCTCTCATATGGGCTATCACTGAGTGCTACAATTGGAGATCTTAATGGTGATGGGTGGGAGGATATTTATGTGTCCAATGATTTTAGCACACCGGACTACATGTACATCAATAATAAAGATGGATCATTCAGTGAGGTATTAAAACAGTCAACAAAGCAGACATCGTTTTATGGGATGGGAGTAGATATAGCCGATTACAATAATGACGGGTTGTTAGATATCATGCAGGTAGATATGGCAGCAGAAGATAATCGTCGAGCAAAAGCCAATATGGCAAGCATGAATCCTAATTTATTTTGGAGTACTGTAGATTTTGGTATGCATTATCAGTATATGTATAACGCATTACAGCTCAATAGAGGTAATCATGGAACTATGCCCATATTTAGTAATGTAACGTGGGCAGCAGGTGTCGCAACTACTGACTGGAGCTGGGGACCCTTGTTTGCAGATTTTGATAATGACGGATGGAAAGATTTGTTTGTTAGCAATGGTACAAGAAGAGATATCAATAATAGAGATTTCTTTAAAGGGCTGGAAAAAAACTTAAATAAAGTAAGCAACAAAGAACTCAGATTGGAAGTGGAAAACATTCCATCAGAACCTATAACAAATTATATTTTTAGAAATAATCAAGATTTAACATTTTCTAAGGCCAATGATGTTTGGGGTATTTCTGACATGAAAGGATTCTCTAACGGAGTGGCATATGCGGACTTGGATAAAGATGGAAAATTAGACCTGATTGTTAATAATATAGATCAGCCAGCATACATCTATAAGAACAATCTTTCTACTGCTTCTAATTATATTAATATAGATCTCGTCCAAGAAGGTGCTAACCCCAACTCACTAGGGTCAATGATAAAAGTCATCACCTCTATAGGAGAACAATATCATCATCTGACCTTGACTCGGGGATTTCAATCATCTGTTTCACCTACTATTCACTTTGGCTTGGGTAAGGCGTTACAAGTAGACACCTTAGTTATTACATGGCCAGATGGGACTAAAGAGTACAATACAAATGTCATGGCCAATCAGAATTTGGTTGTTAACAAAGGAGACTTCAAGCCATATGTCCGTAATCAACCTAAGCTGACAAATACATTTAAAAAATCGACAGTTGAGAGCAATCTTCCTCACCATGAAGAAAACATATTTGATGATTATAAATTTCAAATCTTACTGCCTCATAAAATGTCACAATGGGGCCCAGCTCTGGCTGCTGGAGATGTGAATGGTGATGGTATGGAAGATTTATACATAGGGTCTGCCAGTAGAGGTACAAGTGGTATCTATATCCAAAAAGACGCTGGACAGTTTGAATTACATCAAGCTTTCGAAGAAGAAAATAAAATGGAAGAGATAGATGCTCGATTCTTTGATGTAGACAATGACAATGATCTAGACTTATTTGTAGTAAGCGGTGGATATGAATTGCCATATAATACAAAGTTCTTTTCTGATAGGCTTTATATCAATGAGGAGGGCAGCTTCACACATTTTGAAAACATGCCAGATGTGCTTAGCAGTGGCGCTTGTGTAAGACCGTATGATTATGATGGAGATGGTGACTTAGATATATTTGTAGGTGGGAGAATGCGACCTGCTCAGTATCCAAATGCAGGAAGGAGTTATTTGCTTGAAAACAAAATTGGAGAAGGACATCTTGCCTTTGAAGATGTTACAGAAAGTGTGATGAAGGAAGTATCTGATATAGGCATGGTTACAGATGCTCTATGGCTAGATTACGAAGAAGATGGCGATATTGATTTGGTAATTGTAGGAGAATGGATGCCAATTACAGTTTTTATTAATGATAATGGCCAATTTGTTGATAAGACCGTGGAGCTTGGAATGGAGGACACAAGAGGATGGTGGTTTAGCTTAGAAAAGGAAGACCTAGACAAAGATGGTGATCAAGACTTAGTTATCGGTAATCTTGGAATTAATTATAAGTATCAAGCAACTCCATCAGCATCATTTGACTTATATGTAGATGACTTTGATAATAATGCTTCTACAGATATTGTACTAGGCTATTATAATGACGACAAACAATATCCTGTAAGAGGACGTCAATGTTCTTCAGAACAAATACCTGGCATACAATCTAAATTTAAAGATTATGAGTCATTTGCCACTGCTACTATTGCTGACATATATGGTGCTGCACAGTTGAAATCAGCAAAGCATTTCATGATCAAAGACTTTTCTAGTATTGTACTTAATAATCAGGGAAATGGAAAGTATACTAAGCAGTTATTACCTATTAATTGTCAGTTATCTTCCACCAATGACATTCTAATTAGAGATTTTAATAATGACAGCCATCTGGATTTACTGCTTGCTGGTAATCTTTACGTTTCTGAAGTAGAGACACCTAGGGCAGATGCAGGTATAGGGCAGTTGTTAATAGGTGATGGCTCACTGAATTTCACTCCAGTTCCTTATAATGAGTCAGGGTTATTATTAAATAATGATGTAAGAAAATTGGTTACAATCAGTGGCAACAATAGTAAATATTTGGTTGCGACTTGTAATGAAGGTCCAGTTCTCATCTATGAATTTGATCATAATTTGTAAAGAATGAAACTTTATCTATTGCGATTAAAAGCACAAGAAAACATCTTGTAACAACAGAAAACGATTATTTTGGTATTTAGTGTGCTGGTAGCCATATTTATAAATAGAATCATCTTTGGACGGTCTAGTGTAAGGGAAGTACACAATGTATTAGGACGAACTGTAAAACCGAATGAGCAATATGTTATTAGGCGTATGTTATTATCCTGAACATTGGGATGATGCATTGTGGGCCAATGATGTATCTGAGATGAAGTCATTAGGTCTATCAGTTGTTCGGATAGGAGAATTTGCATGGAGTAGATTGGAACCTGTAGAAGGCCAGTATAATTTTGTTTGGCTTGATAAGATTATACAACTATTGGATGATTCAAATCTCAAATTTATCTTAGGGACGCCAAGTGCTACACCGCCAAGATGGGTGCTGGATAAGTACCCAGATATGCTAGCATGGGATGAGCAGGGAAAGAAGAGAGGCTTTGGTTCTAGACGTCATTACTGTTTCTCACACTCAGGATATAGACAATTAGCATCCGAGATGGCAGGTCGTCTGGCTCGGAGATACGGTAGTCATCCGTCGTTATATGCTTGGCAGACAGACAATGAATATGGGTGCCATGACACTACTAGGTCATATAGTCCAAATGCACTTATAGTTTTTCAGAAATGGTTACAAGATAAGTACAGTTCAATCTCAGAATTAAATCTTCGTTGGGGCAATATATTTTGGTCCATGGAATACAATTCTTTTGAACAGATAGAATTGCCAAATTTGACGGTAACGGAGCCTAATCCTATCCACAAGTTGGACTTTTTTAGATTTTGTTCTGATCAGGTAGTTGTTTGGAATAAAGCTCAGGTGGATGCTATCCACAAATATTCTGATGCACCTATATGTCATAACTACATGGGAAGGATTACAGACTTTGATCATTATAAATTGGGAAAAGATTTAGATTTAGCTAGTTGGGATAGCTATCCACTCGGCTTCCTAGAAGACCGCTCCGACAGACCATCATCATTCAAGAATAAATATCAATATACAGGAGATCCAGATTTTCAAGCTTTTCATCATGATTTATACCGAGCGGTAGGCAAAGGCAGATGGGGGATAATGGAACAGCAACCAGGCCCAGTAAATTGGGCACCATACAATCCGGCACCAGCTTCAGATATGGTCAGACAGTGGACGCTTGAAGCGATGGCGCATGGTGCTGAATTTGTTACTTTTTTCAGATGGAGGCAAACCCCATTTGCACAAGAACAAATGCATACTGCTCTCAAACGACTAGACAACAGACCCTCACCGATGCTCAGTGAACTAAAGCAACTAAAAGATGACTTGATTTACTATGACAAACAGAAGTTAAAAAACCAATTTGTTAATCAAACTTCAGTAGCGCTCATTTTTGACTATGAGAGTCAGTGGGCATGGGAAGTGCAGCCGCAGGGGGAAGATTTTGATTATTTTAAATTATGCTTTGAATTTTACTGTGGACTTAGGCAGCTTGGCTTAGATATAGATATAATTTCTGCAGACTGTACTTCACTGGATCACTATCAGATGGTATTGGCGCCAGGTATTTTTTGTATTAATGATAATTTAATTGATTTAATGTCCAATTATAGGGGTGAGCTTATTTTAGGCCCTCGTACGCATACAAAGACTACAGACTTCCAAATTAATGTCACTAGTGTCTCTCAGCTTATGGATTTGCCTTTAGTGCTGGACATGGTAGAAACACTGAGGCCATCAGAGTCAAGAGTGATGGGTGAGACAGGGACTTTTCATAGATGGATAGAGCATATACAAAATGAAGGAATCACATTGGACCCAGTCATTCACAATAATAATAGGACTTATATTGCAGGATGGCCAGACGAGAATACGCTTCATAATATATTGATAACTTGCTTAGAACGAGCAAACATAACTTATAATGTACAAGAGGGTAGTACTAGAATGCGAAGTAAGTTTGTGATTGACTATATGATGGGAGAGAAGTTTAAGAAGATAGACTCTGATTAACTTTGAAAGTGTCAATATATGGTTTGGGTTAAGTATCATTGAGTTAGAAAATTAACAGTATGGATTTTTCCACTTTTGATTTGGTGTTTTTTTGCGGCTGGTTATTGTTTATTATGGGATTTGGGATATGGATATCCAATCGAAAGAAGCAAGAGTCAGTTCAAGATTACTTCTTGGCATCCAAGTCATTGCCATGGTGGGCTGTGGGAGGTTCATTGATAGCATCTAATATTTCTGCAGAGCAGTTTATCGGTATGTCAGGTTCTGGATATGTGGTGGGTATGGCCATAGGAGCCTATGAACTGATGGCAGCGCTGACTCTGATAATAGTGGCTAAATTTTTCTTACCCATATTCATTAAGCAGGAGATTTATACAATGCCCCAGTTTCTAGAGCAAAGATTCGATAACAGAGTGAGGACAGGGTTAGCCGTCTTCTGGTTGCTTCTATTTATTTTTGTCAATATTACCAGCGTGCTCTATCTGGGAGGATTGGCATTGAAGAGCTTAATGGATATTCCTCTAATCTATGGCATTGTCGGCTTAGCAATATTTTCGTCTACATTCTCTATAATGGGAGGACTGAAAGCGGTTGTTTGGACAGACCTTATTCAGGTAGTCGTGCTCCTTATTGGTGGACTGATAGCAAGTGTCATGGTGCTCAAAGCCTTAGGAGGCGGCGTCATGGATGGGTTGTATGCCCTTGTGGAGAGCGCGCCAGAAAAGTTCGATATGATACTGGACAGAAGTAATCCAGAATACAAGAACCTTCCAGGTATTAGTGTCTTGGTAGGGGGTATGTGGATTGCTAATTTGTATTACTGGGGCACCAATCAGTATATTATCCAGAGGGCTTTGGCTGCTAAGAACCTAAATGAAGCCCAGAAAGGAGCTGTCTTTGCCGCCTTTGTAAAAATTTTATTACTTCTGATTGTTGTCATACCTGGGATAGCCGCTTTTGTATTAGGTGCGGATATCGAAAAACCTGATGAAGCCTATCCATGGGTGATTAATGAATATGTGACTTCAGGATTTAAAGGTATTGTCTTTGCCGCCTTAATTGCTGCGATTGGTTCATCTATCAGTTCTATAGTAAATAGTGCTTCTACTATTTTTACCTTGGATATTTATAAACAAATAAGGAAGGAAAAATCAAAGGATCAAAAACATCTAGTAAGAGTTGGTAGAGTTTGTTCGGCAGTATGTCTATTGCTTGGCGTCCTTATAGCGCCATTGCTTGGGAATCTAGATCAAGCTTTCCAATATATTCAAGAGTATACAGGATTTATAAGCCCTGGTGTAGTTGCTATATTTTTGCTTGGATTTTTCTGGAAGAGAACCTCCACTAATGCAGCCTTAGCCGCAGTCATATTATCTATTCCTCTTTCTATGGCCTTCAAATTTCTATTCCCTCAGTTACCATTCATGGATAGGATGGGTGCTTGCTTCCTAGTCATAGTTTCCATAATGGTTGTCATTTCTCTAGTCGATAATAAGACATCAGATCATAAAGCTATAATTATAGACAAAGGACTTTTTAAGACTAATACAATTTTCAACTTAGCTACTGTAACCATCTGTGGTATACTTGCTGTGATATACACTATTTGGTGGTAACCAAATATAATATGTGGATATGAAAAGAAATATAAGAGAATTCTTCTTACAAGAGTTCAGTAATGAACCTACAATTATTGTAAGAGCTCCTGGACGGATAAATCTGATTGGGGAACATACTGATTATAACATGGGATTGGTTTTTCCTGCAGCGATAGATAAGAGTATGTACTTTGCGTTTAGGACTAATAATGCTAACTCATTGAATTTGGTTGCCCATGATTTAGATGACAGGGTAAGTCTACATTTAGATAACTTGAATTCTGATAAGTTATGGGTAAGATATTGTCTAGGCATTATAGATGAATATAAAAAGTTAGGCTATAATGTTCCTGGCATTGATTGTTTATTTATGAGCGAAATCCCAATAGGAGCAGGCCTAAGCTCTTCTGCTGCGTTGGAGTGTGGTTTTGCAGTGGGTATAGATAATCTGATAGATGTCGGGTTAGAAGCATGGGACATTGTCAGAATTGGAAATAGATCTGAGAATAATTATCTAGGAATTCAAAGTGGCATCTTGGATCAATTTTCATCCATGTTCGGTCAAAAAGAGAAAGCAATGTTAATGGATTGTAGTAAGGACAGTTTTGAATACTATCCTGTAGAATTAGCTCCTTACTCATTAGTATTAATTAATACTAATGTTAAACATACTCATCTTTCGTCAGGGTATAATGATAGACCTACTGAATGTAAACAAGTGGTAGAGAATGCAATTAGGGAAGGCATCAAAATTGATCACTTAAGTCAATTAAATTTAAATGAACTAGATTCTATAAAGAGTCAACTGACTGATAAGCTTTACAATCGAGCCCTCTTTATCATAGAAGAGAATGATAGGGTGCGCAAATTTAAAACAGCCTTGCTTGCCAAAGATTATACATCCTTAGGAGAATTACTCTATGCTTCCCATGAGGGATTGCAAAATCTATACGAGGTTAGCTGTAGTGAATTAGATTTGTTGGTAGAACTAAGTCGAGATCAACCTTCAGTTATAGGTTCTAGAATGATGGGTGGAGGCTTTGGCGGCTGTACACTGAATCTGATTCTAGATAAAGAAAAAGAAAGAGTAGCTGATGAAATTTCTCTTCTCTACAATAAAAAAATAGGATTAGAGGCCAGTGTATATCATGTCAGCATAGGTAATGGCGTAGAAGTAATTTATAAAGAAAGCCAGATTTAATTTGAGCGCATTTTTTTATAAGAATTAATCAATCCATTAGTGGAACTGTCATGGCTATGAACTTCGTGTTCATTATCTAGTTCTGGTAATATCTTTCTCGCTAATTGTTTGCCTAACTCAACTCCCCATTGGTCAAAACTATAGATATTCCATATGTATCCTTGGACGAATATCTTATGCTCATACATAGCAATTAACTGCCCTAGAATATAAGGTGTTAATTTTTGCACGAGGATAGAATTTGTTGGTTTATTGCCGTCAAATATTTTGAACGGGACTATCTTTTCATACGCTTCTTTAGAAAGACCTTTCTCTTTAAATTCTTGGATTACGGTGCTTTCGTCTTTGCCATTCATCAATGCCTCGGTCTGCGCAAAAAAATTACTTAATAATTTATTGTGATGGTCACCTATTTTATTATGTGAAACAGCTGTGGCTATAAAATCACATGGAATTAATTTGCTACCCTGATGGATGAGTTGGTAGAAGGCATGTTGTCCATTTGTGCCTGGCTCTCCCCAGATGATAGGTCCTGTCTGATAATTAACTGGTTCACCATTTCTATCTATTGATTTACCATTGCTTTCCATGTTACCCTGTTGGAAGTAAGCTGGAAATCGATGCAGATATTGGTCATAGGGTAAGATGGCTTCTGAATCTGCACCAAAGAAATTATTGTACCATATACCTAATAGTGCCATGAGGACGGGGATATTGTCCTGATATGGTGCATCTCTGAAGTGTTGGTCCATTGCACCCATACCTTCCAATAAAAATTCAAACTGACTGTATCCAATTGTCAGAGCTATAGACAGACCTATGGCACTTGTGAGAGAGTAACGTCCTCCTACCCAATCCCAGAAACCAAAAACTTTATCGGCAGATATCCCAAAATTTTGGGCAGCTTCAATATTGGTGGATAAAGCCACAAAATGCTTTTCTATATCCTTATTGATTCCGCCATTTTTCAGAAACCATTCCTTGGCCGTATGCGCATTGGTCATTGTTTCTTGGGTAGTGAATGTTTTGGAGGCAATGATAAATAGGGTCGTCTCTGGATTGACTTGTTTCAGGATCTCTGCAATATGGGAGCCATCTACATTAGATACAAAATGTGTAGAGATGCCCTCTGCCCAATATGGCTTCAACGCCTCAGTAACCATAACTGGACCTAAATCTGAACCTCCTATGCCGATATTTACAATCTGATGAAGTGGTTTGCCTGTATAACCTATTATTTTATTTGCATGAAAGGACGTGCAGTAATTTTTCATCTGGGCTTGCACTCGCCTAATTTTGGGTATGATATTTTCGCCACTGACCTCTACAGGATTATCAGATTGTTGCCTGAGCGCAGTATGAAGTACGGCTCTATTTTCAGTTGCATTTATTTTATCACCTGAAAACATGGCCTTTATGCCATCCTGGAGATTTACCTCCTGCGCCAGCTCTGAGAGTAGTGAAATAGTGTCTTGAGTGATTCTATTTTTTGAGTAATCGAATAAGATACCATTTGACTCCAGTGAAAATCGATTAAATCTAGAAGGGTCTGCTTTGAACAAATCCTTCATGTGGAGATTGTTAATATTGTTAAAGTGTTCTTTTAACTTATTCCAAGCACTTGTTTGTGTAGGATTTATAGAATGTAGCATATTTGCGTTCTATTATAATTTTCTATAAAGTGGGCAAACTTATAATGTATCTTGGACCTATAAGAAGAAGGAGACAGTAAAATTTCAATTAACTTCTGTAAATGGGCAAACAGACAAATTTTAGCAATAAAAACAGAAAGGAAAGAGTGAAGCAAGCCAGGCAAACGGTTTATGACCTCATAGTCATTGGAGGTGGTGTAACTGGTGCTGGCATTCTTTTAGATGCGACGACAAGAGGACTAAAAGCGATTTTGGTAGAGAAACTTGATTTCGCTTCAGGGACAAGCAGTAAGTCTACTAAACTGATACATGGGGGCTTGAGATATCTTAAGCAGCTGGAATTTGGTTTAGTTAGAGAGACAGGACTGGAAAGGTCTATCGCTCATCAGAATGCACCACATCTTGTGCATCCTGAGAATATGTTTCTTCCTATCGTTCAGAAAGGCACCTTTAGCAAATTCACAGCGAGTATGGCCATTAGTGTATATGATTGGCTGGCTAAGGTCCCTAAGGAGGATAGAAAAAAGACACTATCCAAGTCTTCGACACTTCAAAAAGAACCACTGTTGAGGACTGATATATTGAAATCTGGTATCGTGTACTCAGAGTACAGGACAGATGATGCGAGGCTAACCCTTGAGTTGATTAAGACGGCAAGATGTGAGATGGTTGATGCCTTCAATTATATGGAAGTCAAAGATTTCACTTACAATGATAAAATAGTAAATGGCGTCATTTGTCATGACCATATATCAGGAGAGGAAGTTAGCATAAAAGCAGAATGCATAGTCAATGCATCTGGCCCGTGGGTAGATACCTTACGACTAACAGATGATCAGCAGACAGAGACCAATTTGAGATTGAGTAAAGGCGTCCATCTGGTATTTGACTATGATAAGCTGCCATTAAAAAACTCCACATACTTTGATGCGTTTGATGGACGAATGCTCTTTGCTATACCTAGAGGGAATGCAATCTATGTAGGAACGACTGATACGAATTATGAGAAAGACAAAGATGACCTTCAGTGCACGCATGAGGATGTAACTTACATTTTGGATGCAATTAATCAGTTTTTTAATATTGCGCCTCTGACTGTAGATGATGTGCAATCTTCTTGGGTAGGTCTGCGTCCATTGATTCATCAAAAAGGAAAACCACCAACTGAGTTATCTAGAAAAGATGAAATATTTGTGTCTGATAGTGGTCTTATTTCCATAGCTGGCGGTAAGCTGACTGGATATAGAAAAATGGCAGAAAGGATAGTCGATCTTGTATATCAAACCAATGTCCATGCATTCCAGAACTCAAAATCTGAGACACTAAAACTAAGTCATGAGTCCTTTCATGATTACAAGGATTATAAGTCCTTCATTCAGAAAATTAATCAAGAGTATACCAGCTATGGCCTTTCCTTGCAGCAGGTCACTTATCTTATAAGTACCTATGGCAAATCCGTGATTAAAATTTTGGAAGGGGCTAACTTTAACGGCAGTGACGATGTCAAGGTCATTCAACAAAAACTACTGCATAGCCAGCTCTCCTATGGTCTGGAATATGAGTCTATTTATCACCCAATGGATTTTTTGGATAGAAGAACTGGATGGTTGTTTTTTGATATTAGGAAAGCGAAAAATACTGTAGAGTTTGTAATCTCAGAGATAGTAAAATATTTGGAGTTATCTCAGACGGACATCGATAGAATGAAATCAGACTGCCTGCATGAAATTTCTATCCATGGGTTAGATAAATTTAAAAAGCAATCTGCTGAAGTGTAATAAAAAAATGAGAGACAAAAACATCTTGCCTCTCATTCTAAAGTTTATTTGTGTGCTATTTACTTATTGCACAGATAGATTTGAGCTATTGAATCTAGGCCCAAATTTCACATTGGTCGTAAATTGCTCTAGACCTACTGAATAATTGCCTTTGTCATCTGGGAAAGAGGCCTTTCTATAAGTAGATACATATACACCTTCAATCTTCTCATAAGTCAACTCCATCTTTATAGCTGGTTGGTTAACACCCATTGCTGGTAGTGAGAAGTAGAATAAGTCTACAAGTTTCGTATTTGGATTGAAGTATAAGATGTATTCATCATTTACTTCTTTACCAATCGCTGCGCCATCATAAGATAGGCTTACTTTGTCATAGTTAATACCATTAACCACTTCTTGACCAAGGTATTTATGTATTGTACCTGGATCATCAAGCTTGTACATCATTGTAAACCAATAGTAGTTGGCTGTTCTTAGAAAACCTGTGCCTCCAACTGCTGCTGGATCACTAATCATATTGCCATTATGAGCAATCTTGGATGTGCCATTCATGTAAAGTTGTCTAACTATTCCGCTGGTATTATCCGGTAAGACGTTAGCTTCATGACGCGTGTACTCAGCCCATGAGGTTTCATCTCTGAACACATATCGCTCTTTAGATATATCGGTACCTTTTTGGTAGTCTTTGTACAGATATGAAAATTCCACTGTTCTTTTGGACGCCAATTTTTTCCATCCACCATTGACTCTATATAGAGCTTTGATCAATGATTCTGACTTGGGGTCCGCCATTTCTACGGTAGAGCTGAATGCAGTGAGTGAGAATACGAGTACTAGTAAAAGACTTGTGTTTTTAAACACTTTAATCATAGTTTATTATTTAGTTGAAAAATAAAGTCAACTATAGATAATTGCATAGGGCCCGAAAAGTTATCAAATAGGGCTAGTATTTCTATAAAAAAGGTAAAGTGTCTTCTTGCAGATGTCTTGAGTCACATTAAAAAGGGATTGTTTTACAAAATATAATGGATTAAAACCTCTGTACTATCCTTAAAAATGGGCATTCTATTATTCAACATTCAGCTAACCATGTCAAGCCAATTACTTGTTATATTGTGGTCTAATTTATAATACTACCTTGTCAAGCTACATAGTCACTGTTAATAATGTCAAGTATGAAGTATCCAAAGCTGATTTGGATGCCTTAGACATTGTGGAAAGGAACAGCCAGTTTCATATCATCCATGAGAATCATTCACACACATCTAAGTGCCTGTCTATCAAAGGGAAAGCACTCCAGCTGATTGTGGATGGTGTTACATATGAAGTGGAAATTATGGACACCGTGGACCAGATGGTAGCTGAACTAGGGATGGACCAGATAACACAGACCGTCGTCAAAGACATCAAAGCACCTATGCCTGGATTGATTCTAGATATCCTCGTAGAATCTGGTCAGGAAATTAATGCCGGTGACCCGCTCTTGATATTAGAAGCAATGAAGATGGAAAATGTCATTAAAGCATCCTCGGAATGCGTCGTGGATAAAATCAATAAAAGCAAAGGGGATTCTGTAGACAAAGGTGAAATTCTCATCTCTATGCTATAAATAACTCCAAAGTATCGTAAGACCATTGAAGAAAATAGATAAAATACTAGTAGCAAATAGAGGAGAGATAGCCCTGAGGGTGATGAAATCAGCCAAGAAGATGGGCATCTCTACCGTTGCTGTATATTCTGATGCTGATAGAAATGCGCCTCATGTACTCTTCGCTGATGAATCTGTACATCTAGGACCACCCGCTTCGTCAGAATCCTACCTTGTAATGGATAAGATTATTCAAGCGGCAAAGGATACAGGCACTGATGCTATTCATCCCGGCTATGGGTTCTTAAGTGAAAATGCTGAATTTGCCAAGAAGCTAGAGAGTGCTGGTATCATATTTATCGGCCCGAGGGTACATGCTATTTCAGTTATGGGTAGCAAGTTGGCCGCTAAAGAAGCTGTGAAGAACTATGATATTCCAATGGTGCCCGGCACAGATAAGGCCATCACAGATATTGCTGAAGCTAAGAAAATTGCTGCTGGGATTGGATTTCCGATTCTTGTAAAAGCATCTGCGGGTGGCGGAGGTAAGGGTATGCGTATAGTAGAGAATGCAGAAGAGTTCGAACCACAGATGGAAAGAGCGATTAGCGAAGCGGAATCTTCTTTTGGCGATGGGTCCGTCTTTATAGAGAAATATGTATCCTCACCGAGGCACATTGAAATACAAATACTTGCTGATGAGCATGGGAATACGGTACATCTCTTTGAAAGAGAATGTAGTATTCAAAGACGACATCAGAAAGTGGTAGAAGAGGCACCTTCAGCAGTTCTTACACCAGCACTAAGAGAAGAGATGGGTGCGGCGGCAGTTAGAGTAGCGCAGGCCTGTGATTATACTGGTGCTGGTACAGTGGAGTTTTTATTAGAAGATAATAAGCATTTCTATTTCTTGGAAATGAATACGCGTCTCCAGGTGGAGCATCCTGTGACAGAGATGATTACAGGTGTTGATTTAGTAGAACAGCAAATAAAAATTGCAAGAGGAGAAAAGCTGAGCTTTACGCAAGGTGATCTCTCGATAACTGGCCATGCGGTAGAATTAAGAGTGTATGCAGAGGATCCTGCAGAGAATTTTCTTCCTAGTGTAGGAAAACTTAGTGTATATAAAAGACCATCAGGTGAAGGTATACGTGTAGATGATGGATTCGAGCAAGGAATGGATATTCCGATTTACTATGATCCTATGATAGCTAAGCTGATTACCTATGGCAGCACGCGGAAGGAAGCGATTAGCATGATGAAAAATGCCATTGCTGATTATAAAATAGAAGGACCTCAAACGACACTCCCTTTTGGACGATTTGTAATGGAGCATGAGGCGTTTGTTAGTGGCCAATTCGATACGCATTTTGTTAAGGACTATTTTAACAAGGAAGCAATGTCAGCATTGGATGAAGATTCTAGACAAATTGCTGCAAAGATTGCCCTGAAGATTTACCTGGAAAATAAAGCGCAAATTAAATCAAAGAATGAAGATTCGATGCCGTGGAGGCAGTAATCATATTATGTCAATTAACATTAATTATAAATAATGAAAATATTAGTCTGTATAAGTAAGACGCCAGAAACGACAGCTAAGATCGCTTTCAAAGATGGCAATACGGCTTATGATAGTAATGGAGTACAATTTATTATGAATCCTTATGATGAGTGGTATGCGCTAGTGAGGGCCATAGAGCTCAAGGAAGCACATGGTGGAAGTGTAACGGTTATAAATGTTGGTGATGCTACCAATGATGTCATTATCAGAAAAGCTTTGGCAATAGGTGCCGATGATGCAATAAGAGTTGATTCTAATCCAAGCAGTTCTATGTTCGTAGCAAAGCAGATTGCTAGCCAAGCTGAAGGATACGATTTGATATTAACTGGTAAGGAAACCATAGATTATAATGGCTCAGAAGTTGGTGCCATGATAGCAGAATATTTGGGCCTACCATATATTTCCTATGCAACTAAATTAGAAACTGACGGTAGTCAAGTAACTGTAGATAGAGATATCGAAGGAGGGACCGAAGTAGCCAAGGCAGCAACACCATTAGTGATTAGTGCGGCAAAGGGTATGGCTGAGCAGAAAATTCCAAACATGAGAGGCATAATGATGGCTAAGCGTAAGCCACTCAATGTAGTACCAGCAGTGGATGCTGAAAATCTATCTGTTGCTGTGTCCTATGCTATGCCAGCAGAGAAGTCGTCAGTCAAGATGATTGATCCAGATAATATGGATGAACTGGTAAGATTACTACGTGAAGAAGCGAAAGTCCTTTAATCTCTTTCATAAAAAAAGGTAATACAAAAAGATATGGTATTAGTATATATAGAATCACATGAGGGCTCAGTCAAAAAAGCCTCATTAGAAGCCATCACTTATGGTTATAAGACAGCTCAGCAGATGGGAGTAGAATGTGGTGCCGTCGTTATAGGAGCAATGGAAAATGCAGCCAGCCTTGGTGATTATGGTGCTGCAAAAGTAATGACTATCGCATCAGCTAACCTGGAAGGATTTGATAGCCAGACATACTCCCATGTTCTAGCAGTAGCTGCCGAAAAAGCTGGTGCCTCAGTTATCATTCTACCACATAATTCTTCCGGAAAATCTATAGCTGGTAGACTCGGAGTTAGATTAAATGCAGGCGTGGTTACGGCCGCTAACTCATTACCAAATACGGATGGTGGGTTCAAGGTCAAGAAAAATGTATTTGCAGGTAAAGCAATTGCGGAGTATGAAATTAAGTCTCCAACTAAAGTGCTTACTCTGTCTCTAAATTCTATCCAACCAGAGTCTATGGGAGGAAATGCAAGTGTGGAAGCATTGGATATTGAAGTTCCAGAAAGCAAAGTAACGATTGTAGAGAAGAAATTACAACAGGGAGATGTCGCTCCATTGCCTGAGGCAGAGCTAGTAGTGTCTGCAGGCAGAGGTATGAAGGGCCCCGAGAACTGGGGTATCATAGAAGCTCTGGCAGCAGCAATAGGCGCGACTACCGCATGTTCTAGACCTGTAGCAGATACAGGATGGAGACCACACCATGAGCATGTCGGACAGACAGGTGTTGCGATTAAACCCAATTTATATATAGCAGCAGGTATCTCAGGAGCTATACAGCATCTTGCAGGTGTCAATAGCAGTAAGTGTATTGTGGTGATTAACAAAGATCCAGAAGCACCATTTTTTAAAGCTGCTGATTATGGTGTCTGTGCAGATTTGTTTGATGTAGTGCCAAAATTGACTGAAGCCATTAAGAAAGCAAAGGGATAAGGTACATGAATACCATGGTATCTACATGAACCATCAATAGATATAAAAATGGATGAAAGAATTGTAAGCCTTCAAAAGAAGATGGATGCGGCCAAGTTGGGTGGAGGAGAAACCCGAATTGAGAAGCAGCACAAAAAGGGCAAATTGACTGCCCGTGAACGCGTTCATCTATTATTAGATGATGAGACGTTTGAAGAGATAGGCATACTCGTAACTCATAGGACGAGAGACTTTGGTATGGATAAGCAGGTCTTCTATGGTGATGGTGTTGTGACGGGTTATGGTCTTGTAGAAGGCAGACAGGTATATGTATTCGCCCAAGACTTTACTGTATTTGGAGGATCACTTTCAGAGACGCATGCTGAGAAGATTTGTAAGATTATGGACTTGGCTATGAAAACAGGAATGCCACTTATTGGACTAAACGATAGTGGTGGAGCACGTATTCAAGAAGGGGTTAGGTCTCTAGGTGGTTATGCAGATATTTTCTTTAAGAATGTGATGGCATCAGGTGTCATTCCTCAGATATCGGCTATCATGGGGCCTTGTGCTGGCGGGGCAGTATATTCTCCAGCAATGACTGATTTTACCATAATGGTAGAGCAATCTAGCTATATGTTTGTTACTGGTCCTAATGTGGTAAAGACAGTGACCAACGAAACTGTAACTTCAGAAGAATTAGGAGGTGCAAGTACCCACAGTACGAAATCAGGCGTGACTCATCTGACCGCAAGCAATGACCTTGACTGCATTAATAGAATCAAACAACTGCTAAGCTACCTACCACAAAACTGTGAGCAGAAAGCGCCGTCATTACCGTATTCAGCAGGCACAGAATATAGAGACGAATTGGAAACTATTATACCAGAAGCTTCCACCACGCCATATGATATAAAGTCAGTAATCAATGGTATAGTAGATGAAGGATCATTCTTTGAAGTACATAAAGATTATGCAGATAATATAGTTGTCGGCTTTGCTCGACTTGCGGGTAGGAGTATAGGTATTGTTGCTAATCAACCTATGAGTCTCGCTGGATGCTTGGATGTCAACTCATCTAAGAAAGCAGCCAGATTCACAAGGACCTGCGATTGCTTTAATGTACCACTACTTGTCATAGTAGATGTACCCGGTTTCCTGCCTGGCACAGACCAAGAGTGGAATGCGATTATCACTAATGGTGCTAAGCTACTCTATGCCCTCAGTGAGGCGACGGTTCCTAGAATTTCATTAATCACTCGTAAGGCGTATGGTGGGGCATACGACGTTATGAATTCTAAGCACATTGGTGCTGACTTGAATTACGCTTGGCCTACGGCGGAGATTGCAGTGATGGGTGCTAAGGGTGCATCCGAAATTATATTTAGAAAAGAGATTGCTTCAGCAGATGACCCAGCTGCGAAGCTGATAGAGAAGGAGAAAGAATACGCAGATCTATTTGCTAATCCTTATAGCGCAGCCAGTCGAGGGTTTATAGATGAAGTCATCATGCCTAGAGAGACAAGACGAAAACTTATCAGAGGCTTCACTTTGCTTGAAAGCAAAGATGTAAAACTTCCAAAAAAGAAGCACGGTAATATTCCGCTGTAGTTTATGAACATAATATTGGCCTTTATTGCTATTGTTATTTCTACCATTGGTCTGTTTGTATTACTGGTAATTATCATTGGTTATTTGCTTTCTTGTAGATCTTACACTGGTCCAACTTCTGCGCATTTTAATGGAAAGAAATTTATAAATCCCTCTCTCCGCCCAGCTAATGGTTTTAAGGAAGTAGGCAAGTATGGACGGGAACGGATGCCAGATAAGTGGCGATTTGTAGATGATTTAAATTCCCAGACTAGACAAATCCCTACAGCGAATCCTGAAGACATCCAATATACATTTATTAATCACAGTTCATTTCTGATTCAGTGGAATGGCATCAATATTCTGACAGACCCTATTTGGTCTAAGCGGTGTTCTCCTTTCCAATGGGCGGGCCCCAGACGTATGCGTCCCCCTGGCATTGCCTATGAAAATTTACCACCTATCCATTTGATTCTTATCTCTCATAATCACTATGACCATTTAGATAAGTTAACCTTTAAAAGATTAGTTAGAGATTATCAGCCACAAGTTGTAGCGCCACTTGGCTTAGCTCATTTATTAACAAAGTGGGGTGCTAATCAGGTCACTGAACTAGACTGGTGGCAGACCAGTGTTTTCCAGGGCCTAGCGATTACAGCGACACCATGCAATCATTTTTCAAGCAGAGGCTTGTTTGATAGAGATAAGACTTTGTGGGCTGGATATGGCTTGAATGACAAAAAGAGGAATATTTACTATACAGGTGATACTGGATACTCTGATGTTTTTACTCAAATAGGGGAGAAACTTGGTCCATTTGATTTGTCGTTTATTCCAATAGGTGCATATAAGCCAGAATGGTTTATGTCACCCATACATATTTCACCTAGCCAGGCAGTTCAGGTGCATCATGACGTTATGTCTAAGAAAAGTGTAGCGATGCACTTTGGTACTTTTCCCTTAGCTGATGATAATCCCGATACCTCTACTTCAGAATTAAAAAGACAACTCGAACTAAAAGGTCTTGGAGCACATCATTTTCATATTCCTATAGAAGGAATTTCCTATATTTTATAGGCTTTCAATTTTTAGAACCTAACACCAATACCAACAGCAGCTGCATGCGTCAGCTGTGGGTTGAAATTACTATTGAATGAGGACAACCTATGAGTAAGATAATATTTGACATCCACAAAAATGCAATCTGTCACTAACTTCTGAATACCCGCACTTCCAAGAATTTCAAATGAATGTCTAAAGATAGATCCATCTATATCTACTACATCAAATTGTCGATTATCAGAATTAGAAATATTCAATGTTCTCCCATTTCCTGATCTAAGAAAATTATATCTAAGACCTGTTCCGAGATACCCACTCCATCCTTTGTCAAAAGTCCACTGTCTTTCTATGCTAATCGGAATACTATATTGGGTATAACTGTTATGATGTATAACTTGTCTGGTAGCCACTGTTTCTAGTTCTGCCTCTTTGTACAAACTGTCAGTTACGATATCACCATTGACAAAATTGTTAATGACCACATCTACAAATTCTCTAACAACTATCGTATCCCACGCTTCACTGAAGTCTAATCTCGACTCCAATCTACGATAGCTTAGTCCAGTAGATAGCTTCCATTTTCTATTAAGGTTATAACCTGCACTCAATCCTAATTCGAAACTAGGTAAAGGTCGCTCATCTTGATTTAGGCGTTCTCCTGTATCTTGGTTTTGGTATGCATTGGACCACTGATTGGCACTGGCGTAAATCATTATATTCCATCGCTTATAATTATTCTTGGCAGGTTCTATTACGGGAATCACTTCCAATGATGCATCCAAAGACAAATACCTACTGATAGAAGCAGATAATAATGGTATGTCCAAGGTATTAATCGGTTGTATATACAAGTTCTGGGTACGAAATGTGTGATGACTTAATTGTGATGGAATATTATTCTCAAGATTAACAGCGCTGGCTGGTATAGTTTTCTGTTTTTCTGTACTTGCATTTTTTAGTATCTCTTCACTTATTGAAACTTCAGTCTCAGCTTCAGAATAGAATTTGTTGCTTGATGGATTTGATACTTGATCATCTTTGGTATGAGTTGTATTTGTATATTTTGATAGAGAAGACGAAGATTTTGATAATGTGGCTAAGGACTTGTTGGTTGTAGTGTGGCTTTTGATGGTTGACTGATTTGAATTTTCTACTACTTCACTATTATTCGACACAGGCTGATTATTATGCTTGTTGTCGTCATTCGTGAGTGCTATATCAGAAGAAGCCATTATGGCTAAATCATTTACGCTGTTAATACTAGGTCGTAAAAGATTAATGGTTAATCTAGAAATACACAGCACAAATAAGATGATTAGACCTTTAGTTATAGAACCTTTAATCTTTCGAGTCTTAGCTTTATGTTCGTTGAGAGTAACTCGATCCATAATCCCATCTTTCATATCTTGCCAATCGTAATTCGAAGGCAATTTTTGAGGAGATCTCAGTTTATTATGTATATCGTTGTTTTTATTCATAAAGCAGAATTTTTAAATCTTGACCTATATTTTTTCTAATCCACTTTATCGAACGACTCAGTTGTGATCTTGAATTTTCTGGAGTTCTTGAAAGTAGGTTTCCTATTTCTTTATGGGAATATCCATCTATTACATAAAGCAGAAATACTGTTCTATATCCTTCTGGCATTTTTTGCAACAGACTTTCGAGTTCATCTCTGGATAAAGTAGTAAGAGAATTTAATTCTTCATTGTGGTTTTCTGGCAGGCTGTCCACAAGAGTTATGTGCTGATACTTCTGTCTTTTTCTAATGAATGTTATAGTTTGGTTTATAGTTATCTGAGAAATCCAGGATTTGAATTTTCCCTTGGAGTTATCATACTTATTGAGAGAAGAAAATATGTTTACAAATACATCTTGCATTATATCTCTTCGATATCCTTCATCATAGATATATGACTTGATTATTGTATATACATAAGGAGCACAAGCCTCATAGATTTCTCTGTAGGCTTGTTGCTCTTTATTTATACATCTTAATATTTGATTATTACTAACCAAGGATACAAGTTTATTGACATTCAGAAATAAGAACAATTAAGTCATCATCGTTTTCGATGTCTATATTTTCGCCACTAAAAATTACTGTAACGTTGACTGGATAAACTAATTTATAGGCAATGTCACTGAAGGCAAGGTCTATTAGTTCTGATTCATCATTAATCTCTACAATAGACGCTTCTGCAAAATCATATGATTCGAAGGGATAGGTAATATCATAACATCTTATACCTAATTCTGACAACTCATCAGATCCTTCAGAACTAAATATCCAAGTAGAAGGTATATCTACATCTATGTTGACAAAGCAGTCTTCTAAGTTTTCGTTAAGCTCCTCTTGCGAGTTGACTTCAATTGAGTTGCCATTTTCATCTATTAACGTAATCGGATATACAAAGTCCTCTATATTTCCTTGAAAGAGGAATTCACAATATTCCTCGTGATTATTGACACTGATTTCTGTGCTGTCTGTAAGGACGATTTCAAAAGGGAATTCTAGTAAGTAGCATCCCAAATATTCAAATCCAACCTCCCAATCAAATATAGTCGTATCTGCGTCAAAGGTATTGCATGAAAATAAAGCTTCGAAAAGTGCATCTATATCCTCTATCAGGATAACACCCTCTTCTTCATTCTCAATTTCGAAAGGAAATACGAAATTATGCGATTCTACAGAAATGGCAGTATTGAAAGCCTCCTCATCTGAAAGGGTGATTGTCTCGCCCCTTTGATTCTGTAGACTAATAGGATACACAATTGAATAACACGAAGTCTCCTCATTGATAAGATAGGCTGGAAAATCTCCATCTTCCCATCCACCAATAGGTATACAAGATGCAAAGATTTCTCCTAATGCTTCCGTATCTTCTATTTGTATCTCTTCCTCAGAATCATTCGTGACGGTAAGGGGATATACAAAGTCAACAATAAATACGTCTTCGAGTGGCAATAAATCATCTTCGTCATTAATATCAAAGATATTGTCATCAACATCTCTCATCTGAAATGGAAATTGAATTATAAAACATTCAAAATTAAGACCTTGCTCAGTATTACCCATATTCCTATTAAGTAAAGGGTTCTCATTGATTTCTGTTGGAGAAGGTACTGTTGGCTCTTCTATATCGATAATATCAATGTCATTATCGTCAGAACATGAAGACATTACAAGCGATATAGCTAGAATTGTTAAAACAAGATATTTAAGGCTAGTGTACATTGTTTTTATTTTGTTCAATAATTTTTAATCTTAATCCGGATTCAAACTAATATTCGTGATTGTGATTAAAAACGTTGCTCCAAGATGATTTTTTTATAACCTTATAATCTGACTTTAAGAAACTTCATTAATCAATAAGAAATTTTGAGCATGGAGAAATCTTTGATTATTGACCTATGTGAGGATAATTAATGTTCTAAGTCTATCCCGAAGGCTTACCCGTCTCACTTTAGGTTTAAAGTTATATTATTCTTTTGTTAGTTAACATAGTCTACGGAAATACAGTCAAGGTAAACGCGATAGAATCATTCATTTTAACACTTGCTGTTTGGTATGCCACAATAACTATGGGTAGTGAATCTTAGATTCATTGGTCTCATTCTTCCACTTGATTTACACTTATCCATCTGCTGTGTCATCTTAATTATCACTTAAGACAGGTGAATACGCATTTTAGATTGATAAGTTCGAATCCTCTGAAATTAGAGGTATTCTTAAGGACAAAGCTATTTCATGATACGAAAGGTCTGCTATCAGAAAATAACCCTCAAGATTTTACATACGAATTGAAGACTTATTGTTTTAATATTGGTATTGTTTTTTATAATATTAATGTCATGATTCTTGCAAAAAGCCTATACATACCATCTGGGCTCTCATTAAGAGACCCGCTCAAAACTGAGCTAGGGCGCAGTATTATAAAGAATAGTATCGAACTTATAGAAGATATTGGCTTTGAATGTTTCACATTCAAGAAGTTGGCTAACTATATGGGGTCTAATGAAACCTCGCTGTACAGATATTTTGAGAACAAGCATCTACTGTTGCTTTATCTAGTGGTTTGGTACTGGAATTGGGTGTCTTATCTTATAGACTATAACTCAAAGAATATAGAGGACCCTATACGTAAGATGGATATAATTATAGAAAACTTTGTAGATGCTACTATAGAGAACCCATCAGTAGAGTTTGTTAATGAAAACAAGCTACACCACATTATAATAGAGGAGGCCGCAAAGGCCTATCATACAAAGAAAGTAGATGCAGAGAATAAGGAAGGATTCTTTAAGAGTTATAAACTTTTGATTCAGAAGGTGGCAGATGTCATTTTAGAGATCGATCCTAAATTTCCTTACCCGCATTCTTTCGCCAGCAATCTATTTGAGATGGCTAATAATCAAATATTTTTTGCGGAGCACTTACCTAAACTTACAGATATAAAGGTGATGAACGAGAATTATAACGAGGTGAAAACTTTATTAGGTTTCTACATGCGAAGAATGCTAGGGGTCGATCATTGATTGTCAAGATTCCTGCTCTTTCAAAAAGACATTTAGAATCTCAATGGCTGCTTCAGATATTACAGTCCCTGGTCCAAATACACCTAGCACCCCTGCATCAAATAAGTACTGATAATCTTTCGATGGTATTACCCCACCCACAATAGTCACTATATCTGGCCTTCCTATTTTTGCTAATTCTTCTATAACCTGTGGTACTAAACTCTTATGACCTGCAGCCAGTGATGAAATGCCAAGAATATGTACATCATTTTCTGCAGCCTGTTGGACAGCTTCTGAAGGTGTCTGAAACAAAGGACCCACATCCACATCAAACCCTATATCAGCAAAACTCGTAGCTATTATCTTAGCTCCTCGGTCATGTCCATCCTGTCCTAGCTTAGCAATCATTATCCTAGGACGACGACCAAATTTGGATGCAAATTCATTTGATTTTTCTCTTGCCTTTTTGAATGAAGGGTCGTTGGAAATCTCGTTCATATAAGCGCCTTGTATGATATTGTGAGTGGCTTTGTATCTGCCATATGTTTGTTCCATAGATTCAGAAATCTCACCCAATGTTGCTCTTGCCCTAGCTGCAGTCACTGCATGCTCTAATAAGTTGCCCACGCCAGTGGCTGCACATTGAGCTAGTGCTTCCAAAGCTGATTTGACCGCTTCAGTATCTCTCTCTGATTTTACTTGCTCTAAAGATGCCAATTGAGATTTCTTCACGGCTGTATTATCCACAGTGAGTACATCTATTTCTTTATCAGAATCTGATTTGAATACATTGACACCAATTATTTTTTCTGTCCCTTTATCTATTCGTGCTTGCTTCTTAGCAGCGGCTTCTTCTATCTTCATTTTGGGATATCCTTCTTCTATTGCCTTGGACATGCCACCCATCTCTTCTATGTCTTCTATTATTTTCCAAGCACTTTCGATTAAGGCCTGTGTTAGTGACTCCACATAATATGACCCTCCCCATGGGTCCACTATTTCTGTTGCACCTATATCATTCTGAATATATTTCTGAGTATCTCTTGCAATCTTAGCAGAAAAGTCTGTCGGTAAAGCCAAGGCTTCATCTAGTGAGTTAGTGTGTAATGATTGTGTACCTCCGAATACGGCAGCCATTGCTTCTATGGTAGTACGTGCTATATTATTAAAAGGGTCTTGGGCAGTAAGACTCCACCCTGAGGTTTGACAGTGTGTTCTTAGTGCCATTGATTTAGGATTAGTAGGGGAGAACATACTGACTATACGAGCCCATAAGACGCGTCCCGCTCTGAGCTTAGCAATCTCCATAAAATGATTCATACCGATACCCCAGAAAAAAGATAATCGCGGGGCAAATTCATCTATGGCTAACCCTGCTTGTATACCAGTCTTTATGTATTCCAATCCATCAGCTAAGGTAAATGCCAACTCCAAATCTGCTGGCGCTCCTGCTTCGTGCATGTGATATCCAGAGATACTTATTGAGTTAAACTTAGGAATGTGCTTGGAGGTATATTCAAAGATATCTCCGACAATACGCATGGAGGCTTGTGGTGGGTATATATAGGTGTTCCTCACCATGAATTCCTTCAGTATGTCATTTTGAATAGTGCCACTGAGTTGCTCTTGTGCCACACCTTGCTCTTGTGCTGCTACAATATAAAAAGCCATGATTGGAATTACTGCACCATTCATAGTCATACTTACAGACATTTTATCTAATGGTATCTGGTCGAATAACATTTTCATATCTTCCACGGTATCTATAGCTACGCCTGCCATTCCCACATCTCCAGTCACTCTTGGATGATCTGAGTCATAGCCTCTATGAGTAGCTAAATCAAATGCCACAGATAATCCTTTCTGACCTTGCGCCAAATTACGTCTGTAAAAGGCATTGCTTTCTTCTGCTGTAGAAAAACCGGCATATTGTCTTATTGTCCAAGGTCTGCCAGAGTACATAGAGCTGTATGGGCCTCTTAAGTAGGGAGGTATACCAGCCACAAAACCCAAATGAGTAGCTGATGCAATATCAGCTGAGGTGTATTGGGATTTGACCCGAATGTTTTCTGCTGTATTATAGGTCACTGATGATGCTGTATGCCGCATACCCTCTGCAGAAGATAGCGCATAGGATGTAGTATGTCTTAATAATTCATTTGTCAGATGCTCTATATAATAACTGCCTTCAGAAGGGTCTTTTACGCGATGCATAAAACTCTCTCCTTTTAGTAGATTGCTAATATTTCTGGATATTCTGGATTGGAATCCTTGGCTTTCTTTTTCTGCTCTTATATCCGATGAAGGAATTATTAGTTCATCTATACCACCTACAATTGCTGACATGGCTTGTGTTGTAAGTCGTATTTTATTAAAGTTAGAATCTACTGAGTGTGATGTAGTATCTAGTTCAGCTATTATCCATACAGGTGTTCCGACATTATAGCCATACTTGCCTAAACAGGCGGACCATATAATTTTTGTGGCTCTTATCAACGCTACATTTCCAAAATAGTATTCACCTATACCCAACTTCAATGAGATGTGCCTTAGCTGAGATTCATCTAGTTGGCCTATGATAGAGTCTAATTGCTTCTCTACATTTTGGATGAATTTCACAGGATCTTTTGCCGCACCTAATGAAATTGTAACATGAAAAGCTGGCAGATAATCTGTCACTGAATTTACTATAGATGCCAGGTCCGACAATGGATTTGATTGAGGTATAACGATACTTCCTTTGCATTTTCCTACATCCTGATTTTTTTGATTTATAAGTGTCGCAAGCTGCTTGGCATATTCCACAATATCATCTGTGTCTAATAGAATATGTGTCCTTATAAATTCATGTTGGACCTGGTTAGTAATTTCATCCAATGTACTCGCAGACAATTGACTTATTTCCCCTAAATAGAGTGCTGATGCCCCATTGTGTAGCGCATTTATAATTTCTTTATTGGCTAGAAAAGAGGATTCAGTATTGATCGGTTGGCAGTATATCCAATCATTATCTTTTTTGTGTGCATCTAGTTGCGTCTTTCTTCTCGTGTCTTCATTTGTGTAGAAGGGAGTCCCATTTAAATCACCCCATGCCCAATTGAGACTATTGACATCCTTGCCTTTAAGGTCTTTGGTTACTTTATCTAACCATTTAGATTTTGTGACTTTGTTAAATGCAGTATACTTCATTGCCATATTACGAAGATATAGAATTGAGTAGGTTAGTAGATGGCTAGTCCTTGAATTCGGGTTTGGTTTTTGTCATCGTTGCCCTCATGGCTTCTGCCAAATCATCTGAGAATAGATGCTTACTGTTATAGTTGGCTATGGATTGTAAGCCATCATTGACGGAGAATGCTCTAGCTTGTAACATAGTATGTTTTATTCCTCTTATGATAGAAGGAGGCTTAGAAGCAATAGTAGCAGCTAATTTTTTGACCTCGGACATCATTTCATCATATTGGTCATAGGACTTAGCGATTAGGCCCATACTTTCTGCTTCAGTTCCATTCACTCGACGGCCTGTATAAGCCATCTCTGCGACCGTGCTATAATTCATAAATTTTGGCATTCGTTGGAGCGCACCTAGATCACATACTATCCCTAAGTCTACCTCTTTGATACTGAAATAGCTATCGGTAGTACCATATCTCATATCACAGGCAGCCACTATATTGATGCCTCCTCCTATACAGGCCTTTTGTACAGCAGCGATAACAGGGACAGCACAGTTCTCTATAGCTGTAATGCCTTCTTGTAGACCCCTGATTACTTTTCTCAGCTTGGTGACGTGCTTATCGGGGTCGCTATCAGAGACTAGTGGAGGAATCTCCGCAAAGGCACTTAAGTCCATTCCCGCACAGAAGTTTTTGCCTGCGCCTTTAAGTATCACAACTCTATAGTCTCTACTCTCAGAAATATCATTAAACAGATTACCCAGATTTTGCCACATATCTAATGTGAAGGCATTGGATTTCTCAGGTCTGTTAATGGTGACGGTGGCAATTTTGCGGTCAACTTCTAGGTCAAAATGTGGATATTCAGTCATTAATTTGGTTTCTACCAAGTGAAATTAGGCAATTCATGTAGAATGATTTTTAACTCTGAGCCTTACTGCTCCATATATCTAGTAGTGAAGCATATATGTGCTTGATATCACCTTAGTATTTATGCTACTTTTGCACTTGTTCAAGAATTTTGAACTCTTTAGTCCATTTTAGACTTTTATACAGCATGATAACGGCGCTTCAGCTTCTCTTAAGTCTTTCTATTCTTGTGGTCTTACACGAGTTAGGTCATTTTACTGCTGCCAAGTGGTTTAAGACAAGAGTGGAGAAATTTTATCTCTTTTTCAATCCAGGATTTGAGTTATTTAAAAAGCAAATAGGAGAGACAGAATATGGTATTGGCTGGCTTCCACTCGGGGGTTATGTGAAAATCTCCGGAATGATAGATGAGAGCTTTGATACCGAGCAGATGAAAGAGGAGCCTAAGCCCTGGGAGTTCAGGAGCAAACCGGCTTGGCAGAGGCTTATAATTATGGTTGGAGGCGTATTTGTCAATTTTGTGTTAGGTATCGTCTTATTCTCTATGATTCTCTTTGTTTGGGGAGAAAGCTACATCGTCCCTTCTAGTCTGAAGCATGGGGTTGCTGTAACCGAATTAGCTGGCAAGCTAGGATTACGTGATGGAGATGATATAATTTCAGTAGGTCAAAGGGATTTTGATAAATTTAGTGGAGGGCTGATTATGCGTGAGCTGGTTATAAATCAAGCCAGAACAATAAAGGTGCACAGAAACGGTAGCGAACAACTCATTCAAGTGCCTGAGGATGTCATTCCAGAATTGACTAAGTATGAGAACTCCAAAGATATTCTGATAGCACCTCGCTACCCCTACGAGATCGGCACGTTAGATAAAGGTAGCCCAGGTGAAAAAGGTGGATTACTAGTGGGTGATCAGATAATCGCTGTCAATGGCGAACCTACGCCATTTGCCCATAATGTAGTTAGCGGTCTAGATGGAGTAGAGATTGAAGATGTAGATTTAACGGTGATGAGAAATGGCACTACTCATGATTTATCCATTGTAAGAAAGGAAGGTAAGATTGGTATAAGGACCTATACTCTAGATAGGTATGTCAGCAATGCATATAAGAAGTATTCTTTTAGTGAATGTATTCCTGCTGGGTGGAACAAGTCTTGGAGTTTCCTTGGGGATCAGATCAAAGCTTTCGGCCAGATGTTTAGTGGAAAGATTAAGCCTTCAGATGGACTAGGTAGTTTTATTACTATTGGTAAAATGTTTGGTGATACATGGGACTGGCAGAGATTTTGGACTATGACGGCTACGCTGTCCATTTTATTAGCATTTATAAATCTCCTTCCGATTCCTGCCTTGGATGGGGGCTATGTTATGTTTTTAATCTACGAGACACTTTCAGGCCGTAAGGTGCCAGACAAGGTAATGGAAATAGCGACGTTCGCTGGATTTATACTACTGATGGTTATAATGGTATTTGCTTTGGGTAATGATATTGTCAAAAACTTTTTCTAGAATAGTAGGTGTGAATAATTTTTTCCAACTATTTGATTTGCCGATGGCGTTTGACGTGGATAAGAAAGCGCTGACGTCAAAGTATTATGCTTTGAGCAGAGATTGGCATCCTGATAAGTTCACCTTGGATACAGCAGAAAAGCAGCAGGATGCCATGGCGAAGACCTCACAAATTAACCAAGGTTATAAGATTCTAAAAGACGACCAGCTAAGAATCAGGCATATATTGGATTGCCTTAATGCGGCGCCAGTAGAGGGGCAAGACAAAATGCCTCAAGAGTTTCTTATGGAAATGATGGATATCAACGAAGCCATTATGGACTATAAAATGGACCCATCTGAATCTGTAAAAATCAGTATAGAATTACAAATAGACCAATATAAATCAGAATGGTGGGCTGCTTTTCTTTCTGCTACAACAGACTTTGATTTCAATAAACCTGATTCGAAAAAGATCAGTGCTATCAAAGAATTTTATCTCAAATCAAAGTACCTCCGTAGACTCAAGCAAAATGTCGAGAATCGTGACGTAGAACTATAACTGTCTAGTTCTCAGAACGTTTGGCAAAATATTTGCCTTTTACCTTTTGTCCATTTATTAACAATTTTATCTCATCACTTACACCCAATGATGAAAGAGTTATCTATTGCCTTCCTCAAGCAAGGTCATAATGTAAAAGCCAATCTTAAAGGCCGCCTTGTCTCCCTTGCAGCCCTCAGACTCAATGCCGAATTACAATCACAGATTGACCCCTGGGATAGATTGATATTAGATTTAACCAAAGTTACAGACATAGATACGACTGGTGTCAATGCCATACTCCATACGCATATGAAGTGCAGCTTTAAGAATGCCAGTATGGTTGTAAGATGTCAAGATAATCATCCCGTGCAGAATATACTTCGACTCACTAAGACCGATGATTACCTGGAAGTAGAACTAGTATAACAAGAAGTTGTGCAGAAGGCCTGTAATATCTAATCAGAGTTCCTCACACTCTCTCTACTAGACGCAATCGCTTCCACAAAAAAACTGGTCAATATAATGGCTCCCCCTAGCAAGACATTATTTGAAGGTATTTCGTCTAAGAAAATAAATGGCCAAATAATTCCATAGACTGGAATAATTGAACTCATCAGACCTAGACTGACTGCAGAATAGTATTTGAGATTTTGCACCAATAAAGTGTGTCCAATACAAGTGGTAATTGCAGCCAAGGCTAGTATCAAAGTCCAGTCTCCATCGACGACTAGAGGTGCGCTTGTTTTTATAGTTAGGAAGGGAAGCGTTAGCAGACTCATTACAACCAATTGCATGAACATCATACTAGATCCGTCATAATAGCCTACCAACTTTCTTGTGTAGATATTTCTCAGTGCATAAGTCAGTGCAGATAGCAACCCAAAGCCTATAGCCAAAACCAAGTTGTCATGAAAATCCAAACTTGGCGTAATGATATAGATACCTACGATAATAAGGAAAGCAAGAAAGAGGTGATAAAATCTCAGTTTTGTTTTAAGTATGAGCGGCTCTAGGATAGCCGTCATAGCAGGAAAGGTATGCAGAGTTAAAATGGCAATCGCTACATAAGCCAATGATAACGAATAAAAGTAGGTGACCCAATGGATACCCATCAGAAGTCCACCTAATATAATCATCCATCCATCACCCTTTCTAATCTTTATTCCTATCCTTCGGAATTTAAGGAATAGACCAAGTAGAACCATAGCAAACAAACATCTCCAGAAAATGGCCACCTCAGGTGCCAACGTCAAGGTTCTGCCAAATACACCAGAGGTACTGATGCACAGCAAGCCTAGATTGAGGCTGATGAGTTGTTTGAATTTTGGAATCATCTAGGTACTAGTCTGCAACCAGTATCTTTTCCATCGCCGCCCACACAGTTTCCAAGATGATCTTACTTCCTTGCTCATTGGGATGGAGGCCATCAGCGATATTGAGTTCCTTGATACCTGCCACATTATTGAGGAAAAAGGGTATTAATTCTGCACCGTGTTTCTTAGCCAATTTTGGAAAGGACGAATTAAAGGTTTTTTCATACTCTTTACCCATGTTTGGTGGTGAAAGCATACCTGCTAGTACGATTGGAATACCAGGGTTTTTCTGGAGGACTCTGAGAATGATACTGTCTAAGTTTTCTTCTGTTTTAGTAGCATCTAGTCCTCTAAGCATATCATTGGCACCCAACTCCAAAAAGAAAATATCTATAGGCTCCCTCAGTACCCAATCTATTCTGCTTAATCCTCCTGCGGTAGTTTCACCACTAAGACCTGCATTGATTACGGTGTATGGCAGTAAGAGCGAATCCAGTCGATTTTGAAGTAGAGAGGGCCAGGCATCTGGTTCATCCAAGCCATATCCAGCAGTCAGTGAATTGCCGAAACAAAGTATTTTCTTGGTTTCCTCATTATTGGAGGATTGATTGAATTCTGTAGATTCAGTGGTTGTTGTCGAAACATCAGATGGCTTCACTTGTTTATCTTTGCATCCTGTGCTCATTACTAAGCACATGACTAATGACAAGAAAATGGTGGGATATGACATAATCGCTAATTTGATACAAAGGTAGATAAACACTAGCGTCAGATAGTATCCCTTACAAAATAAAGAATGGAAAAAATACTTAGTGTAATTGGTATAAATAAAGTGTACAAGAGTGGCTCCAGAGAGCTCGCAGTGCTTAAGGACATCAACTTTAGTGTAAGCGCAGGAGAAAGCGTTTCTATAACTGGGCCTTCGGGTAGTGGCAAGACCACTTTATTGGGATTGTGTGCTGGACTGGATGAACCTACCTCTGGAGATATTCATCTATGTAGTCAAAAGATTAATGGTTTAACAGAAGATAAAAAAGCCGCCATTAGAAATGTCAAGGTGGGTTTTATCTTTCAAAACTTTCAACTGATTCCGACACTTACTGCCCTCGAGAATGTAATGATTCCAATGGAGTTACTCGGAATGAAGGCTGCCAGAAAAGTATCTTCTGACTTACTAGATAGAGTAGGACTCGGAGATAGAATGAAACATTACCCAGATCAGTTGTCAGGAGGTGAGCAGCAGCGTGTATCTATAGCCAGAGCTTTCAGTAATACACCGCAGATTTTATTTGCTGATGAGCCTACTGGAAATCTGGATAGCGACACTGGTGACAGTATAGAAAAATTGCTTTTTGATCTTAATCGTCAAGAGCAAACGACCTTAATCATTGTGACGCATGATATGGAGTTAGAGAAGAAAACTGATAGAATCATCAGATTGCGAGGTGGAAGAATTATAGAAGATACAGAATCAAAACTGGTGAATAGCTGATGAGTGGATTTTCTTTTCTAGCTAAGACTGCGCTGCGGGATAGTCGCCGTAATAGGGGTAGACTGCTGATGTTTATGTCCTCTATCATTTTAGGCGTAATGGCATTAGTAGCTATCAATTCCTTTAATCATAATCTGGTCAAGGATATAGACAATCAGACCAAATCTATACTAGGGGCTGACATCCAAGTAGAAGGTAATAAGCCCATGTCTCCCCAGTTACAAACGATCATTGATTCTTTACCCGGTGAACGGGCAAGCCAACAGGAGTTTTTTTCCATGGCTATCATGCCCAAAACAGGGGAGACTCAGTTTACACGTATTAAAGCACTAGAGGGTGGTTATCCATTCTATGGAGAATTGATTACGAAGCCAGTTGAAGCCAAGGATAATTTTCAGAGAAATGGTGAGGCCTTGGTTGATGATGCCTTGATGTTCGAGCATCAATTAGAAGTAGGAGATAAGATTAAGTTAGGTGAGAAAACATTTACTATAGGTGGTCGATTGATGAGCAGTTTCGGTTCTGTGTCCTTAGGAGCTAGTTTTGCACCCACTATATATATAGACCAGACTGAATTAAATGGTACTGAACTTCTAGGGGAGGGGAGCTTGATTGAATACAAGTATTTTATCAAAACGCCTGAAGGCTTCGAACGAGAGGAATGGGATAATAATCGTGATCGAATGTCTCATTTTAGAAATGAGGACTTTAGAGTGACAACAATAGAGGACCAAAGACGACAACTTAATCGAGCTTTTGATTTTCTTAATAGTTTTTTGAATTTGGTGGCGTTAGTTGCTTTGCTCTTGGGCTGCATAGGTGTAGCTAGCAGTGTCTTTATTTATGTAAAGACAAAAATTCCATCCATTGCTGTACTGCGCTGTATAGGTATGAAAGGTAATCAAGCATTTTTGGTTTACTTTCTGCAGATATTTGTTTTAGGATTTTTTAGTGTAGTGATTGGTGTCTTCTTTGGAAGTTTATTACAGGTAGCCCTACCAGTTATCTTGCAAGACGTGTTACCCTATAAAGTAGAATTGTCTATATCATGGCAAGCGGTAGCTCAAGGAATGCTTGTCGGCACTATTGTGACAGGACTATTTGCCTTGGTGCCATTGTTAGGCGTTAGATTAGTCAGTCCGCTTCGTACCTTAAGGACGTCATTAGATGATGAAAAGACCCCCTTTGACATATGGAAGTGGATGGCCTATGTGGGCATCATTTTATCCATATTTGGTTTTTTGTGGTCCCTTACTGATTCGGTAAGGGCTGCTGTCACCTTCTCTATAGGCTTGCTGGTTGCATTTGGACTCCTTTACTTGATGTCTACTATCGTGATGTGGCTCGTGAGGAAGGTTGTGCCTTCGAGATGGAGCTTTGTATTCAGACAAGGACTGGCCAATCTGTATCGCCCCAATAATCAGACAAGGACATTGATTATTTCCATTGGATTAGGGACATCTATTCTCACGATCTTATTTATCATACAAGGATTGATACTGAATAATGTAGATAGCATGGATGCTGGTAATCAGCCTAACATGATTTTGTATGGTATAGAGTCTCATCAAGCCAAGGGTGTAGCAGATATTACCCAAGAGAAGGGCATGCCTGTAGTACAGCAAGTGCCTATAGTAACGATGAAATTGGCAGGATGGAAAGGCAGAAGTAAGAGTGATTGGTTGCAAGATACAACTCGTCGAGCGGAGCGATGGGTGATTCATCGGGAAGCCAGGGTGACCTATAGGGATACCTTAGAAGAAGATGAACCGCTGGTGGCTGGAGATTTTGTGGGTAAAGTAGAAGCTGGAGATTCTATTTTTATTTCCGTGGATCAAGGCTGGGCGGAGTCCTTGGATGTCTGGTTAGGAGATGAGCTAGTCTGGAATGTGCAGGGAGCACTCATTACGACTTATATCAGTAGTATCAGGGAGATTGAGTTCCAAAGTATGCGGACCAGATTCTTTGTTCTATTTCCATTGGGAGTGCTAGAGCAAGCCCCTCAATTCCATGTGCTAGTCACAAAGTCGCCGGATAATGAAACTATGGCAGACTACAGAAGGTCCGTGGTTAAGGCTTATCCTAATGTGTCTGTGGTGGATCTAGGTTCCATTCTTACTACTTTAAATGATATACTCAGTAAGATTTCGTATGTCATAAAGTTCATGGCAGCGTTCAGTATTCTGACTGGAATAATTGTCTTAATAAGCTCCTTATTATTAAGTAAATATCAGCGGATTAGAGAAAGTGTTTTGTTAAGAACTATAGGGGCGCAAGGTCGACAAATCTTAGCTATAAACGCAACCGAGTATGCGATATTAGGTAGCTTGTCTGCATTGACTGGGATTGTGATTGCCGTTATCGGTAGTTATTTTATTGCTACACAACAAATGGAATTGGAATTCAAATTGGATTGGCTGCCAATCATTCTGATATTTGTACTTATCGTGGTGATGACGGTTGTCATTGGATTATATAATTCCAAAGATGTAATCAGACATCCACCGTTGGAAGTGCTGAGAAAAGAGTAAAGGTGAATTCCAGAATAAATTATAAGCTTATGAGAGTTGAAAGATTACCTCAAGCCATTAGGATTGGTAGTTAGAATAGCGACATCTATGACACGGTCAAACTGTGCGCCCATCTCTCGGTAGTAAGTGATTATTTGGTAAACATTTTCAGTTTCGTACCATGAGCCTTCGATATCTTCTATACGCAAATAGCCATTTTCGTCTTCTACTGCAAACATGTAGTCATAATAACCCTGCTTTAGTTTTGCCTTGCACAGGTAGATACTATTATCTGCGTCCCACAGCATTCTAAATTGGTCCCTTGCTTTCCAATCATTAAAAGCACCCACGACATACACATCTTCCAAAAATGGTCGATTCACCTCTAATGAAAAAATGACATCGGCATATTCACTTGCTACATTATCAGAGCTCAAACCATCATCTACTAAAGTTGCCCTCTCAGATACCCTGTCACTCCTAGCCCCAGAATCACTATCGAAAAATCGTGCTCTATCAGAGTCAAAAACTTCGTTTGATAATTGTCGTTCAGGTTGAGGTATGCCATCACCACCTGTAATGGTATTGGCCTCGAAAAATCTACCCTTATTCAAATCAAAATTTTCTATTACAAAGCCTCCGTTTGCATCTCTCTCACTACGGTAGTTGTCACGCGATCTTTGTCTACCCAAATCCAAGAGCACTGTTGTGCCTTCATCATTTCGATCTATTGATTTTACAAATTCACTTCTAAAATTTAAAGATCGGATATCTACTGATCTAAACTCTTTTAGTGCAGGAAATGCTACTTGCTGATTGAAGTCATTGAAATATAAAACATCACCTCTCGAAAAATTATTTGTCACATTAGTATAAGCATTTGTGTGATTGCCATTTTGAATAACAGTCACAAAGATTTCTTCCTGTGGTCTGAAAACTTGAAAGTCCCTCATGTTGAGGATAACTTCTAATTCCTGATGGGTTTGTAAGTAAGATATTTCTTTAGGTCTTACAAAATCGGCAAGTGCGCTGACCACATTCTCAGAAACTATAAATCTCCTCGTCAATACTGGAATCTGCAAGTCTTCATCATAGATTACTAATAGGTAGTTGCCAGAAATAGTCCAATTAAGATCTTCATTTGGAAGAAATACTTGATAATTTGTGTAATCTGAGTAGGCATTAGAAGAGTAAGTGAATTCATCAACCTCTTCGCCATTGAATCCATCTAGATACTCTATTTCTTCCAGATCTGAAAAATACCAGTCCTTGTCACAGTGTCTCAGGTGGTATGTATAGTTTTTGAATTCACCCTCCAAATCATCGAATTCTAGTTTCAGCACTCCATTAGAGCCCAAATCTATTATGGGTGCAGATAAGGGTATTTGGCTATGGCCAAACTGAACAGAAGCTATATAGTCCACATAGACCTCATTAGTCGTCAATACATCTTCAAACTGAGCAGAGGCGTTGAATCCTATAAACTGTACAAGAAATCCAAGTAATAAGTATCTAAATCTATTCATAGTTATAATGATAACGTGTCTTATAGAGTCCAAGGGTACTTCATTCGACAAATTAACATTTTGATACCAAAAATGCTAGGTATATGTATGTCAGGCGGATGTTGTAGTGGCGTTTTGGTGCGGTTTGGCAGCCAATTTGATCTGATGTTGACAGTTAAATACCGTACGTAATTTTAGTTAGTAACATTGTAAAATGAATTCAATCTTTTCTTTCTGGAAAGTATCTGCCCAGCCCTATCAGAGGAGTAGATATTCCCAAAGGAGATGGTCGCAAGGTGTGATGAGATGGATAGCTTATGCAAGGAGTCGTACAAGGACGGGCGGATGGGCTGTTGCCCATAGTTCAATACTTGGGACTACAATCCTGTCAGCCGTCTACTCGATTAGTGACTGGCTTCATTTGTTTTACAGTTTACAGCCTCAAAGAAATCATTCAATTTTGCACTATCTAAATGTCCATTAGTTTTAGCTCCAGCAAATTTTCACTCTTGGTTTTCATTATTTATTTGAATTAAGCTTATTTATTTGTTGCAAAGTTTATAGCTTCTGAGTTCCATTCCGCTGAGTTTCTAATAGCATTTATTATTTCCTTTGGGTTGTTTACAAACTTCCACATTTCTATATGTTTTTGGTGCATGAAATTTTGTGAAACACAGGCCTCCAACATTTCTTTAAGTGGGTTGTAAAATCCGTTAGTATTAAGAATCACTATTGGCTTAGTAAACTGCCCTAATCGTTTTAATGTAATAGCTTCAAATAATTCTTCCAACGTCCCACTTCCTCCTGGCAGGGTCACTAATCCATCTATATCTTCTAAGAATTTGGCTTTCCTTTCATGCATAGTTTCAGTAAACTCAAAATCAGTTACCTTATCATGTGCCCACTCTTCATCTTTCATGAATTTGGGCATGATACCTTTAATCTTTCCTCCATACTCTAAGACTGTGTCCGCCAATTTACCCATTAGACCAACAGCCCCTCCACCATAAACAACCTCGATTTTATTTTCTACAAAGACTTTTGCTAACTTTTCTGTCGCATCAAAATAGACCTTATCTATTTTAGCACTTGAAGCACAGTAAACACATATT
>CAZQDZ010000018.1:0-80349 GCA_964591455.1 uncultured Saprospiraceae bacterium
AGGCACCGCCGCCACCGCCACCGCCGCCACCACCACCGCCAGAAGAGCCAGAAATATTCAAAGTAGTGGAGCAGATGCCACGATTTCCAGGATGTGAAGATGCAGGTGGTACAGATAAGGAAAAAGAAGAATGTGCTAAGGAGAAAATGCTTCAGTATATCTATAAGAACTTAAAGTATCCCGCGATTGCAAGAGAAAATGGCGTAGAGGGTATGGCTGTACTTCAGTTCGTGGTAAAAGAAGATGGTTCAGTATCTGACATTAATATCGTAAGAGATCCAGGAGCTGGTTGTGGAGATGCTGCACATAAGGTTGTTACAGGAATGAATAACCTTCCTCAGAAATGGACACCTGGTAAGCAAAGAGGTAGACCAGTTAAAGTGCTTTATACACTACCAGTTAGATTTAGACTACAGTAACCGTTTCTCCTCGAGAGAAAATAGATATAATAAAAAGGGTTGGCCTAATCGGTCAGCCCTTTTTTTATTGAATGAACAGTAGCAATTCTAATTCATAAGAAGATATTGAAGCCTGTTGAGTTTATTATTACACATAAAAAAAGGAAAGCTGAACTATATCAACTTCCCTTCTCGTGGTATAAATCAGTTTTGAGATCAGGCTCAATCTCAAAAGTCTGTGTTATGAAAAAAACTAACTACTTAATTTTTATAGTGAAAAGCTAGGCATAAGTCTTGACTCTATCTGAATAGGTTGCTCATTCCAAAGACCATATTTGGTTCTGAATTCAGCTTCCAGTCCGAGTAACTTTTTATTAGCTATATCTAAATCTTTCTCAGTAGCATACTCGTCTTCTACCAGTGCTACTATGGAATCCCTATCCGTTCTTATCTTTCTGCGATAGATGAAATAAGCACTTCGCATCAAATTTATATTTCCGTTTACCAAGTAATACTTCATAATCAACTAGATTTTTTCTCTGTTAACTCTATATGAACTACATTCTCTCTTAGGCTCCAGTTTAATTGTGGTTGCACCATTCTTTCTAAGTCCACTGCAATATTCTTTCTTTGGACAACATAATTTTCATCAAACCAAACCAACTTTATACAATTCCTATGTTGTCTCACGGACAAGCCATCTAAAGGCTGATCCAGATTTACTGTTATGGTTGTACCATTCTTTCTATTTGATATTAAAACAATAGGTCTTGGCAACTTAAATTTTTCAATAAAATTTTTGGTCACATCTTTTACCACCTTGTTCATAACTTTTGTAGAAACTGCTGCTGATATCATGATTGAATTTGTTTTTAGTTTGAAAAGACATTTAAACAATCATTTACCACGATATCTAGGTACTCATGTACATCTTCTGTTGGCACTTCTTTGTCTAGAAGTTTCTTTAAAGAAGTATATACCATTTGGACCAGTCTGGTTGGATTATCTCTATATCCAATCTGCGCATTGAGAAGATCATAGATGTCAGCGTAAGTACGATTAAATATCTCACAGAGAATCCTATCGTCATTATCTACTTTGTAGGCATTAAATAGAAACCACAAAGAGAATTGGCTTAGCTCTTGGCTGCTAATTTTGTTAATCATTATTTCGTCCTTGATTACAATAGCAAATTTGTGATGTAACTTTTGCTTTTTTCTGAGTATTGCTACTGAAATTTCATTGAGGGATTAGTTTAAATTTTAGATAAGGGTATCCACAGAGTAGCGAAAAAGTATACCAAAATATACGTACGTGTTTCACTTAGGTCGTGCGCTAAAGAATAACAATATGCGCTTGGAAAGCAGCCGGGCTACCAGCTATAGAATTATAAATGAGGGAAGACTAGGTGAGTACTAAATAGAGACTGATTTTGATGAAACCAATCCATTCTCAAAAGCAAATCTGACTAAGCCTATGCTGTTCTTGACATCAAGTTTGCTGATCATATTCCGCTTATGAGTTTCTACTGTTCTGGGACTGATATGGAGGAGTTTTGATATTTCTTGGTTAGATAACTCATCGGCTACTAAGCACAATATTTCTAATTCCCTTTCTGTCAGCTTATCACTTTTCTGGGCTGGTTTTATTTGCTTGACAGGACTTTTTACTTTTTGAATAAGGCTTCTAAGCACAGCCTCATTATAATAATACTCTCCTTCGATTATCTTATTGATGGCTTTTTTAAGTTCTTCTACACCTGAGTCTTTAAGTAGGTAACCCTTCGCTCCTTTTTCTACCATTTTGATAATGTATTCCTCTTCGTGGTGCATGGACAAGGCAAGTATATCTTGCTGAGGATATTTGATTAAAATCTCCTCAGTAAGTTCTATGCCGTTATCATCTCCTAATGAAATGTCCATTAGAAGAATATCTGGCTGACTAGCTTCTAACTTCAATTGCGACTCTTCTTTAGTACTTGCTGTCCATAGAATATGGTAGCCCTCAGTAGAATTTAAGATATGAGCTATACTGTCTCTGAACATCTTATGATCATCGATAATTGCAACTTTTATCATGATAAGGGTTGTGGCTTTGAATTATTAAATGGGATGTTAATGATGACTTTGAAGCCTTTAAATTTTGACGTCTTTATTTCTAGTTGACCGTTTATTGAGGCCAATCTGTTTTTAATATTGTAGAGTCCTATGCCTGATCCTACCTTAACTTTATCGCTCCCTCTTCCATCATCACTGACTACCAAACTTATGATATCATTCCTTAGATTAAGCTTGATTTTGACCTCCTTGCAATCAGAATGCTTTATAGAGTTGTTTATCAATTCTTGAATAATTCTATAGATGTTCAATGAATAATTGAAATCTATATCTTCATTGAGAATATCATTTTCAAGATATACATAGATGGATTGCGTTTGATTTACACGCTTTATCAGATTTGTTAGTGCAGTGATAAGTCCAAAATCAACCAAACTACTTGGCATCAAGTCGTGAGATAGATTCCTTAAGTCAGTAGCTATTTCACTTATCAAATTGCTGATGCGATGTGCATCTCTTTTAGTATCAGGATTGTTCATCTTACTCATCATGAAGTCAAGATGCAATCTGACAGTGGAAATAGCCTGCCCTATTCCATCATGAATTTCTCTTGCTATTCGTCTTTTCTCTTTTTCTTGTCCTATAAGCAATGACTGCGTGGCCTTGTCCAGCGCTTTGCTTGTCGTCGTATTATCTATGATTGTGACAATATAGTTGTCTTTGAGTATCTTACCATATATTATAAGTGACCTATCATCGATATTTATATCAGGTAGATACATATCCTTCCATCCCTTATTAGTTATATGCCATAAATTATTAAGGAGGTCTATGTTGTCTATATAATCGGTAAGTCTTTGACCCATTAGCGAAGCATACGAATCAATACCAAGAAAACTCTTAGCTTTTGAGTTAATCTTGAGGATTTCGCAATCCGAATTTATTTTTATGAATCCACTCGGAATTAGGGTTAAGATTTCATTTTCTCTTTCCAAAGTAGGTGTCAAAGTTTCACTTACCATTCTAGGCGCCAAAATAATATAAATTACATAATATCGTAATGTGTTTATGCAATTATCTTTTTGAGATAACTAGATTATCCTCATCACAACATTACTATCACAATCATCATTTGCAAGCACAAATTTGTTTGATTTCTATCTTCAAAGTACTAGATAATTAAATATTGTTGAATACTTGCTGCTATTGATCTTCAACAAAGGCATATGTAGGACATTATGGCCTATATGATTCCGAATTATAAGCAGGTTTCGCACCAATAGATGTTATTTGTAAGTATATACACGTAGACTCTATGTGTTTCACTTAGAGATTAAATGATTATATTACGTACAGTGACTGGTAATAAACCGAACCCCCTGTAAACGGTAATGAATAAAAATGTTGAGAATAAATACTTTTACATTGTAGGGATAGGAACTTCAGCTGGTGGGCTGAAAGCACTACAATCTTTCTTCAGGCAGTGTCCTGATAATACGGGTATGGCATTTGTTATTGTCCAACATTTGTCTCCCGACTACAAAAGCTTAATGCCTGAACTCTTGGCCAAGTATACCAATATGCCAGTAGCTGAGGCCCACAACCAATCGCCCGTAAAACCTGATCATGTCTATCTAATTCCAGGCAGGAAAAATATAACCATAGAAAATGAAAGGTTGGTTCTTCTAAATAGGCCGCCTAGCAAACAACTTAACTTTCCAATAGATATTTTTCTAGAATCCTTGGCCAAAGAAAAAGCACATCTAGCCATAGGTGTCATTCTATCTGGTACTGGCTCTGATGGCACAAAAGGAGCTAAGGCAATAAAAGAAGTTGGTGGATCAGTATTTGTCCAATCTCCTGATTCTAGTGGCTTCGATGGCATGCCAAAATCTGTCATCTCTCACAATCTGGCAGACTATGTTCTCTACCCTGAAGATATAGTCAATGAGATTATCCAATATGCCAAAAATCCTCAGTTCAACTATTTAGTCTCAGGAACCGACCTAAGTCATAAGATGGAGGTCATTCATCGCATTCTAAAAATTGTGAAGGATAATACTGAGATAGACTTCACTGGATACAAAACGCCTACAATCCTCCGAAGAACAGCTAAGAGACTGAACATAAAAAAGTGCAAGACAGTAGAGGAGTATATTGATTTGTTATACCTAGAACCGGCTGAAGCACATGCTCTTTCTCAAGAATTTCTTATCGGCGTCACTACATTCTTTAGAAATGATGATGTATTCGATATTCTCAAATCGAAGGTAATCCCTCAGTTGGTCAATTCTGCTATAGAGAATGATACGAATATTAAATTATGGGTAATCGCCTGTTCTTCTGGTGAAGAAGTATATTCACTGGCCATGCTTTTTGAAGAAAACATGCTTGCTTTAGATAAAAAAGTATCCTACAAAATATACGCGACTGACATTGATGAAAATGCCATCTATCATGCTTCTAAAGGAATTTACAGCCACAGTGATGTAGAAAACATTCCTAAAGAATTGTTGCCGAGATATTTTGAATCAATAAAGCAAGGGTATAAAATAAATCATAACATAAGACAGAACGTTGTCTTTTCAAAACATAATGTTGTAGTCAATCCGCCATTCAGTAGGATGAATATGATAAGTTGTCGTAATCTCCTGATTTATCTGGATAAAGAATATAAAGCAATGGCTATGAATTCTATAAAGTATGCACTTCAACCAGATGGGTTTCTGCTACTTGGTAATTCGGAGACACCAGGTGTTTTTGATAAGTCTTATAACACCGTAGATTCTAAAACGAGAATATACCAGAATAAAGGTCTTACTGCCTTCATGCCCAAGGAAATTAATAACTGGAGATTGGATCCTAGTATTAGATCTAAAGTTACCGGTAGAAGAAAAACGCTAACAATAGAGGAGATAATTAGCAAGACTTTCTACGAAAAAATTCTAAATGAATATAAGAGTGCAAGTGTATGTGTAGATGAAAATCTAAACATTGTCCATGCTGTAGGTAAACTAAAGAGATACATAGATATTCCTGAGAATGGCTTTAGCAACAGTTTGGCCAAAATATTACCAGATAATTTTCTCATACCCATACAATCAGGAATCAGGAATCTCAATAGAGAGGATTCAACGGAAGTGAATAAGAATGTTCGGTTACAAATCAATGACACCAACATAGCACTCAAAATAGTGATAGAACAAATTTCTATTACAAATTATCTTTCAAACACTTACTTGATAACCTTTTTAGAATTAGGTAAAATAGAATTCCCGGCACATGAAGCACCTAGAACACTTGCAACCATATCTGCTGAGGAAGTAATGATTCTTAAGGAGTCTTTAAAGGAGACAAAAGAAAACTTACAACTTACGATAGAGGAGTTAGAAACCTCAAATGAAGAAATGCAAGCCACTAACGAAGAGCTGCTTGCTGCTAACGAGGAACTCCAAAGCACCAATGAAGAATTACAATCTGTCAACGAAGAATTACATACTGTAAATGCAGAGCTCCAAAGCAAGAATACGGACTTAGTGGTTCTTAATACTGACATGAAAAACCTATTTGACAATGTTCAAATAGGAGCACTGTTTCTTGATGACGAAAACTGTATTAGAAGATTTACCCCTAAAATAAAAGAACACTTTAAGTTTAGAGAGGAAGACTTGGGTCGGTCTATCACACTTTATTCTGGTGATTCTATCATGGGTAGTGAACTAGCAAAAATTGCCAAAGAGGTAAAAACTGATGGGAAGAAAAAACAAATTGAGATACAACATCCTAATGGTTCTTGGTTTTGGATTGAGGTATTTCCTTATGAAGATGCTTTGCATAACTTCAGCGGGGTTACTGTAAATTTTATAAACATTAATAATCTTAAAAAGCAATCTCTAGAACTAAAAACACTTTACTCTACATTAGATGAAATCACTGATAAGTCACCTTCTGTTCTAAGCATATTCAATCTCAGAACTAACAAAACCATTTTTATTCAAGGAAATCCAGAAGGTCTTGTTGGGGTTACCAAGGAAGAAGTGCTTTCGAGTATTGACTTAAGAAAATTATATACAGACTATGGAAAGATATTGGCAAAAGAACACTTTCGACAAATATTCAATTCTAAAGGCGAAAATATAATTTCCAAAATACCGATGAATGATAGACTTACAGGAGAATTAAAGTGGATTTCTATTGTTTCTAAAGTGCATACAAAAGATGAAAAGGGCAGGCCAATAGATTGTCTAAATGTACTTCAGGATATTACTGAAATAGTCGCTAAGGAAAATAAACTTAAGATTAGTGAAGAAAGATACAGGTTAGCTCTCACAAGTCAGAAGACTGGTCTATGGGAATGTCTTAATCTAAATGAAGGTACTACATGGTGGTCTGATGAATATAAGTCACTCTTAGGCTACTCAGACAAAACTTATAAAAAGGGCTATAGCCACTTTTTGAGTCTAATCCATCCTGACAACATAGAAGGATACCTAAGTGAAGTAAATTCTGCGCTCAAAACCTCTAGTTCTTTTTCTTGCTTAGTTAGATTAAAAATAAAAAAGGAAGGATACAAATGGTTTGAGATCAACGGCTTCGCAGAAAAAAATCTTGAAAATCTGAATGAGAGAGTCATCTGCAGTGTTTCGTTATCACATAGAAAAATTGTGGATCGACTTATAATTGAATCCAAGCAAAAACAATTAGAAAACATATTCGAACATGCACCTATAGGGATAGTAATCTTAGATAGTAGTGGTGTCATTAAGGAAGTGTCTGCTGGTTACAATAGGCTGATAGAAACCTCTTCAAAAGAACTTATAGGAACCAATTTTATTGACTCTCCTAACAATGATGTTTCAGAAAATATAGCGTCCGAATTCCGGCGATTAGTCAAATTTGATTTTCCATTTATTTCATTTAAGAAAAAATATATTGTAGACGATAATATTGAAAAATGGTGCAGGAATCATGTCAGCCCTATTTCAATCACAAATAAACTTGGAATTTCTGAAACAATGTATTGTGCTATAGTGTCTGATATCACCGACGAATATCTTTATGAAAAAGATAGAGTCCAATTAAATTCAGAGTTATATCAGTTGAATCTAAAGTCCTCAAGCTACCTCACATCTCATTTAAACGAAATCGAAAAAATAGTGAGTAACCTGGAAATTAAAAAAGATACTCTCAAAGAAAAAATTCAATCAAATATTAGCAAAGTTAATACGCATCTAGGTAAGCTTAATCAGCACTACACTTTATTAAACACAGGTAACACTTTTACCAATGTCAATCTAAATAAGTTAGCAAAAAAATTATCGAAAGAACTACAGTCTGAGTATGACATTCAGTTCCATTATAATATACTACCTGGTGTGCTTGCTATAGAATCTCAGTTATCATTACTAATTAAAGAACTTTGTATCTATCTAAAAGAAATTTGTAATTGTAGTGACAATAATGCAAGCCTTTCTTCTGGAGAATCAGATAGTCACTGGCTTATCCAGGTGAGCTGCATCTCAGCTAACATCAATAAGAAACTTTACTCTAGTACAAAGAAGTCAATCAAAGATGACACAGCAATGAAAGACTTCCCTAATCAAGAAGTTAAATTAATTAGTTGTAAAAAGATTATTTCTAATCATTCAGGAGAATTCAATCTGACACATAGCCCTAAGAATCAAAGACTGGAATTCTCATTCAGCTTGATTAAAGAGTAGCGCTGAACACCTAAGCCTGAGAATTAAAAAATAATTCGAATCTAATACATCCTCTTATCCTTTATTCTGCATCTAATTCTATAGAAAAACTATAGAGCTATGCACATCACATTGACTACAATAGAGGTTCTCTTCCTATTAAGCACGATTGTATCTTTCATAGGAAGTTATATAATCATCGCAAGGCAAGTTAAGCAAAGAACTACCTCCTTTGACTTCACCATGAATCATTATCTTATCGGTATTATATCTTCAGTAATGGTTTGTATCGGATTAGTAAACTGGACAACAACAGATGCTCCTGTAAGGTACTATGAAGTAAAAGACATTCCCGAAGAAACGCTGATTCAGCCACCCACTTCAGACCACCCAAAAAGGATAGTGCCCCCTCCCGCACCACCAAAGACAACGAAAACATCTATCCCTAAGATTATAAAAGATATCCTGTTGGATGACACTAATGAGGATCCAAAAACAGAAGATATCATAGAAGACCTATCAGAAGATGTGGTCTCACCATCCGTACCATTAGCTGATACCGCCGCATCACCAGCACCAATTGTGGCGCCGATTATAGAAAGTAAGGACGAGGACGAGGTCATTGTGTTAACAGATGAGATGCCTCGTTTTCCAGGTTGCGAAGAAATAGCAGGTACAAAAATGGAAAAGGAAAAATGTGCCAAAGAAAAGTTATTAGAATATGTATACAGTAACTTACGGTATCCACAATTAGCTATAGATGTTGGATTAAAAGGACTGGTTGTGGTTCAGTTTGTAGTCACTAAGACAGGAGAAATAGAGCAAATAGAAGTGGTGAGAGATATAGGCGGCGGATGTGGGGATGTCGCTAAAAAAATAGTAGGAGAGATGAATTCTTTACCAGAAAAATGGCATCCCGGCAAACAGCACGGCCGACCTGTCAATGTCCGCTATACCCTTCCGATAAAATATCAGCTACACTAACTAAAATCATCTAACCTATATATATTCCTTAAGTTGGAATGCAAAAAAGCCTAAGACAAGAATCAAAAAGATAAATTCTTTAAGAACCGAATTTTTTTTCTGCTCCATAATTAATCCTAAGACTATAGAAAGCGGCACCGTAAGCATCACTAATAGTAAGGCTTTATATTCATACACACTGCCTACTATGAAGATGGCTGGCAAGGACAAAAACAACATCCAATAGGTTAGCTCTATCTTCTTAATGACATCGTACTTTTTCTTCTTCTTGACTACAAAGTGCATGAAAGTGGTAACAATGATGAGAATTAAGAATAAAGCAGGTTTGAAAAACTGAACAGCTCCATGAGCTGTTCCTTCATCAGGCACCCATGGTTTCCATCCTACAGCACCAAAAAAATGAGTGGCAAGTTCATTAGATACACCCAGATAAAAAAGTGCTACAAAAGTGAGAAATACAGGTATGAATATCCCACCAAGCAGTTGTAATACCTCTCTTGGGTCCAAATTTCTCAGACTAAAGATGCCTAGTAAAAGCAATAAAATAAATATGATATAGCCAGGATATATTAAGGAAGCTATCATCAGAAAAAATCCACTATTGAATAGCGTGGCTATTGGGTTATGTCTTTTATAAATATTAAATAGACTCCTGACAGAAAGCAGGAAGAACAGATTAGCTATAAGAATGGGGTGCAAGACATAAGGCTCTAATGCATAGACCGATAGTAATATAAATAAGGCACCAGGAATAGTACTAAGCATCCTGCTAAACTTATGCTTGACCACTAAATCATTGAGCAAATAAGCTTGAATTGTAATTAAGGTGATTGCGGCTATGGTTTTCAAGATAGGTGCCTGGATAAGACTTTTTATCCAATCATTCATCATGGTGTCAACTCCTTCAACACTGACTTCTGGAAATGAAATGAAATAGTAACCATGTATGATTACTGCGAATAGCAATAACGTAATGAGGTTAAAAATTAGATTTCTTCTAAAAAAGACAAGCAAAGCTTATTACTCTAGTGATTTTACAAAGATAGTTATCAGGTTCAATTTATTTGAGGCTAAGAATCAGTTATCTACAGCTTTAACTCAAATTAATAGCGTATCAGCTTCAGTTTTTGCTTAACTCACTCGCCTACCTTTCCATTCGTACTTACGGACAAATAGGCTCATCGTTCCTATTATTGCGATGTAAGCTATATGGGCTAATGCACTATACCAGTACGAACTCATCGTCTCCTCTACCTCAAAATAATTAGCTACCTCTTTCAAATAGAGGTAATCAATACCAACTTTGGCAGAAAATTGCATTAAAGCTATGACAATGCTGATAGGACCAAAGATGATATAAGCTATGAAGTGAACCATAAGCCACATGACCATTAGGTATGGTATCGCCATAATCAGCCACATACCTTTTCCTTTGAGATTTTTATTCTTAGTAGCCCATCTGAGGCGCTGGGAGATAAAATTGGAGATAGAGGATTCCACAGGTGTTTTCACTACAGCCTTTGTATCCTTTAGATATAGAATCTTAGAATCATTATCCTCAGCCACTTTCTGGATAGCAAATATATCATCTCCAGATGCCCAGACACTATCCTTGAATTCTACAAGCCCACGCCGATAGATTAGATTGGCCCCATTAGATAAATGCCATCGTCCCGATTCTATTCCTACTGCTGTCAGCGCCATCATTCCTAGAAAGTCCAAAATTTGAAAATTCTGGAAAGGGCTTCCATCTCCGTCAAAAACAACTGGCGCTGCCACCATATCTGCCTTACTATGAGTTATAATACCCAAAACAGTTTCTAGGTAATCTGGACCACAATAAGTATCTGCATCCATCTGGATAATGTAGTTACCTGTCGCATGCGTAATGCCGAGATTAAGCGCTAACTTCTTGTACGCATTATAAGTTTGTGATTCATCTAGATGGTCTTTTGAGTGAATCAGTTGGAGCTTTGGATGAGTTATAGATTTTACAATCAATGCTGTGTCATCTTCTGAGTAATCATCTACTATTATCACCTCCTTGACAGAATTAGGGTGTTTGTCTGACTGCTTGAGGATACAATCGATACATCGCTTGATATACTGTGATTCATTTCTTGCTGGAATGAGAAAGCTTACTGTAGGAATAGCTGTGATTGTCTCGTCTGAATACTGAGATGAAGGAATCTCAGACCACTTTTCTAGCAAATAAATTATTAGATAAACGTATGCCGCTACTATACTGATTGTAACAAAGAAATAGAGGACAAACATGTTATAGATTAGTGAGAAAACCTATGAGAACATATCATCATAGTCGTTATCTGTTCGGTTCTGTTTGACTTTAACTTTTGACTTTGGCTTATCTATATCTTCCAATTCCAAAAAATCTTCATCATCTACCTCTTCATATTTGATATAATCGCCTTTGCTTTCTTCCTTTTGATTTTTGACCGAAGGTCGCTTAGAACCTATAGCTCTTTTTCCATATGCTTTCAGCGCTAGGTATCCGAATACAAAAGGGTAAAACACGACATTACCTATCAGTTTGATTACTCCTTTTCCTGTATCTTCCTTTATATCTTTAAAAAGCTTGGATATATAATCCGTGACTACGGAGTAATTGAGAAATAATGCAATTAGCAATAAAGGGATGGCGAGGAATGAATAAAATGCTTTGAAAGCAAAACTCACTGTAGATATGATAAGCCATATCATGACCATAAAGAAAAGTAATGGTACAATCTTGGCGAAAAGACTTGCCGAACTCTTATTAGCTGCCATGTGGGAGAATTTTAATTTTAGATAATTGAAATTAAACAAAAATCATTGGTCATGCACTATACTGACATCGTCTGTGCAAATTGCTTATCATACAGCTTTTGATATGCCCCACCCTTTCTTTGCATAAGTTCATTATGAGAGCCTTGCTCTTTTATTTGTCCATCCTTAAGTACCAGAATATTATCCGCATGCCTAATTGTAGAAAGTCTGTGAGCAATAATGATGGACGTCCTTTTCTGAATCAGTTTTTCTATCGCATACTGTATAATCGCCTCAGTCTCAGAGTCTATGGATGAGGTAGCTTCATCTAAGATTAAAATATCTGGATCAAAAACCAATGCTCTCACAAAGGAGATAAGCTGCTTCTGTCCCATAGACAAATTAGAGCCCCGTTCAGTAATCTTAAAATCATATCCTCCAGGCAGGCGCTCTATAAATGGATGAGCCCCTATTTTCTTAGAAGCCTCTATTACTTTGTCCTTGCTTATATGCTCATCTCTCAGGATAATATTATCATATACTGTTCCGTCAAAAAGGAAAACATCCTGCAGGACCATAGACAAATGCTTCCTCAAATTAGTAAGCCTATATTTCTTAATATCCACATCATCGATTAGAATTTTACCCTTCTGAATATCATAGAATCTATTTAAAATATTAATTATGGTTGTCTTACCTGACCCCGTACTTCCTACTATGGCCATAGTTTGGCCCGGCTTCATTTGAAAACTGATATCCTCTAATACATAGTTTTCTTCGTCATAGGCAAAGGATACAGACTGAAAATCTACTTTACCTTGTACTCTATCTACCTCATGCGTGCCGAGGTTAATAATTTTCTCATCATTTTCTAATATGCCAAATACTCTGCCCCCTGCCACAAGTCCCATTTGCAGTGTATTTAATTTATCCGCTAGCATTCTTATAGGACGGAAAAGCATATTAAGATACATAGGAAAGGAAACAAATGCGCCTACTGAAATAGTATGATTCCAGATGCCCTTAGAACCCCACCATACTAGCAGTGCTAGTGCCAAGGAAGAAATTAGTTCCACTACTGGAAAAAATATAGCATAGTATTCTACTGCATCCAGATTGGCTCTTGTGTACTTCCTGTTTATAGATTTGAATTTCTGGGCTTCTTTCTTTTCTGCATTGAACATCTGGACGACTTGCATCCCTGTAATCTGCTCATTCAGAAAGGAATTCATATTTGCAATCTCATTTCTGACTTTCTTGTAAGCATCTTTTACCTTCTCCTTGAACACATAAGTAGCACCAATCAATAATGGTACAGTAATAAGGCAGATTAAGGTCAGTTGCCAGCTCGTGTATAACATGAATCCTATAATCGCAAAGATACCCATGATATCAGCGGCCATGGTCAGGACACCTTGAGTGAAGACTTCATTAAGTGCTTGTACATCATTAATGGTTCTAGTAGTAATCTTACCGATAGGAGTCTGATCAAAGTAGCGCAGACGCAGATTAGACACTTGCTGAAATACTCTGACACGTAAGTCCTTTATCACAGATTGGCCAAGAACGGCACTATAATATATAAAGGTATACCTCATGACGACATTGATAATGACTAAAATTAGGTAGATGATAACCATTTTCTGCAAACCTGGTAAATCACCTTGCAGGATATTGTTATCCACCATCTGACTTATAAGGTAGGGTCTGATTGTCGTAATCGGGGCCATGACGATAGAGATGACTAAGCACATCACGAACAAGCCCTTATACGGCACAGCCAGTCGCAATATTTTGCCTAATACAACAAGATCAAATTCTTTCTTTCTATCCATCCTTAAGGATAACAAATATAAACAGCTTAGGGTTTGTTGCATTGGAACACCTACAAATCCTAATACTTTCTATCTTGCAGTACACAGAACACCAAGTTTAATGATATTCCCTATAGGTGACGATAACATAGAAGGCGGGCACAAACCAATTTTTGCCTACACACTACTATTGCTCAATGTGGGTATTTTCATCTTATACTGGGTCAGCTTGGATACAGATTATATAGCTGCCCTTCTCAATGATTTTGGTGTAATCCCTGAAGAGATTGTTCGTGGTCAAGATCTCTATAGCTTGGTGACAAGTATGTTTCTTCACGCAGGTCTTATGCATCTTCTAGGCAATGCACTCTTTCTATGGATTTTTGCTGACAATATAGAAGCAATCGTAGGCAATCTTCGATTTATCCTATTCTACCTTGGAGGCGGCTTATTTGCATCATTTGTACATATAGGTGTAGACCCTGATTCAGTAATCCCTACTGTAGGCGCTAGTGGCGCTATCTCAGCTGTCATGGGCTGCTACCTGGTTATGTTTCCAAAATCCAGAATAAAATTGCTCTTCATCATTAAGACCTTTTATGTTTCTGCCCTTCTCTTCCTAGGATTTTGGTTTGCCCAGCAAATCTTTAGTGGTGTAATCACAATTAACGCTGCCAATGCAGAAGAAGCAGGAGGTGTGGCCTGGTGGGCACACATTGGCGGATTTGTGTATGGGTTATTTTTTGGATGGTTATTCAAACAGCGTTTTGGCCGCACTTACAGTTATGATACTGTCTAAGTCTCAGATATGTTAAAGCAGTTTGCTTTTCATAATAGCTAGACCTTATTTATGCATCTGTAGGAGATCTATAGCAAAAAAGTATTGTCATTCAGAGACTTGTACTAAGACATTCTTCGTACAAATACACTTTTGCTCAGTTATACCCAGACCCATTTTCTGGATATTTTAAAACCTTTGTTAAGGAAAATTTAATTCAGCACTATGGCGTCACTTTTTAATGGATAATTGGTCTTATGAGTGTAACCTCTTAAACCCACAGGACATAAAGAAGTAAGTCAAGATAGGAATTGATCAGCATTACTAAAAGGACCTTGCAAAAGTGCATAGGTCCTTTAGTTTTTATACCAACTCCTATTCAAATTCTGACTTAATATTATCTTTCAGCTATGGGACTGCACTGGAGAGATACTTTCAATTTTATAAGACACCTGACCCCCAAAAGGATAATCAATGTTATCCTCCTTTACGGTTCATATCTACTTAGCAAGCACACTGGCAAACCAATCCAATGGGGACAACCCATGACAATCTCCATGGAACCCACAACGGCCTGTAATCTCAGATGTCCTGAATGCCCCAGTGGCTTACGTTCATTTTCTAGAGAGACGGGAAATCTAAAAGAAGACTTTTTCAGATCCACGATTAACCAACTGTCCGATAAGCTCCTATATCTGATATTCTACTTTCAAGGGGAACCTTACATCAATCCCTCATTTCTTGATATGGTAAAATATGCCAATGAAAAAGGACTGTACACAATCACTTCCACCAATGGCCATTTTCTAAGTATGGATAATGCCAAGCGTACCATAGAGTCGGGACTGGATAGGATTATTATCTCCATAGATGGGACGACACAGGATGTCTATGAGAATTATAGAAAAGAAGGTAAGCTAGATGTTGTCTTACAAGGCACTCGGAATTTGGTGAAGTGTCGCAAGGAATCAGGAGCTTCGACTCCTCATATCATTTTCCAGATGGTTGTCACTAAACCTAACCAACATCAGATTCCACAAGTATACAAATTGGCCAAGGAGATCGGTGTAGATGAAGTCAAGCTGAAAACTGCCCAAGTATATGATTATAAATTTGGTAATCCACTGATTCCAACCTTAGATACTTACTCCAGATATCGTAAGAATGAGGATGGCACATATGAAATCAAGAATAAATTACTCAATCATTGCTGGAAGCTGTGGCATGCCTGTGTTATGACTTGGGACGGAATAATCGTGCCTTGCTGCTTTGACAAGGATGCTTCACATCGTATGGGAGATCTTAAGCAGCATAATTTTCATACTATCTGGAAAGGAAATACCTATACGTCCTTCAGAAAAAGTATACTCAAAGGAAGAGACCAGATAGATATTTGCCGTAACTGCACGGAGGGTTGTAAAGTATGGGCATAGACGCCTTTTGGTATTCTTCTTAATTCTTTAATGCCAATGGAAAGCCATAAAATAGATACTATGCCTATTTCGTTGATATTCAGGACTTTTTTCCTTATTTTTGGTGGGAATGTAGGGTAAAATTTTATGAAACAAAGTTCATAAACTCACACAGAGTCATTTTCAATTGTATTTATTAATAAGGGTTCTAAAGCAAGATGCTTTTTAAAACTATCATCCAAGGCAGAATAGAGTTTGGCACGCAGAAGGCATATGATATGGCTGTGAAGATGTATATCTCTCGGGCAGAGAACTATTACAAGAATGACGTAATGTTTATTCCAGAAGAGATTTTCTTCCCTGATGAATTGTCCTTGTCTATTCCTAGGATAGTGAAACAAGTGTATGCCAAGTCATTCAAGAACACTTCAATTCTCTTAGAATACATCGCTCAGTTTGGTCTATCAGGTGAGATGGATATATGGCAAGTAGAAGAAGGTAAAATTCTACACTATAAGCACCTAGAACCTTCATCCGATAAAGCTGCTGTACAACAATATCTTAAAGGAAAAAAATTAGTAGACGAGCAAGGAAAAGAAGAAGAGGCTATTTCTGCCCTAAATAAAGCTATAGAGAAATATGACAGACATGCTCAGGCTTATGAAAGGCGTGGCAAAGTCAACCTTATTCTAAAAAAATATCATGATGCGCTGAGAGACTACAATAAGTGTCTAGCCTTAGACTCAGATAATCCCTATGCTTTCTTTGGAAAATCACTAGTACTGATTAACAATAAAGAAATCGAGGCGTCTGTAGATACCTTACAATCAGCAATCAAAAAATCAGTGGCACTCCAAGCAATCCACTGGAAAGCAAGACGGACGAAAGGCAAGATGCATATGGAGTTGAAGCAATATGAGAAAGCCGAGTTCGAGTTAAAGCTTTTCGCTAACAGAAAATTTGGAGAAGAGAATCCTAACTTTTTATGGAAAAGAGAGGGTCACTTCCTTTATGGACAAACGCTTCTAGAATTGGAAAAATATGGTGAAGCCGTCGAGCAATTTGAAAAAGCACTAGACATTGAAGAAGGAAACGACAAAATCCCTCAGTCAATGAAACTCCGTTTCTTAGGCGTAGCAAAACAAAAAGCCGGCAAAAATGGATATAAAAAAGATATCAAAGAAGCTGCAGAATTAGGTGATGCTACCGCTGCAGAGTTACTCAAAGAATTCGCCTGATTAATTCCTATCCTAGTCCCAAATTATTTCAAAATTGTATATCTGAAATTAACTTAAATAAGTTGATGAAGCATTTTTTTATTACTATCCTCTGCTGCAGTTTATTATCATCTCTCTGTGGCCAAGAAATTTCTCTTGACGATCTGGATAAAAAATCCAAGAAGACATATAACAAAGCACTCAAATGCTTTGAAAAAGGGGAACAAGCAGAAGGTGTTTTAAAACTAGAACAAGTCACTGCCAAATATCCTGGATTTAGACCTGCCACACAAAAGTTGGCTGGCATCTATTTGGATAATTCTCAGAATGATAAGGCAATCTCTTTGCTGATGACCATGATGGAAAATACAGAGGTCATAGATCCTAAGTTAGCCATGTCTATATCCTATCCTATGGAGGAGAAAGGAGACTACGATAACGCCATACCAATACTCAAAAAGTTAAAATCAGCCGGGCGACTAAGCGAAAAGCAACTTAAGACTGTCAGCAAAAGAATAAAAGAACTCGAATTCAGAAAAGAGGCCTACGCTAACCCTCATCCATTCCAGCCCACACCTATCAGCAAACAAGTGAATACAAGTGACTTGGAATATCATCCTGCATTTAATGCAGATGCCTCTCTAATGCTCTTCGTCAGGACAAACAAAGACAGACCTCAAGAAGATCTATATTTCAGCCGAAGAATAAAAGCAGATAGTTTCTCCATCGCTGAGCCCATACGAAATATCAATACGCAGTTCTTCAATGAAGGGGCCTTTACCCTGTCACAGGATGGTAAGACGATGATTTTCACTGCTTGCGATTGGCGAGATTCTTACGGTGGTTGTGACTTATATATTACGTTTAACTCTGGTGGCAAATGGGGTGACCCCAAAAATATGGGACCAGCTATAAATACTGAATATTGGGAATCCTCTCCTGCTTTATCTACAGATGGACGTAGTCTATACTTCAGCAGCAAAAGACCAGGTGGGAAAGGAGGTTCTGATCTCTGGATGGTACAACTCAATGATAAAAATAAGTGGGGAGAAGCCGCTAACCTTGGTCCAACTATCAACACAGAAGGAAATGAAGAAACGCCTTTCTTACATCCTGACAACAAGACAATGTACTTTATCTCTAATGGTCTTATCGGTTTGGGATCTTATGATTTGTTTGTGTCAAAACAGACAGACGACGCGAAGTGGGGAGTACCAAAAAATCTGGGTTATCCAATCAATACACCACAAAGAGAAGGTGGCCTGTTCGTAGATCTGTCAGGCGAAAAAGCCTACTATAGTGCTCAGTTAGATTTCACAGCAGAAGACAATGATGTACGTATGGGTGATATCTACAGTTTTGATTTACCAGCAGTGCATAAACCAGAACTTGTAACTTACTTAAAGGTGATTGTCAGAGATGCCGTAACTACAGGACTTATCAATGCCACTGCCCAGCTTAATAATCTGGACCCAAGCCAAACCAAATCTAATATCAATTCACTTGTAAGTGGTACGCTATTGACCACCATTAATCCAGGCGAATATGCGCTGAATATCAGCAGAGATAAATATGTTTTTCACTCAGAAAATATTGTGCTTGAACCGGGTGCGGTGATTACAGATCCTTTTGTATTTGAAGTCTTTTTGAGACCTATAGAACCTGAGAAAGAATTACCACCAGCTATAGAATCTGCTCCAATCGTACTCAATAATATCTTTTTCCAAACTGGGTCAGCGCAGTTACTAGATCAGTCGGACGTAGAAATTAATTCTCTAATTAGCTTACTGACTAACAACGAAAATCTTAGAATCAAAATAATTGGTCATACTGACAATGTAGGAAATGACAATGACAACTTCGCCCTTTCCAGAGAACGAGCCAAAGCTGTATACGACAGATTAGTCAAAGCTGGAATAGCAAGAAACAGATTAGCATTCGAAGGCAAAGGAGAGACCTTTCCGATTGCTGATAACGAGACTGCTGCCGGTCGTCAAAAAAATAGAAGAACTGAGTTCGTAATAATCAGGTAAAGAATTCTACTTTACTACTTTTACATTGATCAATGTAAAAACCTATATGGGGAGACGTAAAAGAAAAAGGAAAATTGCTTACAACGTATCTATTACTGATATAGCGGACAAAGGACAAGCAGTAGGAAGAGACGCCGAGGGATTGGTCTATTTTGTTAAGGGCGCTGTTCCAGGTGATATTGTAGATGTCTGGGTAAGGAAGAAAAAGAAGAGCTTTAATATTGGAGAGGTAGATAATTACATTGAAAAATCAGCGCTTAGAGTCACCCCTTTCTGTGCTCATTTTGGAGATTGTGGTGGTTGTAAATGGCAGTATCTGGATTATGAATCACAGCTGAAATACAAAGAAGCGGCTGTGGTCAATACTTTCAAAAGATTAGGACATCTGGAGATAAAGGAACAACGACCTATCATAGGATGTGATCTCACTAAGCAGTATCGGAACAAAATGGAGTATAGTTTCTCCACACGTCGATGGGTGCCAAAAGAAGAACTAGATCAAGAAGGTGAAGTTAATTTTGGTCCTGCAACAGGATTCCATAGAGCGGGTGCTTTCAATATGATTGTACAAATCGACCAATGCCATCTTCAAGATGATTTTTCTAATGAACTGAGAAACTTTGTTCACCAACTGGCTTTAGAAAAGCAATGGACCTTTTATAATAACAGAGCACACACAGGGCTGCTTAGAAACATGTTGGTGCGAAATACCACAACGGGAGAGTGGATGGTAGCGATGATTTTTGGTGAGGACAATCAAGCAGACATTCAAGATTGTATGCAAGCGATTACTGACCGTTTCCCAGACCTCACTTCCCTATACTATGTCATTAATCTAAAGATGAATGACAGTACGCAAGACCAAGACTTTATCCATTATAAAGGAGAAACAGGTATCACAGAGATGCTGGGTCATGTCAAATATCGAATAGGGCCTAAATCATTTTTCCAGACGAACACCTACCAAGCCAAGCGGCTCTTCGATGAGGTAGTGAAGCTGGCGGATCTCAAGGGGACAGAAAATGTCTACGACCTATACACAGGACTAGGAAGCATAGCGCTATACATCGCTGATAAGTGCAAACAAGTTGTAGGCGTAGAAGAAATCGCTCCCGCTATAGATGATGCCATCCTCAATATGGAACGCAATGGCATTTCCAATACACTATTTGAAGTAGGAGATTGTAAGAATATTTTCAATCAAGAATTTGTAGATAAATACGGAAAAGCAGATTTAATAATCGTGGATCCGCCAAGAGCAGGACTGCATGGTGACGTGGTGACTATGCTGGCTTCTACTGGTGTAGATAGAATAATTTATGTCTCTTGTAATCCTAGCACACAAGCTCGAGATATTGCTTTGCTTTATGAGAAGTACTCTGTGGAGTTAATCCAGCCAGTAGATATGTTTCCACATACACATCATATAGAAAATATCACTTTACTCAAGCTTAGATAAATCATACTTTTGTTACCATGGAAGATGAAATGAAGGAAGCTGAGAAGCTTCTTGTCATAGAAAATGAAATGAAGCGGTATAATAAGCTGCTTTGTGCTGCGACGGATAAAGTCTTAGATAGCAATGCCTCTGCTTTTCCGATTTTCGTAGTAGCCAAACAACCTGTCGCCTTAGGTATAAATCTTGTCGACAGAAAAAAGATGAATTCTAACTGGTCCATCAATGTGTCTAGTCTGGAAGAATTCATAACTAACAATCTTGTCTTCGAAGCCAAGGTCGCAGAATTCAAAAAAACATATAAAGACCCTAAGCAGTTTATCTGCATGTTTGTACTCAGCGATTTAGGTGCTCAGTATCTTTTTATCCCTCGAAGTTGTTAAGCAACAATTATCGGAATACCCTTTTGGTTAGAAAGCGAATCGCAACAAACATGACTACAAGTGCTATGACCAAATACTGAATAGGCAAATAAGAAAAGACTAACAATCGCATCTTATCTAACACGAAGAAAATCAACATCACACCTCCAATCGTCCCCAGTAATCCTGTCAATTTTCCGAAGCCTGGAATATCATTATAATTGACATTTTTCTTAATCAAGAATAGTGTGAGTATCATACTGATCACTGGTAATACCTCTATCATCATATTCATATTGTAGATACTACGCTTCTCAAAAAACAAGTGATAGAGATTAAGAAGAATAGCAAAGATGCCAGGAATAACGGTCATATATACCAATACAGAATAGAATACATTCCACGGGTTGAGGTGGCCCTCCCCCTTTGCCATAAAAGCGGCGATCAATGCCGCTACTGGTAATATGAAAAAGTAGAACAAGGGATAAAACGAATTCTCCCCCATAAAATTTATAAACTCACCAAGCGTCATTTTGAATTAATTATAGTACAAAGGTAAACCATACAACGATTCAGTGCTCAGTGTTCCTCAATCAAGTAATGAGCCCACAAAGTGCATGTAGATAAAACCGTTATTTAGATACTCATCATAAGTTGGACAGGGTCTTCCAATAGCTCTTTGACTTTGACCAAGAAGGTAACTGAACTTTTGCCATCTATCACTCTATGATCATAAGACAAGGCTAAATACATCATAGGCTTAATAACCACTTCTCCATCTACGGCGATAGGTCTGTTAATTATATTATGCATGCCAAGAATAGCAGATTGTGGTTTATTCAATATCGGTGTACTCATCATAGAGCCAAAAATGCCACCATTAGTGATGGAGAAAGTACCACCACTCATTTCCTCCAAGGTCAGCTTTCCAGATCTGGCTTTACCAGCCAACTCTTTGATCCTAAGTTCTATATCAGAAAAAGACATAGACTCTACATTATGGACTGGAGGTACCACAAGACCTGTATCTGTAGAAATGGCGATAGAGATATCTACATAATCATGATAAATAAGATGGTCGCCATCTAGCCTTGCATTGACAGCTGGCATTTCCATCAGAGCCTGAGCGCAGGCTTTAGAGAAAATAGACATGAAGCCCAGCTTAATTCCGTACTTTTCTACGAACTTCTCTTGGTACTTTTTTCTTAGCGCAAAGATGGCTGACATATCCGCCTCATTAAAGGTCGTCAGCATCGCACTATTGTTCTTAGCATCTACCAATCTAGATGCAATCGTACGACGCATTCTGCTCATCTTTTCTCTCCGCTCATTTCTACTGAAGGCAACCGGTGGCGGCGTATATGTGGGTGTCGCTGGAGCGGCAGGCGCTGAAGCAGGTGCTGGTGCACTTGCCTGAGCAGAGGCTGCATCAGCTTTAGTTATTCTCCCATCTTTACCAGTCCCCTTTACAGAAGCAGGGTCGATGCCTTTCTCTGCCAATATCTTTGCAGCTGCAGGTGAGGGATGTCCTGTTGCATAATTAGTTGTAGCTGCAGCCGCCGCAGGAGCAGCAGGTGTGGCTGCAGGTGCAGGGGTAGTTGGTGCATCACCGCCTGCAGGCGCTTCTACACTCGTATCTATCTTAGCTACCAAAGCGCCTATTTCTAAGTCATCGTCTTCCGCTGCGACATGTATCAACTTACCAGAAGCCTCTGCTGGAAATTCCAAAGTCGCTTTATCTGATTCGAATTCGCAGATGGGTTCGTCTAACTTGACGTAATCTCCATCTTTTTTAAGCCATTGTGAAAGTGTCACTTCGCTAATAGACTCCCCTATCGTTGGGACTTTCATTTCTACGATGCTCATAGGTCTTGTTTCGTTTGTGTCATAAAGTTAAAACAAGTCGAGGAAAGAAAGTGCTATATTTAGGTCAATCTAAATATATTTTTTAGTCTATCTAATTATTCAAACATTGAATAATGAGGCAATAATCATTCTAAAATCAAGTTTTACATGTCAAATCATCATATGAATTCGACTAAACTTCCACTAGTCATAGTCATCTTATTGTACATGACTAATGCTGCTACTTCACAAAATGTAATTAAGAATAACGACGCCAAGTTTGTTGTTGGGATAGAAACTATCCTCTCTATGAACAAGAATAACTTCACCAGATCTATGCTAAATGGTGTAGTTGTGGAGAAACCACTAGGCCAGTTTTCAGTAGGTTTAGGTCTGCACTATGCTGAATCCACTGAGTTTACAGGACACAGATTTACTGGATTTGAATACGTCAGCAATGAACCAGCCCAAGCCCTTGGCAGGAGAGTAGACTACGTTAAAGAGCTAAACGTCTATCAGGCACAACAGGCAAACACAGGTTATCTAAATATAAGTGCAGAAGTAAAATATCGCCTTCCTTGTAACTGCTTTTTTGTATATTCTAATATCAGAAATGCTCAAGCAGTGGGGGTTAATGAAGTGGGGACTTATAGAACTACTACGGAGGAAACTTTAGAATATGTTGGAGTTACTAGATCCAACTATTCGGTTGGGTATGGGATGGGTGTAAATCTCCATATTCTAAAGCGGTTCAGAGGGGTATTCAAGTTTGGCAATGAGCATTCAGCCACACAGCTACAACAAAGAAGGTTTCCAATCTCTAGTAATAGACAACGAACCAAGGATTTTCAAATATCGTTCGGGCTTCAGTATGGTATATCTGGTACTAAGGTTTAGGGTGAGGTGAGACCGTGCAAATTAAAATGTGGTCAACCTATATTAGGCACTGTCTCACTGTCTACCTTATTCCGTACACCCTAGACCGTATACCGTTGCACCGTGTACCGTTAAATCTCCTTCTTCGCCAGATACAGCTCATCTAACTGCTCTGGATCTACAGGACTAGGTGCATCTATCATCATATCACGACCGCTGGTATTCTTAGGGAAGGCAATGAAGTCTCTGATAGAATTTTGGCCATTCATAACGGCATTCAGTCTATCAAAGCCGAAGGCGATGCCGCCATGTGGTGGTGCACCATATTCGAAAGCACCTAGTAAGAATCCGAATTGTTCTTCTGCTTCTTCTGGTGTGAAGCCGAGCAGTTTGAAATTTTTGGATTGTAATTCTCTATCATGGATTCTTATGGATCCGCCGCCAATCTCTACCCCATTGATAACAAGATCATAGGCGTCAGCTTTGAGTTCTTTCATGGTCTGATGATCTCCATTAAGCATACGTGGTATCTCATCTACTTTAGGAGAGGTAAATGGGTGGTGCATGGCGTGAAACCGCTCTGTCTCTTCATCCCACTCTAGTAATGGAAAGTCAACGACCCACAAAGGATTAAATACTTCAGGATCCATCAGTCCCATTCGACGACCCATTTCCAGACGGAGCTCATTCATTTGCTTTTGGGTCTTCTCCTTTTCTCCGCACAAGACAAAGAGAATATCCCCTTCTTTAGCACCTGCTTTATCTAACCACACTTTTAATTCATCATCAGAGTAGAACTTCCCTACTGTAGACTTTAATGAGCCATCCTTGTTATACTTGACATAGACTAGACCTTTGCAGCCAATCTGCGGTCTCTGCAGCCATTCCGTTAATTGCTTCAAATCTTTATTGGAATAATCATCTACAATATCTTCTGCACATATGCCAACTACAAATTCTGCATTATCAAAAACCGCAAAGTCCTTTCCTTTTGTCTCCTCCTTAAGCTCCACGAATTCCATTCCAAATCTGGTATCTGGCTTATCACTCCCATATCTTCTTATAGCCTCATCGTAAGACATTTTAGGAAAATCTGGCAGGTCCTTATCCAGCATGACCTTGAATAGATTCTTAGTCAAGCCTTCGAAGGTGTCCAGTATTTCATCTCTGGTCACAAAGGACATCTCGCAATCAATTTGGGTGAATTCCGGCTGTCTGTCTGCTCTCAAGTCTTCATCTCTGAAGCACTTCACTATCTGAAAATACTTATCGAACCCGCCTACCATCAGAATCTGCTTAAAGGTCTGCGGGGATTGTGGGAGCGCATAGAATTCTCCAGGATTCATACGACTCGGCACCACAAAATCTCTAGCACCTTCCGGCGTACTTTTAATTAGGTTAGGTGTTTCTACTTCTATAAATCCCTGATCGGCCAGATACTTTCTTGTTTCCACAGCCAGATTAGATCTGAATATGAGATTCTTCTGAAGCGGGCCTCTTCGTAGATCGAGGTATCTATAAGTCATCCTCAAGTCTTCGCCTCCATCAGTATCATCTTCTATAGTAAAGGGTGGCGTCTTAGCTGCATTAAGGATATCTAACGTTTTCACATTTATTTCTATATCCCCAGTGGCTCTATCTGGATTCTTGCTGCTTCGCTCAGCCACGATGCCTTTGGCTTTGACCACAAATTCTCTACCCAACTTTCTTGCTTTCTCTGTCAAGTCCGCATCTATATCCATATTGAACACCAACTGCGTAATGCCATACCTGTCTCTCAGGTCTACAAAGGTAAGTCCACCGAGATTCCTAGATTTCTGCACCCAGCCAGACAAAGTCACTTCTTGACCCTCATGGCTCATTCTTAGTTCTCCACAATTATGAGATCTGTACATATTTGAATTTATTTAGTTGGCCACTTAGGCCTTGATTCTATGTATGCAAATTTAATGTAATATTAGAAATGATTTACCTGACTATATCTTGGTCTATATAGTGTAATTTTGGGATTATAGAATCATTCGATGAATTTTAAAAGTCCTCCTCATCCACGATTTTTTTTTACAGTTCTTGTTTTCTTTTATCTATTGGTACATCGTCCAGACATTTCCAAAGATATTATAGGCAGACATAATTGGAGGCAATCTCAGACAATGTGGAATATCAGGAATTTTGCCCGTCATGATGGTAATATTCTCAACCCCCGCGTGAGTCATTACAATACCCCAAACGGTACAAATTTATACAGGTACGAATTTCCAATAATGCAATGGGCTATGGGAATGTCCCAGAAGCTAGTTGGAGAAAATATTCTATTTGTTCGCCTATTTACCTTTCTTATCACTACTATTGGTTTGATTGGGTTTTATAAAATGTTAGTGCTTATAGGAATTAATGGTTGGCAAGCATTACTAGGTGCCTACTTCTATCTATGGTCTCCGATAATTTACTATTTCAGTATTAATCCAATCCCAGACAATTTGGCTTTAGCTGCAAGTGTATGGTATCTATACTTTATAAAAGCATATTGGTCTAATAGTGAAAGAAGACATCTCCTCAGTGCTTGTCTCCTCTTACTGCTTGCCACCCTTTCTAAGCTCCCTTTCCTTATGTTTTCGATTGTGAGTATTTATCTCTTTTTCAAAGAATTTATTCTATCTCAAAAAAGAAATTCTAAAGAACTGATCAGATATTGCCTTATGCATCTCATACTATTTCTGCCTGCGTTAACATGGTATTTGTGGGTAATGCCGGGCTGGGGAGGCAATGATATAACCAGAGGCATCTTCGCCAATAACATGGATCATAAGATGTTTAGAGACATTTTGGGATATCATATTAGCACAATGTTTCCTCTTAGAATATTATACCCTTCCGTACTAGTGTTTTTCATACTTGGCATTGGTGCAATCAGAAAGGAGAGACTTCGAGCAGGATGGATCATCGCTTTGGCTTCAGTCACTTTTATTTATTTAGCACTCCAATTCAATACCATAGGCAAGGACCATGATTATTATATGATGCCTTTCTTACCATGGATGTTTGTTATCGTAGCTATAGGGTTAAAACCATTAATAAGGTCAGAAAACGTATTTAAAAAAGCATTTTTATACATTATGATCTTATCGGCCCCGATTGTGTCCTACATTACATGCAAAGATTTCTGGACAGTGGAAAAATCATTTTTCAACAAGGATGCTTATACTTATCAATCTGAGCTAAAGTCTGCTGTGCCTGATGAGGCAATTTGTATAATCGCTAATGATCGCTCAAAATTTATCTTTTCATACTTGATAGATAAAATGGGGTACGTATTTCATGATGATCAGCTACAAATACTATGGATTGAAGATATGATAATGAATAAAGGCGCTAAGTACTTATATACAGATTCAAGAGTAATCGAAGAGGAGGAAGGTTTTCACAAAGTAATTAAAAGGCGTATCATGGAGAGAGGGAGTATCAGCGTATATGAATTAGCTGATTTGAATGAGAGATGATTCCTTCTATTCTCTTGCTAAAAATCTATATCATTGTCATCTGTAATTTTTCTAAAGCAGTATAATTTGAATTCCACTCCCATTTTTCGCGAAAATCTTCTAATAGACTAGGGTACCTCATGTCACAAAAAACCATAGACATTATAAAGGCTCCAGTAGCTGAAGAACTCAAGGGTTTTGAAAGCCATTTTCGCCAATCTATGAAGTCCAGCGTGGCACTGCTAGACAAAATCATGTACTACATTGTCAAGCGTAAAGGCAAGCAAATAAGACCAATTATGGTTTTTCTAAGTGCAAAGATTTGGGGAACACCTTCAGAAAGTACTTTTAGAGCGGCTTCATTTATAGAGTTACTACATACGGCTACCCTAGTACATGATGACGTAGTAGATGACGCTTACCAAAGACGTGGATTCTTTTCTATCAATGCTTTATGGAAGAATAAAATTGCGGTGCTTGTCGGGGATTACCTTCTGAGCAAAGGGCTATTACTTGCCTTAGAGAATAAAGAATATCAGCAATTACATATCGTATCCACAGCTGTCAAGAACCTGAGTGAGGGTGAATTATTACAAATAGAAAAGGCGAGAAAACTAGACATCGAGGAAGACATATATTTCGAAATAATAAAGCAGAAAACAGCGTCTCTTATCGCTTCTGCCTGTAGTGCAGGTGCTGCATCTGTAATAGACAATGAAGATCATATAGAACAGATGCGATTATTTGGAGAAACGCTGGGGATAGCCTACCAAATTAAAGACGATTTATTTGATTATGGAGATCAGGCAGTGGGCAAGCCACGCGGCATCGATATCAAAGAGAAGAAGATGACTTTGCCACTTATCTATGCCTTAAATCAGTCTTCAAAAAAAGAAAAGAAACACATCATAAGAAGTATTCGTAAGAAGAGTACTGATCCCAAAGTCGTCAGAGAAGTTATCTCATTTGTAAAGGAAAAAGGAGGGATGGAATATGCCGCTAACATTATGAAACAATATCGAGATAAGGCGATGAAATTATTAGATGGATTCCCAGCTGGGCCAGGCATCGATAGTATGCGCTTATTAGTAGATTTTGTAATAGATAGAAAAAAATAGGCAGTCTGAAATCAATCAGACCGCCTATACATATCTTAGAAGATTCTAATTACTTCTTGATTATATTGTAGGTACTCCTTTCTCTTATGCCTTCTGCTCTTAGTTCCATGATATAATTTCCAGAACCTTGGAGTGGTGTCATATCGTAGGTATTAGTCCCAGGAGATACACTGAATGTTGTGACCAACCTGCCATTAATATCATAGATTTGGGCATCCAATTCTCCATTCTCGTTATCGATAGAGAATGATTCATCGAACGGCATAGGATACACTTTCACAGGAGCAGCCAGCTCAGGTGTATGATTATTACTTGGCTGATCAAATTCAAATCGCAAATTGTCTACGAGAAAACCATAGTCATTAGGATTGTCTACTGTCATAGTATCACTATCTACTAGCAATAGCAGAAACATAGTGTCAGCAGGAACATTATTCATATTATCTTCTATATCCAAAGTAAATTCTGTATATCCGATTTCTGCATCTGCGATGAGTTGTGCGCTACCAAATCCAGAGATATTATCTATGTCCGCTTGTGTTTGGGGAATTGCCGAACTATCATTGAAGAATATATTAACGGTCAAAGTGTCTGTCTAGGGAATTTAAGTCTCATCATATTTAATTCCAAATATAATGAACAGGATTCTGTCTTAAATTCTGGAAGGCTATAGGAATGACAATATATAGTAAAGCACTACGGTAGTAACCAATCGTATAATATATCTAGATTGTCATAGCTCTTCACACCAACCTTCTCCTCCTCTCCTCCTTGTACGACCAGCCCTACCCCATCGCCATTTGGCAACCTATCCAATCTATTGAAATCAAAATCAGTGATATCAAGATATATGGTACTTCCCATTATGTCCAAAGAAGAAAAGTCGCCTAACAGTTTTTCTGCTACCTCATTATACTTGATAATATAGTTACCATTGGGTAATCCGTTCTTGACCTCAGAGGGTGAGGTCCTGAAAAAAGCTTCATTAACAAGCGGTAGGCTGGAATATATTGTACTTAGAATATGTCCATCTATCGCTTCCATTGGGTCAAGACTATTGGACTCTATCAGTGTTTTGGGACCTTCCACCCATGAAATTATTTCTTGTATTGTATCCCAATGAATTTCGTAATCGGAATTTGAAATCATATTGTAGCTGAGATAATCTACTCCCCAAGCTGCAAAATAACGGGCATCTGTAAGGTTAGTAATGTTCTGAGCTATTACTTTTTTGGAGAGCATGGCGGTAAGGTATTATCTGCAGACTATTTCTTTTCGACAAGCTCTGCCTCGGACAGCAAATACATGAGCCTGTTTATATCATCGTCGTTTAGGGTTAGCTTACCTCTTAAAACCACTTGCTCTGCACTATATTCTACACCTTCTATAGCTTCCACCTCCATGACAGTCTCTGGACCAGCGCCACCACAGAAAAAGCACATATTATATGGGAAGGCTGATAAAATAAATTCTTTGTGTGATTTGTATCCTTCTACAGGAATGATGTACCCCTTGACTTCGACAGTCTGGCCATCTAGTTTTTTGATCGGTTCACTAAAGACAGGAATATCTATTTTGAATCCCATCAACTCATCGTACTTCTTCTTATAAGTAATCTTACCTAAGGTCTTCCAGAGGCTTTTCCTAGGGACCGTATTATCTACCTCATCTACTTGCCCAAAAATGCTGAGCGACATGCCAAGTAATAGTGGAAGTAATAAATATTTAATAGACTGATTCATTTTTTCTATTTATCTCATTTCTTAAGGACTTCTACAAGAGAAGCATCCGTCAGTGTATAGATTAATCCCGTAGGATCTCCTTTTTGTATATTCAGCATACCCTTGATAACGACCTTATCAGAGGTATAATCTATTTTTTTGTCATTCTCAGTGAAAACTTGCATCGCCGATTCTGGGCCTGCTGCTCCGCAAAAGAAGCACATGTTCTGAGGGTATCTTGAGAACATAAAATGGGATTGCGCGGCTTTGACATCTAAGGCAATAATGTATCCTCTGATTTCTATTTCTTTTCCATCCAAGGTCGCTGCAACGGCTGTAGGTGTGGCTGTTTTGACCACCATACCCATCATATCATCGAATTTGCTTTCTAAGTGCACCATAGCCAAGGTCTGCCAGTGATCTGGCGCCCTGTCCTGACTCAGTAATGGCTGAAGTGCCATAAAAAATACCAGTATTATGTAACTTAGAATCTTCATGATATAATAAGTGACCCTAAAAATGCAAAATATGTAACCATAAGTGGGTTAAACTTTTGCTAATTGTCTGGTTACCTTACAATTACCTTATTCAGGTGATACCTACAGTAAACCATTGAAGTATTCTACAAAGCTTTCCACAGTCTTACTTCCTTGATCACCTTGTTCGCCTTGAAGCCTCACTGAGACGGCCTTATCTGCGATTTCCTTTTCACCGACAATCAGCAGAATCGGTATCTTTTTGAGCTCATTATCTCTGATTTTCTTGCCAATGGTCTCATTTCTTTCATCTACAAATCCTCTGATATCATGACGGCCAAGTTGTGTTTTTACCTCTTCACAATAAGGCAGGAATTTATTGTCCACTGGAATCAAAACGTACTGCTCTGGCGTCAGCCAAAGCGGGAATTTGCCTGCTGTATGCTCTATTAGAATAGACATAAAGCGCTCCATAGAACCAAAAGGCGCACGGTGAATCATGACAGGACGATGGGCCGCATTATCTGAGCCTATATACTCCAAACCAAATCTCTCTGGTAAATTGTAATCCACTTGTATAGTCCCTAGCTGCCAGCGTCTACCGATGGCATCCTTAATCATGAAGTCTAGTTTAGGACCATAGAAGGCAGCCTCTCCTAGCGCTGTTGTTGTGGTCAAATCCACTTCCTTTGTCGCCTCTATAATGGCTGACTCTGCTGCTTCCCAATTTTCATTAGACCCAATGTACTTTTCGGGGTTGTCTGGATCACGAAGTGAAATCTGTGCTGTAAAATTGTCAAAGCCCATCTTACTTAGCACCTTGGTCGTTAAATGTAGGACCTCTAGAAATTGCTCTTTGAGCTGTTCCGTAGTACAAAAAATATGGGCATCATCTTGAGTAAATCCACGTACTCTGGACAACCCATGAAGCTCTCCACTCTGCTCATACCTATATACTGTACCAAACTCCCCAATCTTAAGTGGTAATTCCTTATAAGACCGAGGCCGGTGTCCGAATATTTCACAGTGATGGGGGCAATTCATCGGTTTGAGTAAAAACTCCTCACCTTCTCTTGGTGTCTGAATCGGCTGGAAGCTATCTTCTCCGTATTTGGCGTAGTGTCCTGAGGTAACATATAAGTCCTTGCCTCCTATGTGAGGCGTTACTACCATTTTATAACCTAACTTCTCCTGCTCCTCCCTAAGAAAAGCTTGTAATCGCTCTCTAACTTGTGTCCCCTTAGGTAACCATATCGGTAATCCCGAGCCCACTCTTTCAGAAAACATAAAGAGCTCCATCTCTGCGCCTAACTTTCTATGATCTCGTTTCTTAGCTTCCTCCAGCATGTGGAGATATTCCTTGAGTTCCTTTTGCTTAGGGAAAGTAATGGCATAGAGCCGAGTCATCTGCTTACGTTTCTCATCTCCTCTCCAGTAAGCCCCTGCCAAGCTCATCACCTTTATGGCCTTAATGTATCCCGTATGCGGTATATGCGGACCTCTGCAGAGATCTGTGAAGTTGCCTTGCTTATAGAACGTAATCGACCCATCCTCCAAGTCCTGAATCAGCTCTATCTTATATGGGTCTTCTTTTTTTGTAAAATAATCCAATGCCTCTGCCTTAGATACCGCCGATCTATCAAAGGTGTTTTTCTGTTGTGCCAACTCCAACATCTTCTTTTCTATCTTCTCAAAATCTGCTGGCGTCAATACCGTATCACTTGTATCTATATCATAATAGAAGCCATTCTCTATTGGCGGACCGATGCCAAACTTGATATTAGGGTACAAGGCTTCTAATGCCTCTGCGAGTAGGTGTGCCGATGAATGCCAGAAAGCATACTTACCCTTATCATCTCTCCAGGTATGTAATACCAAAGTTGCATTCTCTTGCATAGGCCTGTTGGCATCCCAGTGCTCCCCATTGACTGTGGCAGAAAGAACATTCCTTGCCAATCCTTCGCTTATAGATAAGGCGACATCCATTGCTGTGGATCCTTGTTCTACTTGTTTGATGGTGCCGTCTGGTAAAGTGATATCTATCATCGCTTATGCTTATTTGGATGTCAAAGTTACAGATATCATATGGTATAGGATAGTAATATGTAAATTAAGGCAAGGAGAATAATCGCTTCTTATTCAGAATACTAGTAATCAGCTATCAATTACATATTGTTATCTTAGTAAATACAATCGCTGCCATGAATAAAATGAAGCTTCTTCTACTGTTAATTACGATATCTAATTGTTTGAATGCAAACCATCTTATTGGAGGTTATGCTACTTATCGAATCTTGGAAATAGACACCCTAAATGATGAAACAGAGATAGAATTCACATTTAGATTATATAGAAATCTGAACAATACAGGTGCTACATTAGATCGTGTTATTGAAATGGGCATCTTTCAGGTGATGAATGATATTACTGGAGAATATTCTGTCTTTGAATCATTCGGCATTGGACTTGAGTCAGTGAATGTAGTAGACTTAGGAATCAACAATGTCTCTATTGAATTTGGGGATTACATTTTTAGAACTAGGTTAGAGCATGGCAGCGACTACCTCCTTAGTTTCCAGCGTTGTTGTAGACCAGAGACTATCACTAATCTAGCAATTGATGAACCTTTTGGTTTTGCAATTCAGCTGGAATTGACCTCCCAAGCATTAAATACACCTATTGAATCACCTCGTATTGAAGGTCATCCACTAAGTATACATCTTCTAGGCAATACCTTAGACTATGAAATACCTTTAATGTATAATGACACCTTTGAGGTAATGACTAATCTTGCATCTGTTCTATCTGCTGGAGCTGTGCATCCAGACAATATTCAAGACTGTTGCGACTGTATTATACCAAATCCTAGAAATTGTCTCCCTCCTTATGATATGGCTGTGTATAATTCAAGCTATAGTGGAACAAATCCTTTTGGAGCCTTTAATGATGTTCTATATGAGGATAATGTTTTTAGTGGTGCATTTAATATTGGGGGTAAATTTCAATATGGGATAGAAGTTAACACCTACTTATCTGGAGAACTTCTGAGTAGGCAGTTAGTGGATCACACACTTGATGTGTTAACGTCTACCTCTACCAAAGAAACTGCGGAGAATAGTATAAGAATGTACCCCAACCCTAGCACTGATCATATTTATTTAGAAAATGCCGAAGGATACAGTTATCAGCTCATGGATTTATCAGGAAAGATTGTCTCAGAAGGAATCACTCAGAATAAGCTTTATATACCAAACTTGAATGGACTCTATTACCTGAGGATATATTCTAATGAGGTGGAATCCGTTCAGAAGCTGGTTTTGAACTCAAAATGACCAAAGTATAAAATCTTACCCAGTTACTTCTCCAGCACTTGAAGTCTAATATATGGAGCCCTATCTTTGGGCTTCAAATTTTTGAGACTTCATAAAATAGGTTAGTACCATGCATATCTCTTACCTCGTCTTAGCCATCGCTTCGGTTTTTTTGCTCGGTTTGGGCTGGTTAATAGGCAAATCAATGACAAGTAAAGGGTTTGCCACCTGGAAAAAACAGTCGGAAGACTTGTCTAAGGAGAACAACAATCTTACTAAAAAACTAAAAAAGGAAACCAACCAAGTGGAATGCCACAGACAACGATCTGATGAGTGGAAGAGAGAATTTCAGGCCTTGACTCACGAGACGCAGCATCTGAAAAAAGATCAGAAGTCAAAATTGTCGGCTTTAGAAGAACAAATAGCACAACTTAGAAGTCAGTCAAGCCAATATAAGACCCAGGGCGAACGCATGGAGACAACCCGAGAGAAGCTCAAAAAAGAACATGAGAAGCTGAAGGAAAAATACGCCAGAGACGTATTAGCTGGAGAAAACTGGCGAACAGAAAGACAAAAGCTGGAAAAAGAACTTAAAAGCAACAGTTCTAGATTAGAAAAAATGACAGTCAGCAGCAATGACTATCAGAAGAAATATGAGAAACAAGCTGAGCAAATCAATCAAATCAGAGTTCTGGAGAGGGAGATGCGACTGCTCAAAACTAAACTTAACAAAGCTGAACAAGACTGCACTTACTGGGAAAAGAAGCATTATGATACACATCATGAGTTAGCTGAACTCAAAAAATCTACTGATATCACGGATGCAAAGTTCAAAGAATTAGAAGAGTTAAGAAAAGGGGATGCCATTCTGAGAGACAACTTAAAAGAACAAGTCGCAGAGTTTAAAACCAAGTTTGTTACGATTAATAACAAGTATAGAGACCTGATAAGTCAGAAGGTATAACTATTTAAGTTTAGCATATTACTTGTGTTAAACAAATTACTTATATAAATATTACCCTTTCTCAAATTCAAAATTTGTAATTACTGCCCTATATTAGCGTAGCCGAAAAGAAGTACTAGCTTTTAAAATAATCTGAACGGCCACGACATTAGTTGTGGCCTTTCCCATTTATAGCAACTATCTTTGCATCATTATTGCCAACCTGTCATTTAATTAGCTTCTTTTAAGAATCTTATTCTACCCTATTTCGTTAGTATTCATGTATATATGAAAACCTGCTAACAGGAAATAAAGCAATATGATTAGATACATATTTACAATAACCTTTTCACTGTGCTTTGTCGTACTATCTGCACAGGATTCCAAGCTTGCAAGCCAATACTTCGTTTCTGGTGAGTATGAGAAGGCTGCTACTGTCTATAAAAAGCTCTACGACAAGCAACCCACCTCTCATTACTATTTTGAGCAGTATATACAGTCACTACTGGCTATGGAGGACTATGGCACAGCAGAAAGTGTTATAAATAAAGAACTCAAGAAAAAGCCTGACCATGTACAACTATATGTCACCTTGGGCAATCTGAAAGAAAGACAATACCTACCTGAAGAGGCAGAAGCAAGTTATCGTAAAGCGATAGAAGAGATGCCTAATAATATCTCTATCATCAATAATCTAGGTAATTCATTTACAAGATTGACTAAGTATGACTTGGCTATAGAAACCTATGACAAAGCAGAAACGATAACAGGCAACGATAAAATTTTTATCAATAATCTGGCAGATTTATACAAGCGTAAGGGTAATATCCCTAAGATGATAGAATATTATATCAAAGCAGCTGCACTAAATCCAACACAGGTAGAGAGATATAAGACCACCTTCCAAAGATATCTGACGTCCAAGGATGATCTGGAGATTATGCGCCAACAGCTGTATGATAAAATCCAATCTGATCCAGAAAGTAATGTATACCCTGAACTTCTAGAATGGGTTTTTATAGAAAAAGAAGATTACAATAGTGCCCTCAGACAAGCCAGAGCATTGGATAGAAAGAATGAGGAAGATGGTACGCGTGTGATTAACATAGCCAACATTGCTAGAGGTTCTGGAGATTATGATACCGCACTTAAGGCCTATGAGTACATCACTACTAAAAAAGGTGAAACTAATAATCACTACGTCACCGCTAAAGCCGCTGCACTAAAGACACTTAGAATAAAAATAACTAAGAATCTGGACCACCAACAGTCAGACCTGGACTCACTAGAAGTAGCCTATGAGACTTTTATAGAAGAGATGGGTATCAATTCCCGTACAGAACACATCGTCAAGGACTTTGCTGACTTTTTAGCTATATATAAAAATGACCTTCCTAAGGCTATAGATGTTCTAGATAATCTTATCAATCTATCCAGCATCAACCGCTATGTAAGAGCGAATAGTAAGATATCGCTTGCTGATTACTATCTCATGCAAGGTGAAATCTGGGAATCTACTTTACTTTATTCTCAAGTAGAGAAAGACTTTAAAGAGGAACATTTAGGAGAGGTATCTCGATATAGAAATGCCAAGCTAGCTTACTATGCAGGTGAGTTTGCTTGGGCACAGGAACAATTCGACATACTAGAATCAGCCACATCCAGGCTAATCTCTAATGACGCTATAGATATGTCCGTATTTATTGTGGATAATATGGGGCTGGATACGACTGATGTACCACTTAAAATGTTTGCAGAAGCAGAATTACTGACCTTGCAGAATAAGTATGATATGGCCTTTGGCAAACTGGATTCTATTACTTCCATCTACCCTAAACATTCTCTGGAAGATGATATTTTATATCAGAAAGCAGAACTGTATACTAAGCTAAGAGATTATAATGCTGCTGTAGATTTATACACGACTGTATACACTCAGTATAATGAAGAAATCAGAGCTGACAATGCCTTGTTTAATCTGGCTATGCTCTATGATAATCAGCTTGATGATTCGGAAAAGGCAATGGAACTCTACGAAAAACTATTTGTCGACTTTTCTAACAGTACCTTCGCTATAGAGGCAAGGAAAAGATTCAGAGTATTACGAGGAGATGATATCTAAAAATATAACTACCACAAATCCACTGATTTATAACATCACGCTAAAGATTAGCGATGAGTTATCTGCGAAATGGTTGGATGCGATGATATCCCAGTTTCTACCTCAGGTTACTGATGGTCTGGTCATAGTAGCTTCTCAGGTAAATGAGATTTTAGTAGAGTCTGAAGACGGTGATAAAAGCTACGCAATACAGTTTACTTTTCTATCAAAGAAAATTTATGACGAACAAGGATTACAGGCCTTAAGCAAATTCTTAAAACTCTTAGATGGACAGTTTCTGGGACAATATGTATACTTTACTACTAAAATGGAAGTCCTGCACGAATACATGGTACCTTCCGATAATTGACGGAAAGTAGCCTACCCTTGAATAGAAAAGCCATCATTCTCCTATTTATTGCTAATGCCATATCTGGTGTTGCTCAAGGCATCAGCATGATTGCCATTCCATGGTATTTTGCCCAAAAGGACATGTTGGGCTTTTTCGGGGTCATCTATCTACTGACTAATATATGCTCGCTTTTCTGGGTGCCCTGGAGTGGGACACTCGTAGATAAGTACGACCGGAAGAAGCTATTTCTATTTATCACCGCTATAGGCGCCTCATATTTGGCAGTGGTAAGTAGCTACGGACATATGGTATCAGAATTACCTATTGCAGTTGTGGCCAGTGTATTTGTATTTACTTTTCTTCATTACAATATTCACTATCCTAACTTATATGCCTTTGTACAGGAGATAACCCACAAAGAAAAATATTCGAAGATGACCTCACTGCTGGAGATCATCGGTCAGTGTACCACTGTGTCTGCCGGCGCTGTTGCCACACTATTACTGGAAGGGACAGAGGGCGGCTTGCTCAAGGTATTAGGCACAAGCATAGATATAGGCATAGACGTTACACCTTGGCCTATAGAGAAGATTTTTTTATTGGATATGAGCACCTACTGCGTGGCATTTGGTATCATATTACTTATCAAATACCAACCATTAATAGAACGCAAAAATGAGGTCGGTTCTATATTCGAACGACTCCAGACAGGCTGGAGATATCTTACCTCTAACAAGAATGTATTTTGGTTTGGTGTATTGTCCTATATGGTTTTCCTAGCTATGTTAATGGAGGCCTTTTATCTAGGGGTATCCTATGTAGATAACCATCTGCAGGAAAGTGGAGATGTATATGCGAATTCAAAAATGACCTATGCACTAGGGGCAATTTGTACTGGCCTCACTTTGAAATATTTGTTTACTAGAATATCACTGCCCCTTATAACTGTGATACTAACTTTCTTTACTGGTATAATATTCTTAGTGCAATATATGTCACACTCTACGGCGACCTTTTTATTCTTACTATTTATATTGGGCATTACTAATTCTGGAACAAGAATCGCTAGAATCACCTATCTATTTCGCAATGTACCGAACCAATACTTTGGAAGATCTGGCAGTATTTTCTTTATGTCCAATGTAATTTTAAGAGTGATACTCTTATTAATTTTCACGCAGCCATTTTATCAAACTGGTAATAATATTATCTATGCCTATCTCATTACTTCAATGGTATTATTTACAACAGTATTCTTGCTCATCTACCATTATAAATCTTTTGACTTAAGTCGTACTGCATGAGGAGACTAGGATATAAGTTAGGAGCAGGAAGGTACTTTGGTATACCAGTGTACTTTCATTGGAGTTTTATCTTTAGTATTTTGTTAGTCGCCTATGTATGGATAAGCAAACAACTGACGCTTTACCAAGGATTAGCTTTTTCCCTATTCTTTATGACTTTATTTCTGTGCATCATATTGCATGAGTATGGACATGCCTTGGCAGCAAGATATTTCGGGATAGGCACCAGAGATATTCTACTGACACCTATTGGAGGAGTGGCCAGATTAGAGGGTATGCCGAAAGAACCCAAAGGAGAATTGATCATTGCATTGGCAGGCCCTTTAGTGAATCTTGTAATTGCTGCTGTGATATTCATCGGATCCAGATTAGTAGGGATTACCAGTTTAAATCCTGACTTGGAAGATGTCGTCAATATTTTGGTTCATCCAGTTGGATTCATGTATTACTTATTTTGGATGAATTTAATTCTTTTGGGATTTAATCTTATTCCCGCATTTCCTATGGATGGCGGTCGGGTCTTGAGAGCACTGCTAGCCTATAGAATGAATCACGTCAAGGCCACCTTCATCGCTCATCTTATTGGACGCGTATTTGCCGTTGGATTCATTGTATTTGGGATTTATAACCAGTTGCCAGGTATATTGCTGATAGGCATCTTTATCTATATTATGGCTGGCAGAGAATATCAGTATGTCTTGTGGAAGGAAAGCAGAGAAGCAAGAGTGGCCCTGACAGAGACCGACATCACCAATGGCGAGTCAGTCTCTTAATTTAGGGTAATAAAGTCAGTACAATATACATATATGTTGATAGTTTCAATATGTATTAGCTAACAAACTGAGATAACCTATAATTTTAAACTGATTTGCGATTCAAAGAAAAGAATATATAAGTTAGACTTGATTGTTTGATATTGCTTAAGGAATTGCGACATTTGGCACTTCTATAAAGAAGCCCCAGTGCTGGAACTGGTAGACAGGCATGGTTGAGGGCCATGTGTCCGTATGGGCGTGAAGGTTCGATTCCTTTCTGGGGCACTTTCTAAGAGAATAAGCTAATTAATCTCTTTAATATCCTAATTTGATTTTAAGAAATCTCTCCTACCCGATAGTCGAGATTTGTACCTCGATTAATCTACGCTTATCTAATAACTAGCTATTCTCAAATTACAATCGAGGTTACAAACGTTACAAACCTCGACTATCTGGGATACAACATTCTCTTACAACAATTGTCTGAATCTGGATTTTCAGGATTTAAGAATTAGCATGATAATATAATGTTATGGCGATGTGGGAAGCATGACGTCGAGCTTGACGACCTAATCAAAAATCGCTCATCTCTAACTCTCGCATTCTTACAAGAAGACTTTTCTAATTACTAAACATATTGTAAATTAATCATCATATATTCCATATGTAATTTTAAATCATGAAACTAATAGCGTTTTTCTTCATTATAACTGTCCATTTTCTACCCGCTCAGACAACAATATTTACAGATGACAGCAGCATGGATTTACAGAGAGTGGGAGAGAATGAAATTTTTCCTACAATAATAGGCGGCTTAAATGACCCTTCTCTTGATTTAGGTATTGCGTATAATCTTAAGCTGGATATCGGTGCAGGACTATTGTTTCAGTGCGGAGGTTCGGTAACAAATAATGATGTAACCTCTACTATTCTAGCCACTTCACTATTAGAGGAAACCACCAGCCCTGTTGTTACTGATTCACTTATGGTTGTCCAAGGTATAGATCTGGACAGAAATGCTAGACAATTGTACTTCATCGATGTGGATTTGGAAGATTTTTTTCTGGGAAGAATTTGTAGAGTTAATTATGACGGAAGTGATTTACAATGTCTTGTTGAATTTGAATTTAAAAGTCCATTAAGTGGTGGGGGATGCAAAGTGGCATTTGATGCCGAGAATGATGTTTTGTACTTTATTAATGGTGGGTTCAGTATATCAAGGGCTGACTTAGAGACAGGCATTGTAGAGAGACTTGATGTTCCTGATGATACATTTATGGCTGACCTTGTTCTGGATGAAGTGAATAATAGATTAGTCTATCTGCGTGGCACCCCTAGTACCACTTACTTTCTATACGAGTATGATCTCACTGACCCTGAGGCAACACAAACATTAATCACCACCCAAGAATTAGAAGACTCTAAGAGCATTTTTCTAGATTATGATAGAGATAGAATTGTGATAGGTAGACAAAATTTTGTCAATGGGGTATTCACTGTTAGTATGGATGGCTCATCTGTGGGCGATATTCAGCTGCTTAACTTCTTGCCCACTTCAGATATTGTATTCTTTAATCCTGAAGACATTGTTATATTTCAAGATGCAGATGGAGATGGGTTTACAGAGGAGACAGATTGTGATGATAATAATCCAGATGTCTTTCCAGGAGCAGAAGAGATACCCAATAATGGCATAGATGAGGACTGCGATGGATCTGACTTACTCTCCTCTACTGATGATATCAGCGCTATAAATCAGATTACCTTATATCCTAATCCTGCAAGTGATGCTCTATACTTAGATGGTAATATTCTAGACTACATGCAGCTTTCTATTTTCAATGTAACAGGACAGAAGGTAATGCCATATCAAAAATATTCAACCTCAATTGATATCTCTAACCTAGAATCTGGCGTCTATTTTCTGAAGATTAGTGATAAAGAAAATACTAAGATGATCAGATTTGTTGTGGACTAATAGTCCAAAGTACTTAAATTATTATCCATCTGCGTTGGCTGATGCTTAGCAATGAGCCACGCCGCCTACGTAATAATTAAACTTGAAAATTCTGTTTTCAACATTAGTAAGTCTTAAAACATAACTCATAGATCTAATAATTGCTTAATTATTTGGAAGAACTGATTTCAATAAACTTTCCTTCTTGAGCTTGCTTAACACTCTTTTTTATCTTCTTTACCATCTTTGCATTAAAATAAATATCATCTTCCCGAATTGGCGTTAAAGCATATGATTTATCTTTTCCTCTCTGAACAATAATCTGTTCTACTTTATCAAAGTATAATCTATGATTTTGTCTAAATTCTCTACTACTTATTATCAATATGGTGTTAATTTTTTATGTGTACCATAATAGTACAACATCAAATATATATAGTTTCATTATCACAATGGGTGATGCCTAGATACTCTTAATCCTCCCGATAGTCGAGGTCAGAAGGATATTTTTAACTCCCATATTCATTAAGCTATTCAAGTCTTAGCCCTCAATCAAAAAACCGCAACTATACATTCATTCTCAGCATTCTCTTCCATACCTGCCCGAACTAGATTATCATGAATGAAATCCATCTTTAATTCAAGATGGAGTCTTGAATTTAATATCAGAAGCAGGCGGCTCTACAGCAATTGCTGGCGACAGCCTAAAGAGGAGTTTGGACAAGTTAGCTAACTAATAATTGAAGCTAGTATTCTAAGGATATTCAATGATGTGTGTAGTGATATGATTATATTTGATAGTAATTTATAGCTAGTATTAATAATCAGTGAATTCAATTATAAATATCTATAAACTCGTACACTTCCTTTTAGGTATCATTTTGATAAGTATAACTTTCAGCAGGGCTTATAGTCAAATCATCAATTATAAGACAGAGATTACTATAGATGATCATAAGAATAAAATCACCAAGCGTACATTCTTGATTCAGATAAATGATAAGGATGAGAATCTCTTATCTCATGTGATAATTCAACATAGTCCCAAACAAGACTTTACATTCAATTATGCGAGATTATTTGACAAGAATGGTAACAAGGTCAAAAGTCTTAAAAAGAAAGATCTCACAACGCGTAACGATATTTCTTATCAAGCATATTATCAAGATGATCTCATCACTGAATTTGACCTTTACTGGAGTGAGTTCCCTTATCGAATAGAATATTCGTATAGCATAGTAGAAAATGAATATCTGCATCTGACCCACTGGTCGCCAGTCTGGTATCATAATGTAGCTTCTATAGAAGCTTCGCTGGAAGTTACTGTTCCTCTTGACTACAAATACAAGGTGCATGCAACAGAAGGCCTAGAGTATAGCGATTCTAGAGCAACTACTCATAGGGTCATGAGCTGGCGGTCTGGCAAGGTAAAGAGCAGTACAATTGAGACATACAGTCCACCCAGAGATGGTCTTATTCCTCAAGTAATACTTATACCGGATGAATTTAAATATGGCATAGATGGTAGATTGAGTACTTGGTCTACTTTTGGATCTTGGTACGAAAAACTGAATACTGGAACTGAGGTACTACCACAGTCTGAGGCAGAAGATGTAAAGAAGCTTGTCAAGGGAATATCTGATAAGAGTGATATTGTAAGAAGGATATACTATTACCTGCAAGATCATACAAAATATATCAATGTCGCAATAGATGTAGGTGGCCTTAAGAGTTACCCAGCTTCTTATGTAGCTGAAAACAAGTATGGAGATTGCAAAGCACTGACTACTTATATGAAGGCTATGCTACAAAGTGTAGGAATCTCATCATATTATTCTGTAATAAATGCAGGTCATAATGCATCTGAAGTAATCACCAGCATGCCAAGTTCACAGTTTAATCATGTTATCTTGATGGTTCCCCTAACAAATGATACTATCTGGTTAGAGAATACGTCTAATTATCTACCATTTAATTATTTAGGCACATTCACACAAAATAGAAATGCTCTTGTAGTCAATGGGATGACAAGTCGTCTTATTAAGACACCTAGATTGTCATATAAAGATGTGACTAGAGAAAGAAACTATAACCTCTCAATTAATAATAAATCTGCTGATAGTATTTATTTGGAATTAATTATTAAGGGTAAGGAATTTGAAAGATTTAAATCCTCCTTATACGACAAAGATAAGAAGCGCCAGAAAAGCATTATAGAAGAATTACTAGCAATAGGAGATTCTCATATAGATCATTGGCATATAAAGGATAATCATCGTAATAATACATATTTGCATATAGATATTAAGGGAACAACTTCTTCATTAGTCAGAAAAATAGGAAGTCTTCAAACCATCAATCCACTTAGAATTCAAATTCCTGATTTTGAAATACCAAAGAAAAGAAAGCTAGATGTTCTTATCAGATATCCGATTAGTAAACTAGATAAGACAGTTATAAGTATTGATAATTTGCATGATAAAGAAATACAATTTCCTGAAGCTATTAATATAGACAGCGAATTCGGTATTTATCAAGCAGAATACACTGAATCTGATAACAAATTATTGGTTACAGAGAAATTCATCTTAGCTGCTGGTAAGATTCCTTTAAAGCAATATGAAGAATTCTACAAATTCTTTACTGAAATAATCAATCATAAGAAAACGTCTGCAATAATTATCAAATGAAAGTTATAATATTTTTTCTACTATTTAGTCAATTTGTCTATTCCCAAATTGAAGAGAGAGAATTTGGGGTTATTTCGGTAGATGAATACGACATGGAAATTTATGATAAAGACAAAGATGCAAAAGCAGTCATATTATATGACAAGGGTAAATCAATATTTTACAAGACAGCGAAAGGTGGATATGACATTAGGTTTACAAGGCACAAAAGGATTAAAATTTTTGACAAATCAGAATCTAGTTATACAGAAATTACCATTCCATTCTATGTGGATGGATTTGGCAAAACTGAAGAAGTAAAATCTATCGAGGCAATCACTTATAATAAAGTAAATGGAAAATTAATAAAGAAGGAATTGAATCCTGCACAAGTATACACAGAGAAAACAAGTGAATTATGGTATAATAAAAAGTTTATTTTTCCTGATGTTCAAGATGGGTCCATAATAGAATATCGATACATATTAGAGACGCCATTTCATTTCAATCTTCCTGATTGGACTTTTCAGGATGTCATTCCTACAATGTACAGTGAGTATGAAGTACGAATGATTCCTTTCTATGAATATGTATTTATCGCTCAAGGTATTTCTAAGTTTGATTACAACAGTTCAAGAATGGATGAGAAATCAAGAACCTGGGGTAGTGTGATTAAGTCATATGGAACACTCAATGGTAATGGAGTAGAATTTAAAGATAACATATATACCTATGTCATGAAAGATGTGGTAGCGTTCCAGGACGAATCTTATATTTCCTCAGTGAGGGATTATGTCATGAAAATGGACTTTCAGCTAGCTAAAGTGAATACACCTGGAGGTTCTAAGTACGATTATATTTCCACTTGGGAATCACTTAACAAGGAACTATTAGATCATAAAAAATTTGGGAAGTATGTAATGAACAGTTCTAAGTTGGCAAAAAGCATTCTGGAAGAAGAACTGAATGTCAGTCAACTAAATGAGATGGCAAAAGCCAAGACGATTATTGAATACGTCAAGAATAGTTTTGAGTGGGATAGGTACACATCAAAATATGCATCAAAATCCGCAAAAGATTTTTTCAAAAGTAAAACAGGAAATGCTGCTGATATAAATCTATTTTTGATAGCCTTACTCAATGAAGCTGGAATCAATACTAAGCCATTAATTCTTAGTACAAGACGTCATGGAAAAATTCCCATAGATTACCCCTTTGATCATTTCACTAATTATGTAGTGGCCCTAATTGACGCGGGTTCTCCTTTTATCGCTGATGCTACAGAAGAATTGTTACCTTTCAATAAACTGCCTTTGCGTTGTAAGAATGAGAAAGCACTCTTGGTCGAGAAAGTAGATAACCCTATGTGGATTAATCTTAATAACAGTGTACTATCTATAGAGAAAAATATCATAAGGATGAAATTAGATTCTTTGAGCTCAGATTTATTATCCAAGGTCTCTATCCAAAGTACTGAATATAAGTCGTTCGATTTGCGAAGTAAATTTCGAAATGATAAGGACAAAATAGATAAATATTATAATGAAAAAATTGGAGACATCTCAGTGCTAATGGCTAAAGGTTACGATAAGGTAGCTTTACCCTATACTATTTATTTTGAGACAGAATACGAGACTGAGAAATTAGGCAATAATATAATCTTCAAACCATTCTTAAGTCTTCCTATTGATGATAATCCGTTGACTCAAGAAGTAAGATCTTATCCAGTAGATTTCGTCTATCCATTTGAGAATATATATGAGGCTAGTATTGAAATCCCAGAAGGTTATTCCATACCTGAAATACCTGAGAATTATACAATAGATAACGATTTAGCAGAGATTAATCTCAGTTATACTTTCGATAGTTTTATTCTGGCGGTGAAAGGGAAATATAAATTTAAAAAATCAATCTATTTGGCTGATGAGTATCCCAAGATTAAGAAGTACTTAGATGATATTGTTAAGCTTTTTAATCAGTTTGTTGTAATAGAGAAAAAGGGATAACGACCTTAGACAATATTCTAAAATACGATTAATCTATGCTTCTCTATTTGCTTAGCTATACACATCGCAAACTGGATTTGGCGCAGTATGCATAAAGGCTGTCTCACTCATCAACTTAGGTTCAAAGTCGTACTTAAATGCACAGATAGCATCCGAGAGTGGAATGAAGATTACCTCAATATATCTTGTAGAATCAAAGCCGACAACATTAGTATACACCTCTTCATAACTTCCTTCTTTATAACCTTCAAAATCTTCACCTGGACAAAGATGAACTTCTTCATAGCTTTCGGAACCCGATAGTCGAGGTTTGTAACCTCGATTAATCTACGCTTCTCTAATAGCTTAACTACTCTCAAATCTCAATTAGTTCTATGGCTATCGTACTTTATTCATAACAAGCATATAGAATCGAGGTTGCAAACCTCGACTATCGGTGTTCAAAACGGAAGGTGATTTTTACGCCACTACGTTTTGCAAAACCGTTTCAGCTCCTTACATTTCGTGCTCTTTTTTTTGTCTACTCGAATCTCTGCCTCTCATCAGCCAAAAACGCAACTTCATTCGAGCTTCATCTATCACTGGTGTACCAACGGCCTCACGCAAATTGCCGTTGAACCTTGAACAGTGAACCGATGTACCATTATTCTTCTTATCGACTGCTCCTAATAATTAATCCGTTATTAGTCCTCTCCCCAACCCTCTCCAGAGAGGGAAATGCTAGTCTCATAACCTTCCTCAAAATAATCTTCTATTATATAACTATTTCTTTTCCATATACCATGACCCTAAACCATACACCCCAGACCTTAGACTAGATACTCTTTATCCTTCCCCCATCCACTTGCAAACTGACACCTGTGATATATGCCGCACCTGGAGATGCTAAAAATGCAATCGTCTTAGAGACTTCTTCTACTTCAGCAAATCTGCCCATTGGTATTTGTGAGAGATAATTATTCTCTGCTTCCTCCTTTGAAATATTGAATTTCTCTTGCTTGGACTTTAGGATGTTTGTAAGTCTATCCGTCTTAGTCGCACCTGGTAGGATATTATTGACCGTGACACCGGAGGCCGCTAATTCGAGGGATAAAGTTTTGGACCAGCTTGCCGTTGCGCCTCTGATGGTATTAGACACCCCTAAACCCATGATAGGTTGTCGCACAGAGGTAGATACAATATTGATGATACGACCATAGCCTTCCGCTTGCATCACAGGCACTATATACTTAGTAATCTCATGACTCGCGATGATATGCAGTTGGAATGCCTTTAGTAAGTCTTCGCTTTTGGCTTTGAGTAAAGGGCCAGGAGCTGGGCCACCACAGTTATTAATGAGGATATGTATGGGATGATTAGAAGCCAAGTCCTTGAATGTAGAGTGTACCTGATCCATATCATTGAAATCACAGACTTCGTAGTGGTGGTCGATGTCATTTATCTCCTTTAGTGTGGCAAGCTTTTCTTGCAGCTTGGACTCATTACGAGCCACCAATATTATCTTAGCGCCTAGGCGAGCCATTTCTGATGCGGCACCATAGCCCAATCCACCTGAACCTCCACATACTAATGCGGTCTTTCCTTTTAATGTCTTTTCCATACATAATGATAAGTAGAAAATGGCAACTCAGATACTTGGATGATCACTAATTTTATTTAAAATCTATCTAACTGATTTACAAAAATTAATTCTGAGTCGAATAGCGTTTTAGAAATCGATGACACATCACCATTCATTCTGTTGTTAATACCAGTTCCAAATTTGCGAATTCTAATATTTTCTATTATTAAGTTTCATAGCCTCATTGAGCAACTTAAAATCTAATTTGCCTTCATTGGCCTTTAGATGATCGAGGATGATTAGAGACTTGGTCACTTTGAGGTCTATGTTCTTTACCTTGGCAACCATGTAGATTAAATTACGTTTTTTTCCATCCGTTAGTTGTTCGAAATATTTTTGTCCATCTATATCTGTTAACAGCACCTCTTCGAATTCTTCTGGCATAGGCATGCCATACTTGCTGGTATCTGCCTCTAGAGTTACTTCGATGGATTGGCCGACGGATAACTTAAATACTTTCATCCGAGCCTTATTCAAAATAATAAAAAATTGTCCATCTCCATCTGGCATAAGCCCTGCATGAAAGGCCTCATGTCCATTGACAGAACAGAGCACCCGACGGTTACCTTTCACGACAATCTTATCATGAATTTTTGCTGGCACGATGATGTGTTCGTAGTACACATTATTTCTAAATTCTCCTATCGTCGTTTTGAACTTAACCATTGGATAGCAATTGTCTTCTATTGAATAATATACCTCCTTATCTAAGCACTAACAGCTTCATCATCTCGCTAGCAGCAAAACGGGCTTTTTCTCTTAGATAATCTCTGTCTGTCTCATCTCCTACTTCGTAGATAATGGCTTCTGCACCAAACGCCAAATAAAACCACCCTTTGGTCATCGGTGTACTAAGATCATAGGCTTCTTCATTGGGTCCATAACCGGTTGCTTCTAGACTCTCTATCCAGAGATCTTTGAAAGGAAAGATTTGTGATTGCCGATTAGGTGTATGTGTATAGATGACATCCTCTTGTGTAGAATGAAAGTCTAAGCCTATGACGATGTCATTATTGTGCCTATCTACTTCCGTAGAGATGTGTTTGGCAACCGCTTTGGTCTCTGGTTGCTGAAAGGTAGACCAATCTCGATTAAGATCTATGCCGCCTACATTATGCCGCCAATGTCCTAGGTCTACTCCATCAGGATTAATGAGTGGATAGACGAGAACTCGGTATTTTTTTCTGAATGCGTTGCTTAGCTGATCGTCTTCTAATAAGCGCTCTACAAACGCTTCCATCGCCATATACCCACTTATCTCCGGCGGATGTGTTCTACTGAGGATCAGCACACCTGGCTTGCCCTCTACTGAGCCATCGGATATATCCATATAATGTATTGGCCTATCCAAAGTGGACTGGCCCGCAATCCCTGAATGAACATCGGTATAATTAGCCGTGAGTGCCGCCACCCAATCAGCCGTATGCTGCGAATCATGGATTTCTTGAGCCGCAATATATAGTGGTCTATTATCTAAGGCCAATCGAAGATTAGCTACATTTCCAGACGTCAGGGTGTCAAATCTCATGCTATCTATAGGCGTCCAATTCTCTAAGTCACGACTTAGCTTAGGATAATATCTGTGCTTGTATTCCCCATAATTTATCTGGAGACGAATATCTCTTGGTGTTTCAGAACTTAGTGCAAAAGCAAAGTGCGGTGACTTGTTTATCGGTTCATTCTCTGGCAGAATAGTGACGCTGAAGGTGGAGTCATTGACCTGGCTAAAACTGTTCATCCTAGCGCCATCAAAGGTATTGTCAGCTTTTACACTACCTATATCGTATACTTTCTTTACCTGCTGATGCGTTGGGCGGGTGCTTGTATCTACAGGTTTGGGGAAATTTTGCTGTACAGGAAATTCCGTGACTTTACAGGAATAATAGAGCACTGTAAGAAAAAACAGGGGCAGAAAATATTTCTTATCACAAATCATAGCGTGAAATAAATCAGTTAAAACTAGCGACTACTGTACTAAGATATAGCTAACTCATAAATTACCGTGTGTAGCCCCTGAAATATACACAGAAGCAATCAATAAGGTGACTTAGAGGTTAAGATCTAAGTCTCTTCCTTCGTTGTGGCAAATTAACATTTGATTACGGATTGCCATGGTGACTATTCAAAGGTCTGACGTCTAAATGGTATTACATTATTTCTTAAAATATCTTAGATAATATGTTTGATACATTAAAAAGAATGGCTATCCAACGATTGGTGACCAAAATGGCTTCTAACTCGTTAGGTGCTGCAGCAACTGAAGCAGCTGCACAAGAAGGTGCAAGCGGCATTATGGGCATCCTACAGTCAAAGCTTGCTGGTGGCAATGCTGAACAAGTGAAAGAATTATTCTCAGGTGGTGACTTAGCTAACAATGGCGTTTTTGCAGAAGCTAAAGCCAAAATGGCTGAAACGTTACAAGCTAAAGGTATGTCAGCGGAGGAAGCAGAAGCAGAAGCGGCAAACACAACACCAGATTTAATCAATAGTCTAAAAGATAAATTTCAATCCACTGATGCAGCGGATTCTGAATTCAATCTTGATGCACTTACCAAGCTTATTCCAGGTGGTGCAGGTGACCTTCTAAACAAGGCTAAGAACTTGTTAGGTTAATATCTGGATTCAGGTAAGATAACAAATGAGCCACTCCAATACGGAGTGGCTTTTTCTATTTACAGTCAGTGAGTAGAAGACATTTTTGCTCATCAATACCGCTCATCCCTCACATACGGCAATCGCTCCATCCTATCCACTTCCATACTCGGAAAATCAAAATCATCTACAATCTTTCCTTCAATCAGATAGCAGCCCCTGCCTTTAAAAGGATACCGAGCCAGGCTAGGCGGAAAATGTGTAGTATCAAAAAATCGACCCTCGCTATCTATCCACGTGCCAAAATTCATCAACTTACGATTGATGGTAGTGACATTCTTACGTGTGACAAAGTAGCCAATCATTCTCACCCGCTTGTGCATGTAGGTTTTCATATGCTTCGCTCGGATGTCTCCACGGAAATCCGTCTCTAGCAATTCGAATGGAGAACAAAGTGGAAAACCTAGCAATTCTATCTCATCGAAGGCTTGTTCATGTCTGGCCTCCTGCAATACTGGCAAGGCATAATCCTCTGACTCGATACCAAATAGGTGGCCGCTGCCATTATGCTTGACTTCAGGGTTATGTACGGCGTTCTTCTCCCACATCAACTCATACTTATTCATACCCGTAAATCGGAAAGCGCCTATGCGAATGAGGAGCTCCAGCTGATCTTTCTTGATATCTACTCGACTCACAAAATCTTGCATATTCGTATAACTGCCATTATCCTGTCTATCATGTATAATCTGGATGGCCACCTTCTTCTCTAGTGAAGATATATGGATAAACCCAATGTAAATTTCTTCTCCATATATACTTGTAAGGTAAGTACTGTGATTAATACATGGGGCTTCTATCTGCGCACCACACATGCGTGCCTCGTGCACATAGACTTCTGTAGAGTAGAAACCACCGAAGTTATTAATCACCGCCACCATAAACTCTAAGGGGTAATAGGTCTTGAGATAAAGACTCTGAAAAGACTCCACCGCAAAACTCGCCGAATGCGCCTTACAGAACGAATAGCCACTAAAGCTCTCCACCTGCCGCCATACTTCTTGTGCCAATGCCTCAGGATATCCCCGCTGCTGACAATTGCGGAAGTACTTAGTCTGTAACTCCCTGAAGGTATCTGACGATTTTTTCTTGCCAGACATAATACGTCGCAAGACATCCGACTCATCCAAATCAAGACCTGCAAAGTGGTGGACAATCTTCATCACATCTTCTTGGTAAACCATCACGCCATAAGTCTCTCCTAGATGCTCCTCAAAGATTGGATGTATGTAGGTAAAGGATTCAGGATTATGAAAGCGATGAATATACTCTCGCATCATCCCTGACTTGGCCACTCCAGGTCTTATAATAGAACTCGCTGCTACGAGAGACGTATAATTATCACAGCGCAGCTTGGTTAGCAGACCCCGCATCGCTGGCGATTCTATATAGAAACAACCGATACAATGACCACTCTTAAGTTGCTTACGGACAGGCAAATCTTGCTTGATGGCATCTACATCATGGATGTCCACCGCCTTGCCCTGATTACGAGCTATGAGGGTAACGGCATCCTTTATGTGTCCGAGTCCTCGCTGAGATAATATATCATACTTATGAAAGTCTAAATCCTCTGCGCCATACATATCAAAGTGAGTTACGGCAAAACCCTTAGGCATCATCTGCAATGCTGTATGATAGCTCAGCGGTTCTTCACTTATAAGTATACCGCCTGCATGGATAGAGAGATGATTGGGAAATCCTTCTATGAGTTTTCCATACTTAAATATGTGCTTGGCAAAAGGATGGTGTCTGTCCGTCGCATAAGGTTCATTGACGATGACGTCTATATCCGCTTTGGGTAAGCCCAGCACCTTGCCCAGCTCTCTGATAATAGACTTCCCCTTGAAGGTATTATATGTGGCGAGTAAGGCCGTATGCTCTTTACCATATCGCTTAAAGATATAATCCGTCACATCATCCCGCTCATCCCAAGAGAAGTCAATATCAAAATCTGGTGGGGAGGTTCGGTGGGGATTAATAAATCGCTCAAAGTAGAGGTCTAGGTCTATCGGGTCTACATCGGTGATATAGATATTATAGGCCACAATGGAATTAGCCCCACTGCCCCGCCCAACATGATGATACCCTGCCGTATGTGCATACCTGATGATATCCCAAGTGATAAGAAAGTAAGCGGCAAAGCCCAGCTTCTCTATGACGTCTAGCTCCTTTCTGGTTCGCTCCATCGAACGGCGGTGCCGATCACCATACCGACGGATGCAACCATTAATGGCCAACTTAGTCAGTAGCTTCATATCCCCTGCTCGGCTACCTGTAAAGGTCTGTCGATTATTAAGCGAGGTAGCGTGCAAGGATATCTGACAATTGTCTATCAGTGCCTGCGTATTCTTGATGACTTGTGGGTAGGCATGGAACATCTGTCGCAATGCCTCTGGCGTATATATTTTTTCTGACCCCTTGGCGCAGTGCTTGGCGTCCAGCTTACCGAGCACAATATTCATATCGATGCAGCGCAGTAGCTTGTGGGTCTTATGTCCCGTATCATCTAGAAAAGTAATCGGCGCAAAGACAACCAGCTTCTCCTGATGATCTTTGAGATATGAGGAGAAGAGATGATTGACTTCGGTGGGGCGAACGCCGATGTATTCATTAGCTCGCAGGGTGGCGATGGGCTTGGGTAGCTTGCGATAGATGACATAGGCGTGGTGAAATTCTGGTGCCTCGGGCGGGATGGGCTTATTCTCTAGCGAGTGCTTGGTCAGCCAATCATTGATTTCTTTCCAGCCTTCTTTGTTCTTAGCTATCGCCACATAGGCGAAAGCGGCATCTTTGATACTGAAGACTGTCACAGGATTATTCTCCGTGGTGTGCCGCTGGGCCGTCCGGAATTCTATGCCCAAAATCGGCTTGATACCCTGCCGCTTACAGGCTTCTACAAACTGATAGCTACAGGAAGTATTGTTGATATCGGTAAGGACAAGGGTCTCTATCCCCTGCTTTGCCGCCGCCTGAGCCAGTTGGTCGGGAGACAAGGTCCCGTACTTAAAAGAATAATATGTGTGGCTATTAAGGTGAATAGGTTCTAGGTTGTGAAGTCTCCAAAGTCACGATAGCAGAGGCGATGAAGCCTTAGCCTACTGGCTTACGATACTTCTTATACTTATAAAATGGACTCTCTGCGGTACTGAATTCAGAGATATGTTGATATTATCGACATTATATTGCCGATATATCAGTCAAATATGAGATATAGAAAGGAGAAATGCAAGGTGTGTGGAAAACTTAACTATTGGGATAAGAATATGATTTCTACAAACTAGTAACCTACTCGCGATAGCCGACATAAATAGAGATAACGCAACAACCAACACTCATGCGCCGACTAACTCTCTTACATTGTGACAAATAAAAATGGCTGTGACTCCATCAGTCATATCAATATCGTCCACCTAGATCGTGATGACCCAATCTGTTCTTTCAGATATGATACTAATCCACATAATTTTGAGGATACAGAGTTCTTACAAGTCTATCCTAATCCAGGACATGATATAGTCACCTTGATTGTAAATAAGCCTGAAAGAATACCTTCACAACTTGAGATTTTATCCGCAAAGAAGGAACACATAATGACAATAGATATATTGCAAGAAGAGACACAAATAGATATCCATGAATTTTCCAGAGGCCTATACATTTTCATACTAAGAGATGAATTTAATTTATTCGTACACAAAGTTTTTAAATTTTAGTGAATAACCAATTGAATCATTGAGAAATAAAAAGATGTAATCATTGACTATCATGTATCGTACAATCTCAATAGTACTAATTTTCATCTTTTCAACTTCACTCCACTCACAAAGGCTTGACGTAGAAGCCATAAGTAGTTTTGAAGAATTCAGGTATAGATTATTTGACATAGCACCTGATGGCAAATGGTATATTATCTTAGAGAACGATGAGCTGCTGACTTCTACTGATGAAGGTGAGAACTGGACAATGATTTCTTATCCAGATACTTTTGACATAAGTAGTATAAAATATTTTGACAACGGAGAGCTACTACTTCGCTCGGCAAAAGCTTCAATACTCGGCAACGATAGCAATTGGAAATCACTTCCTAGTTTAGATGGTTTTAGTTTGATTCAAGTTCACAATGATACTATCTATTGCACCTTAGGTAATGAAATATTCATGTCTACAGATAAGGGTGAAAGCGTAGAACTTGCATTTACTGCTGAGGAATTTGGGACAATTACAAATCTATACATTTCACAGAGTAGTTTCTATGTTATAGGTACATCTTCCACGCAGTCCTACTTCAGATACGACATGGATTACATAAAGATTGATAGCTTTAAGGCTGACCCATACAGGAATTTTTATGGTTCTTCAAGACTTTTCGATGTCAATCAAAATGACGAAGTTGGATTAACGACATTTTCAGACACAAGGGGACAGGATGGTGGCTATCTGGAGTGGGCTTATGGCGTTAAATCAATCATTGAAATGCATGGCCTCAAAGTACATAAAGGCAAAGTCTATTTTACTTACAATCGACATGGATTAGGTGTCTATGATTTAGAGACAGAAATCCTGGACGAGTATATAGTGGATCAAATGGGAGAAATTCTTATTCATGAAGATAAAATATTCATTGCAGATCAAAATAGAATATTAGAAGTTTCAGAGTTTGTCAATGAATCTGGACAAATCAAAGAAATAATTCCCAACCTTAAAAGAACTTATAATAAAGCTGAAACTTATGAAATTGATAATGATGGAACTCTATATGCTAATACTGGAAATAATCTATTTGTCTATAATGATATCTCAAATCAATGGCGTCAAATTGATTTAGAGAATGATAACATTATAGACATAACGATTAATGCAGAAGGTACTGTTTATGCATTAAGTGAGACCAAGTTTCATATCATTAAAAATAAAGGACAAGACATTACAACAAAACCATTTAATGATTTTCTCTATTACACAGGAGGAGATCTTGGCACGCAAGTATTTGCTTACTCGATTAGGGCTTTTGGCACTGAGGGTATATATATTAAAGGTCGCTCAACTCAAGCATGGACTTCTATTTTTCCATTAGCCACATTTGACGAAGGAGCTACTTTTCATTCACTTATTCCATATCTAGCAATCTACTCAGTAGACCTATTCTTTTATCAGAATTTAGGCAGTTCTGTATATTGTCAAAATGGGTTAACCCTTGGATCTTATACAAACACTTGGGATTTTGTACCACTGTGGGATAATACACAACCTGAGATTTCTGCATTGTCTTTTTTTGAATATTCGATGAATACTTCTGATTCCACCACTATTTACTTGTACCCAACAAGAGATCCTGGATTCATAATTCACAGTACTGACCTAGGTAAATCTTGGATTAAAAACACAAGAGGTCCTCACGGAACCCTCTATAAAGGTTCTCAACCTGGATCTAGTTGGATTCTTCAGAACAGTTCAGGAAGAATATTTTACAGAGAACAATTAGATGCAAATTATGTACAAATCGATAATTCCACATTACCAGATGTAAGGTCGATACTCTCAGATCCATCAGGTACATCCTATTTCCAGCAAAACAACATTCTTTACAAAGTAGGAGAAAAATTATTTCATAAACAAAGAATTTCTGGAAGAGTATTTTTAGATGAAAATAATAATTGTCTATTGGAGTCAGGAGAGGAAGCAGATTTCAGGTCATGGTCATTTAGGTTGATAGGTAATAATTATTCTGCTTTCACATTCTCTACAAATGGAGAATACAATTTCGATGTGCCAGTGGGCACCTACACTTTAGATGTTAACCCTCCTTCAGAATTATGGAATATATGTGATACCACTTTCACAATAGAAGTCACAGATCCTAATCAAGAAATTATTCAAAATATCGGGGTCAATACTGATGAAGTCTGTGTTGATCTGGAAGTATTTATAAGTAGTCCTACAGTAAAAAGATGTAAAATCAACACCTATTATCTAACAATAAAAAACACTGGAACGGAAGGGACAGATAATGCATTTGTAGATGTCACGCCAGATTCCACCTTTAACTTATTCAAAGTAAAATTCTTAGGTGAGCATGAAGAACTTAGCAATGGAAAAATAAGACTCTATTTCGGTGGATTAGAAGTATTAGAAGAAAAGAGAGCCAGAATCTTGTTTGAAGAAAATTGCACAAGTGAACTTGGCCAACGGCATTGTGTAACTGCAGAAGGATTTTCTGATAACATATGTACTACTTCTGTAAATACAAGCAGTACGGAGTATCAAAATAATATAGGTCCATTTGACCCCAATGATATGCGGGTATTCAACGACTTAGGATTTAGAGCACTTAATTTCAAAGAAGAGGATGAACAGATATACCATGTTAGATTTCAAAACACAGGAACTGACACTGCAGAAAATGTGGAAGTAGTTGTTTCTCTAGATGACTCTCTGGATCTCAGCACTCTCCAGATTATAGATGGATCCCATGACTACATCTCTTCATTCAATGATGTATCCCATCTCGTCATGAGGTTCGATAATATTATGCTCCCAGATAGTTTTGTAAATGAGCCAGCTTCAAATGGCTATTTTAGATTTAAAATAAAACCTTTCAAGGATGTAATCCAAGGACAAGCCTTTAATTCATATTCAGATATTTATTTTGACTTTAATCGTCCCATAAGAACAAATAAGGGAAAAGCAAGAATAGGAAAACAATGCGGCCCGCCCATTGTAGAAGCACTTGATATCCAAATCTGCTCAGGTGAATCTTATTCTGGATATACTAATTCTGGTTACTACCAAGATATGCTAACCTCAAGTTCTGGTTGCGATTCCCTCCGAAAAATCGAACTTACAAGATACAATCGTATTAAAACTACTCTTCCTACTCTAAATCTTTGTGAAGGAGAATCTTTCAGAGGCCAAACCACAAATACAACAATAATTGATTCCCTTACAAGGGTTATTGGATGCGATTCTATTGTCTCACAAAGAATAATATTCCACGATTGGTTATCGAATGAAGAATTGAAATTTGACTTATGCCCTAATGATACCATTCTTGGTTATCACATGCCAGGCATATATATTGATACATTGAGGACAAGTAGAAGTTGTCAGCTTAGAATAGTTGAACTAGCTGTACCAGATGTGGAAAGATTATTTGAAAGGCATGTATTATGCACCGGTGAGAGCCTTGGCTTCATAACAGAAGCAGGCGTTTATATGGACACTATAAGAACTATCGACCTTTGTGATTCACTCATTATAGAAAGAGACATTTCATTTCTTGATCCTATAGAAACAAATCTATCACTCTCTATTTGTGAGAATGACTCTTTTGATGGATACACAGAAAGTGGAATCTATCAAGATACTTTCACATCTGTAACTATGTGTGACTCCATTAGAATCATAGACCTAAGGGTTTTGAGGAATGTAACTACTAACATTGAAGCTAACATTTGCGAAGGCGAGCAATTTTTAGGTTACAGTGAAAGTGGTGTCTTTGAGGACATTTTTCATGCACACAATAGTTGTGATTCTATTCGCATTCTTCACCTAACTGTTAGCGAACATTCTGTAGCTGAAATAGAAACATCTATTTGTGAAGGAGACTCGTTTAATAATTACACCATATCTGGAATCTATATAGATACTCTGACTAATTATATAGGTTGCGATTCTATTCGAGTTATAAATTTAGATGTAGTTGGCAATACGGAATCAGAAGAACATATTACCCTATGTCCTGATGACAGTTACGAAGGCATCTCTGAAGAAGGTATTTATGAATTCCAGTTGAACAACACAGCAGGATGTGACTCCACTAGAATTATACACCTTACTTCATTATATCATTCTGCATCAACTGATACTATTTACTTATGCCCAAATCAATCTTACGAAGACCTTTCAGCTCCGAATCATATTACAAAGCATTATATCAATCAAGTTGGCTGTGATTCTATCCATATTCTATATTTAGTAGAAGTTGATGATGATGCTGGATGTGTTAAATCTGGAAACGCTGAATTTCAAAATATCGAAAACTCCGTATTCTTTAATCTTTTTCCTAATCCAGCTTCGAATCTAATTACCTTACAAATAAGTCAGGAAAATAGGTTGCCTGCTAAATTATTTCTTTATAATTCATCACATGATTTAGTACTAATAGAAAACATAGATTCCGACTCTCAATCTATAGATATTACATCTTTATCAAATGGCGTATATCACTATGTGCTGAAGTCAGGTATAAATCAGTTTGTAGGAAGAATAGTGGTTATAAATTAATCAGCTTAATACAAGAAGAGCAAGTAAAAACAAACCATTCCTTGTAGATTTGGGTGTCGGATTGAAAATGTGAAAGTTATTCATTCAAGAAGGAGTCTTGAAATTCTACATAAGACGCAGGCGGATCCAATCTGCAGTCGACGCCTAACAAGGTGTATGGAAGCTAGATGTTGGCGGTTATTCAATTGCTAAGCGAAAGTCGACTCCAAATTAGGCTAACTGCCCATTATTTGAGACTAAATCTTGCAATTAAAAATCAAACGTAGGCGGCAGCTCTTTGTGTTAAGCTACATCCTACGATTAACTGGGGAGTTGAGCTTGAAGAATTGAACTTATTTAATCGAGGGTCAATTATCACTCTTTGGCTACCAGACATTTATAAAAATTCCCAGAGAGGGTGTCAATTTAAAATCAAGAAAGGGTTCGATTGCAGTTTCAAATTCTGAATTAAACTCTTCTAAAAAACTGTCATGTTCATTTGTGTTAACCCTGTAAGATAATCCTAGAGTTATATAAGATCTCTTTTTTCTCAATGACCAAACAATCCCTAGGCCTAGAATAGGGCCTTTTAAAAACCGGCTTTCTATATAACCTGATGCCGTCGTTAAAGTCATATGGTACTGAGTTCCATAAGCCAGTCTGACATAAGGACTCAAATACTTTAGAAGGTACTTTTGGGGCATTGCCTCAACACCTATATTCCATGTAACACCTGAAGAAGATAGACCAACTGCACCCACGGCATAAAGGCTATTATAAACTTTTCTTCCTACTCTTGTGCCGAAGAACGCATAGTCAACTCCTAATCCAGCTTCAAGTTTCCATTTATCTTGGGGTACAAATAATTCTTCTTTCTCATTATTTGTTTGAGCTGCACTCTGGTAAGTAAAAAACATAAGCGCTATTACTATACATTTAATCATGTTAAATATGCGTTTGAATTTGATTTTTTTTAATTAAGTAATTGGTTCTTCGCTTTTCTGGATTTTTGTTAAAGAATAAATCCATTTTTGCACCCAAAGAAAAAGAGACTGGCCTATAATTATATGGTATAGCTAAATTTCTGTCATCAGATCCATACTCAGGTCTGGTTATAGAATTGGTACTAGTAGTTAATCTAGCAAAGATGCCTAGCCTATTAGTAATTTTTGCTTCAACATCTACAAATGCAGTAACCGAGAAATTGGTAATAATATCCGGATTATCATCTCTAACAATAACATTGAAATTATCACAAACAGTAAAATCTTCAGTTGATGTATGGTGTATATCTAAATTTTGTCTACTATAAGATTGTCCTTTGTCAAAAGTGAAATTTAGTTGTGCCCCTGTATTTAAGGTGAACTTGCCAGGTATCAATTCATAACTTACTGATATTGGCACTGTCAAACCAATCAAAAAATTCCTCGTAGGAATAAAACTACTTCTAAACGAATTATTCTGTTGCAATACAGTATCACATGTCATTCCGCTTGGGGTAGAATTTCCTGATGTTTCTCCTGGCAAACTTCCTTCTGACATAGTTCCTCCATTCACATCGACTATTACCACTATATCATCATTATCAGGTGAGTAAGTATCAATTGTATCTACTACTTCATTAAAGTTTCTCAATTGCAAAACATCTCTGTACAAGAAAGATGTTTGAGATATACCCAGACCTATTTTTCCAGTCCACTTTGGAATTATAGGAATATGCAGATGGGCAGCAACACTTCCATTGATTGTAGTTGTAATTTTCTGTTGGTTAAGTATTTCTCCAGATAGTTGTCTTCGGATATAAATTGTATCCATTTCTTGCACAAGACCAGTTAGATTAGTAACAGCAAAATCCTCTACGGTTTCCAGATTTTTTCCACTGTTTGTACGTATAGCTCCCTCTATAGAAATCCACTGAGCATGTAAGCTTGAAAAAGAAATCAGCGATGAAAATAAAAGTATATATATTGTTCTATTCATAGACCTAATATATTATAGGATAACCATTTAGCCAAAAGTTAATACTAGTTGGACATTACCATTCATATAGACAGATTACTTGATACAATGAGTTCTTCTTTAGGGGCTTACCTACACACTTTAGACTAATTAATCAAGTTCGAATCAAGTATTGTGCAATTCAAAAATATTTAAGTCTAGTAAAATCAATCTTGATAAATCAAAATCAACTTTAAATCTCTCATCTAAGCATAATTGGACAGGAATACTTAATTTTCTCCAATGAAATACGATACGCTGATTATAGAAGGTGGAGGATTTAAAACAGCATTTACTGCAGGATTAATAGATGCATTTATAGCCAAAGACTACAACCCATTTAAGACAATTATTGGCATATCTGGTGGTTCTGTGGCGATGTCATATTATCTCAGCAACCAATATCGGTTTTGCATTAATGCTATGAAAATACTGGCAAAGGATAACAAGTTCGCAGATTACAAAAGGACATTTAGTGCTAAAGGATATTTGGATATAGATTATATATCTACTGTGGCCTCAGAGAAAGTGCCCTTTGATATAATGAAGGCCGCTGAGCAAATTAAACGTAAGAAAATATTTATTGTTGCCACAAACAGGAAGAGTGGAAAAGCAGAGTACTTAATTCCTTGTGCTGATGATTGGATTCAATGCGTGATTGCGTCGAGTACCTTACCTTTTGCGACAAAAGGCGTGCATAAGCTAAAAAACAAATTATATTTCGATGGAGGATGGAGTGATCCACTGCCTGTAAAGTGGGCCGCCAGTCAAGGGTCGAAAAATATTTTGGTGTTAAGAACTAGACCAGCTAACAATACAATTAAACAAAGTTGGGCTGATTATTTTGGCAGCAAGTATTTTAAGTCTACGCCAAAATTGAGCAAAACTTTTGAAAAGGCATTTGAGAAATATAATGAAGCTATTCAGTATATGGAAAAACCACCCAAGGGTATCAAGGTAGAACAAATCTCCCCTAAAAGATTTCTGAATAGTGGGACTTATTCTTACTCCAAAAAAAGCTTGATGTCTGATTATCGTTATGGATTAGACAAAGGCATAAATTTTCTGAGGCGATTTAATTCGGTTTACTGAACAGCGCATCAAAGATGCACCCTAAATCAATAGATTCTTTAGATATACTCATAGTTAGTATGCTAAACTGTTATCGAGAATAAGCAGTTTCCAAATTTAAAATATAGCTAATCACTAAAATGACTAAAGGCCGTCCAATCAACTACCCATCAATAAAAATCGTGTAACTTAAATAGTCTATTCAGTGGGTTTATTTAAAACTTGTCATTACTAACTTAATCAAATCCATCTGATGGTAGCTCAGTAAGCAGCTGCATCAATGCTTCCTCCTCACCTACAGTCCTTCCTAGTTTGGCAGGAATGATATCTGATAATTCAATATTGTTATAATAACTGCCCTGAATAAAACTAGAAGAAACATCATTAATCTGTGGCGGCGTCTGCAAGGCAAGTGGAATCGTCTCATGAAGGCTAGGAATCGACCAACCCCTTTATTATATATCTGTGATTTATATCCTATTGGACGATTACTGTCTTTGCGATTCTATTATGGCCCTCTAGACTAATAGAGAACGTATAGGTTCCAGATTCAAAACCACTGACATCCATCTTGATATCTTCATTGGACACATCCTCTAAGGTCATAGAAGTCACGCGTTCTCCCATGATAGAATAGAGGTCGACTCGGGCTGAATTTCCAGCATATTCTCCAAGGTTAAGATGAACGAATTCGGCAGTTGGGTTAGGCCATATCTTAATCGTATTGGCATCAATGTCAAAACTATCATGGCGATCAGGACTTTCACTGCCCTCCTCAGGCTTGAACACTTTTCCTTTTATAGTAAAGTATGAATTCACGGGGTCAGTATTTGCTGTGATTGTTACTCGCTTAGATACTTGCCTTCCTTTTAGAGATCCTTTATTCTTAGAATCAAACTGCACTAAAAATTCTCCAGACTCTCCTGGCATGATAGGTTCTCTAGGCCACTGAGGGATCGTACACCCACAGGTAGCTTTTGCATTACTGATCACAAGGGGTTCATCGCCAGTATTTGTAAAGGTGACAACATTCTGAATAATCTCTCCTTCCATAATACTACCAAAATGAAATTCGGACTGTTCGAAAGTGAGGGATGTGACTGGGCTTTCTAGGTCTTCTACATTCTGCCCCACAAGGCAAAGACTCAGTGAGCACAGTATAGCAATCATCATAAGGTTGTTTTTTAGCATCGGAAATAGTTTTATTGTATTAAATAAATAATGACTCTCTAAATATAATAGATGTGACTAGCAATAATATAGGTGTGTGCCTTATTAGGATTTCATTAGGAAGTCATTGAAATCTTAGTTGATTAATGCATCGGATTCTATGTCACAAGCTTAGTTACAGATATTAATACGAAATAATAGGCATATTATTTCTTGTGAACAGACACAAAAGAAAGTTATTCTCACTCTCCCATCAGCTCCACTATCATCCCCTTCACAGTCGCCGGCTTATCCCACAAAATAAAATGCCCTTCCGCCTTTTCGGAAATGACAGTCAGCAATGAGGCATCTATATGACGCTTAGAGAACTGGACATTCCCATCGTGGGGTGCTAATCCGTCAGTGACACCATGATAATGAATGACTGGAACTTCTATGACGGACCAGTCTGACTGCATGGTTCTCAGTTCATTAATATGAGTCATTTTTTCGGTGGTGCAGACATTGAGGTATTTGGGAAGAAGTGATCGTGACAAAGACAAATTGGCCAAGTGAGCATACCACTTGACGGGTTCTGAATCTGGGTCTATAACAGGGGCGACCATGAGGATACCATCTACGAGCTCAGGATATGTAGCTGCCAATTTTCCGATGACTGCGCCTCCATATGAATGTCCTACGAGTATGACTTTAGAAGCTGGATTGGCCAGAATTACTGATTTTACACCCTCAGCGTGGGTGACGATATCGCTAACAGGCTGACCGTAATCTGACTCACCATAACCAAATCTATCCACAGAGATAAGCTGGGCCATTCTTTTTAAATCTACGTCTGCCAAATATGACTTGAATGCTTCCCAGCTGCCTGGCGCGCCGTGGACAAAAATGACCAGTGGCTTATCCCCAAGGTCTTGTCCGGTTTTAATATATCGTAATTGTTTGTCTCCAGTCTTAGCAGTAGAAAAAGTGTAGTCGGTAGCCAATTTGGGAAAGTAATCTTTAGCTACTTGAGTAGAACCATTTATAGAACTAGAATAGGCATGGGCCACAGCAAGAAAAAGTACTTCTACAAACAGGAGCACGGCGAGTAAAATTAGAAATAAAGATTTTAGTTTATACCACATCTGAAGGTCTAAATATAGATAACTAATAGTGAAGCATCTTTGGATACTTATCAAAGTAAGTGTTGACAGCTGGATGTCTTAATGCACAATCTAAAGATATTTAAAAAAGACTGCAACGTTTTCAAAATTTGATAGTGTTATAGGTGTAATGCATTCACATATTTAATAATTCTATCAAAAAGTAAAAAATGAAAAACTTATATTATATAGGCTTTTTCTTATAATCTCTATAATGATGTCCTGTAATCAGGACGAAGATGTACTTATTGACATTGAAGAAACGGAGCCTGATCACATTGTTTTAGTAGACGCCTCATTCCTAGGCAATGTAACCGTCTCTGATGGCCAAACACTTGCTAACGTCACCTCTGCTACGAAATTGCCTGAAGAATCATACTTGGTCACACGAGCACCTCCGTGACGACTTACTATCTAGATGTTTCCATTTTCGTCAGCGGTTATTCCCCATATACTGCCTGTGGGTATATATACAGGAAGTATAAAGCTGGAGTTACTACTACCACTTACTACCGAGTGCTGAGTTCTGTGCAGGAAGGATGCAATACTGGTGGATGTTTAGAGCTCAGTTATTGTGTGACAATCACAGCTAATCAAAATGTTGTCCTACTGAAAATTGCTTCGAAGTAGCAATTAAAACTCAACTATATTTTACACCAATGTTTTAAAATTGAAAGGGGCTATCCGTATGGACAGCCCCTTTCATTCACATTTATATACTCTTAGTATGAGTTTAGTATCATTTTATTGTCTACAACAATTCTTGAATAATCACAATTTAAATTTTGATAACCTTATAATCTCTGACTCTCGAACCATCAAACCATTTTACAAAATAGTGCCCACTAGGTTCGTCCTCCAAGGTGAAAGACATACTTGATAATCTTTCGTTTTTTATTGTCTTCGTATCGATGACTCTTCCTAAATAATCAAAGACTTCAACACTTGAGTTTGATATTGGACTTATACTCTCATCAAACTTTATTGTGAATTTTCCATTTGTAGGATTAGGATAAAGTATCGTAAGGTCTTTATCTGCTTCGTCTGTACTGAGCGCATCATTTCTCAGGCAAAAATCCTCAGAAAACATACTCCCAAATTGACCATTATTATAAATTAATGTATCTCCTTGTCCATTCAACATGTGAAAGTTACCGATTCCAAAATCACAACAGATTCCATCTTCTGCAGAATCCGAAATACTAAGATTATAACATGCCTCAGAACTTAAGCAAAGGGGCACAGTGAAAGTTGATGACTCGAAGATTCCACTAGAGACTATTTCGCTAGTATTGATATTTGTAATTAACCACTGATTTTCTCTAGGAAAGTCATCTGGGTTCACTACAAGAGTCACTTCTTCTAGATTGTTTTCTGCACTTATACTCAATGATGCTGAATTATTGCTTGGCTCTACATCTGGCTGTCCATTTAATGATATTATACGTAATTCAACGATATTATCTTCAGCTACTAAACTTGCATTAATAGGAATTTCGACATTAACCACCATCCCACTAGATAAAGGCCGTTGGTACAGGAAGGTATCTACTATTGAAGAATTGACAGTGACTTCTATGGTAATTTGATCAAGTAATTCATCGCCGAGATTGGTCAATGTTCCTGTAACAGTTAAGCTTTCATCACAAAAAACACTACCATTTATTGATAAGATGCCTGCTTCTAAGGCATGTAGTTTTCTTATGACTCTGTATAGGGTGTCATTTTTACTGTATCCATCCTGGAGTTGAGTTACAAGGACACCTACGTTATAGTCACCTATAACTGAAAAATCTTGAGCAGTAGCAAACTGATAGTCAATAGATTGTGCAGGTGTCAAGGTATCATTGACTTCAATAGTCTCTACGACTTCATCTTCAATAAGAAGTGATATACTGAAATCAGTCATTTCTTGTAGTCCCAGATTAGCAACTGAGGCTGTAATCAATTCTGAATTCCCTAATGTAGAACTGTCTTCAGGATCAGTGATCTCGGCAATGGCCAAGTCATATTCAGCATTAAACTCAGACCAGAATGAGACCCATGGCCTGGCTTGCTTTATGATTAATTGATCATCGACTGTTACTTTATACTCTATGTCCATTCCAAAACCTTCAGCACCAACGAGATTATAAAGAATCGAAAATTCGTCATGTATTACATTAAGATAATCTCTCAATTCATTAAGATGTTTTTCTTCCATCACTAATTGATTCATTATAAGGTTTGAAGTCCTCAGTACTACAAAACCTTCGGCAGGGTCACTGCTCAAGAGAATTTCTTCTGGTATCGAATTTACATCTGGATTTGTGATCAGATCTTCGCCTACTTGAGTATTTAGGTAAAAATTATTTTGAGTTTGGTATATAGGGTCTATACTTACTCCGACACCATTTGATTTTTCATTTTCATAGTTTGGATGACATAACACTCCCATAGCAGCTATGAAGTGGTCTACCCTATAAAAATTTCTTTCTTCATAGGCTCTGAAGTTCCACATGCTTGCATAGACTTGTTTGATGGATTTTGAGATATGACCTTCGTCTAGATGTTGGGTTTTGGATGTGTATAATCCAGCACCACTGAATCCAGGAAGGTCCTCATTATTAGTACTGGAACGACATCTTACTGCTGTGCCTGTAGGAAATGACTTGTGCATCTCATCTAGTTCGTCGAGCATCCATTGTGGCATGTCCGCATCTTTAATTTCTTTTCGGAAGTCTTTTAGCCTTTCAGTTCTGGTGTCTATATCAAGGATGAAATCGCCTTCTGAAATCATTTCTTGAGCTTTTTCATAGAATCCATTATACTTCATAAATTCATCATAGAAATAAAAAGGCACCCCATATCCATTGGGGATGGTTCCGTCAGGAAATCCGAATCTCCTCATAGTAGCTACATTACTACACTTAGCACCAAATTTATTTGACATGTCAAATTCGATTTCATCCAATGGAAGAATCTCAGTCTGTGTAAGATCCCTTTGTGGTATCTGATCATTTGTAGGTCTTAAGTTTTCAAACCAATCATTTACCTCATCCAATGTGGCTTCTCTTATTTCATAACCATCTTGTCCTGCTCTGTAATAGATATATTTTCCAAGGAGAGAAGATATGGAATCTATTTCCAATGGATTTTTAATATACGCATTGGGGACTTGATCTTGGATGGCTCTCAGGTTGACGTGTGAGAGTGGCGTTTGTACTACAGAGGTGATAATGCCCCCCACTCTTGGCAATGAATTTGGTAGAGCATCATATAGCACAATATCTCTGGAGCCAGGAACTTCATCAAGCCCTACTACTTTGAAAAAACCAAAGCCTTCTGCTTGATTAAATGGAAGATAGTCTACGTCTGTAAAAAATTCAGATTCCAAAATCACCTTTACTCTCGAACCTATATAGTCATCTCTGTAAATCGAATTGTAACTGCCTTCTCCAACTTGACCAATAAAATGATTAAAGTTATTCTGGAGCACAGGCATATTAGCAGCTAATAACTCAAAAGTTCTTCTTGTATGCTCAAAGTCATAAGAAATTCCAAAAGAATAATTGAAAGAAAAATCGCCTATTACGCCATTAGGTAGAATTGCATTGGGATTGAAAACTATCTCGCCTGAGACAATACTGACCGAAGGTAAGTCCAAATCAATGGCATCATAAAACTCTGCATGTACAAAGTGGTTCTTACTGTTGATAAAATATATTTCTGGTTTATCAGAATCTTGATTGACAATTGCAAACTTCATAAATAGCCGATCATTCAAGAATGGCGCCCACGGTATATCATCACCTACAACAGCCAGTTCAGAAAATGTCTCCATATCATCAACAGAATTAACACCGTCATTGAAAGAGACTGGATCCGCAAAATTCAAGGGCGCCTGGGTAGGCATATTGTTAAATTCACTAATATCATCCAATCCATCAGTATCCGTGTCTGCAGGGTCTGATATAGGATATGCTGTAATTGTATAACTTTGTTGACCAAATGCATTAAGTGGCTCCGATACTATCATCCGCCCATTAGTGCCCACAGTCATAGATGTGATGGACTCATAGGTCATCTCAGGTTCATGTAATACAGAAAGTAGATAATACTCATCTGCACTGCCTTCTATCTCCAATTCCACTTGCCCTAGATCGTTTACTCTATAGTCTAGGATTGGTACATCTTGAGACATACAAAGTGTTAAAGAAAGCAAACTTATGGATATAGAATAAAGAAGTCTTGACATGGCTGTTTCTTTGCAAGTAATAATTAGATAAACTGTTTCCATCTAGTAATTCGGATGATAATGGAAATACGTTGCATCAAAGGTGTAAATAAATGATAAGCACCTAAGTAGACTTCGCAAATTATTAAGCTAGAGGGTTAGAAAACATCTTATAACTGGATTAATTGAACCTAAAAACTGAATTGATTCCTTATGCTGCTTTGACAAATTTCCTTGAGTAGGAGAGCTTAGAGGTTAACACTGTATATGAGTACTACAAAATATAAAGAACAAATTATTGATCCGACAGCTCTAAAAGTGCATAATACTATATGAAAGCAACTATGAACAATGATACAGTCGAAATTATAATCTCGGCTGAAGAGTAGGTGGATATCCTGGCTGACATTGCAGTCACAGAGTGATTTAACTTAGCATTTTGAATACTTGCTCGACCTTATTTTACATACTTATCATAATACTCTGCATACGAATCATAAGTGAACTTAACCGCATCTTTAGAAATCTGTGCTTTAGGTGCATACGCATCAAAACCATGATAAGCTCCTTCGTACACTTTAAACTTCACATCAATGCCTGCATTTTTTAATGCCTCAACATAAGCGATGGTTTCATCTTTGAATGGCTCTAGAGTTCCAACAAAAGTAATGGTCGGCGGAAAGTTGGTGTAATCTTTATTCCTTGCTGCGGCAGCATAAGTAGGAATTTCTTGATTATTTTCTCTTAGGCCTCTCAAGTAAGAGTCCCATCCTTTTTTACTTGAAGCTGTATTCCAAACTGGGACTGAAGTCATTTCCACTGCTGACTTGGTATTCTGTTTGTCATCGATCATCGGGTAACAAGGCATTTGGAAAGCAAGGTTAAAATCTCCGGTATCTCTTGCTTTTAGAGTAACAGCAGCAGTAAGTCCACCTCCTGCACTATGCCCAGCTACCATGAATTTATCAGTATGAATTCCCAATTCGTCAGCATTCTCCTTAGCCCATAGGAAGGTATCATAACAATCGTCAAATGCAGCAGGATAAGGCGCATCTAAGGCTCTACGATAGTCAGGAGAGATAACGACACAAGGTCTTTTCTCCATAAACTGCTTCATGATGTCCAGATTAGGAGTCATCTCTGGACTGCCTAAGATATATCCTCCACCATGTATATATTGTAGTAATGGTAATTTGCCTTGAGCATTTAAAGGTTTGAATATCCGAACCCTAATATCAGGTCCGCCACTTTTACTTGGTATGAATCGCTCTTCATTATGGAAACCTTTCATTTTCTTCCCATTAAAAATACGGGCTGAGAAATTCATCATTTTTATTCCCCAATTTCTGCTTGCCAAATAGGGCATGCTTTTAAATGGTGTATATAAAGATCTTAAGTCTTTGTCAGCTAATTTTTTCATAATTAAGTTGTTTTTATTATTTGTTTGGTTCGACTGACGATGTGTCAATATTTGCGTATGAGTTAATGAGAAATACTTTGAATAACTTTCGGAAAATTAAAATTCAAATCCCAGATGAAAGCCTCCTGAAATTTCAGAACTGTTTCCAATTATAGCACCTATGATTGGTCCAAAATGAAACCAATCTGTCGGTCTAATATTAATTTCAGTTTCGGCATAAGCAGATAATGCAAATGCCCGATGTTCTCCTGATAAACCAAAATTTGGACCTACATTTAAGGTCAACCACCTTACTGGAACGCAACTTCCAAGAAGAGCAATATCATGAAGTGTTTCGTCTTCTTCAAACTTGGCGGTATAAGATAGTCCAGCTCCCCAGGTATGGTTGAACCAATTGGTGAGGTGTATCTCTATTCCGCCAACACCTTCCTCTTCTTCTAAAGAGTAGGCATAAATTCCAGAAGTGATAAGTTCAATAATAAAACCTTCTTTCTTTGATTCATTTTCATGTTCTTTTTCTGATTGGGCATTCAACCCTATCGAAAAGATAAACAGTACTATAAGAGTAGTTAAGTAATTTTTCATTTTTAAAATTAAAAAATTGATTTAAAGTATGTAAAAGTAAATTCGTTACTATTTATTTTGTCGTGAATTTTTGTTCCATTATCAGCCATGCGTATTTTATAAATACAGTCCAGGCACTTAATGCTGGTTTAGGTTTCTTGCCTTCTCCGATTCTTTTAATTTGCGATTCGTACCAGATGATATTCATCAAACCGTCGATTCCTTTGACGCCAGTTTTTTTAATTTCTGTTGCAAAACTTAATCGACTTTCGTCAAATATTTCATTTCCAATATTTGGATAGATGGCAAAGGGTCGAGCAATCCCAACAATGTCCAATTGGTCAGAAGCAATGGCATCTTGCATGACGGAAGAAGTACGGAATCCTCCCGTGAGCATTAAAGGTGTATCGGTAACCTTTCTAGCTTTTTCAATATAATCCATAAAATACGCCTCTCTTTTTACCGTACTTGCTCTACGTTTTCCCATCATGGCAGGCGCTTCATAAGTACCTCCTGATATTTCAATTAAGTCAATCCCTTCCTTAGAAAGAATTTTGACCACCTCGATAGATTCTTCCTCGGAGAAACCGCCTTTCTGAAAATCTGCTGAGTTCAACTTGATTCCTATGGGAAAATCTTTCCCTACTCTTTCTCTTATCTTTCTATAAACTTCTACCACAAATCTGACTCTGTTCTCTAAGCTACCTCCCCATTTATCTTGTCTAATATTGGTATAGGGAGATAAAAATTGGCTTACCAGATAACCATGGGCACCATGAATTTGGACTCCTGAAAATCCTGCCTCTTTTAATATAAGTGAAGTATTGGCAAAGGAATCAATGATATCTTGAATTTTCTTTTCCGTCAGTGCTTCAGGTATTTTTGCGGATGTATTCTTTCTTCCACCTATTTTTAAAGGGACAGCAGATGGCGCTTTTAGGGTGGAGTTGATTTGTTCCATGGCTTGCCTGCCAGGATGATTTATTTGTGCCCATAATTGAGTATCAGCACCTTCCACACTCAGAGCCCAATCTGTTAGCATCTTGATATTATCTCGATTCTCTACAACCACATTTCTTGGCTCTCCGATAGCATCAGAATCAATCATTATATTACCAGTGATCAATAATCCTGCTCCGCTCTGTGCCCATTTTTTATACACATTCACTAAGACCTTTGTAGGCTCATGGTGCTTGTTAGCTAAGTTTTCACTCATCGCGGATTTGGCAATCCGATTGCTTAGCACTGAGCCATTCGGCAAGACCATTTCTTTTTTTAAAGTATTCATAGGGCCATGAGTTTCCATTTAGACTGATAATCTGATTTTATTCATAATGCCCTGTCAGCTAGCCTTTAGGACAGATACGCATAAGTTGATTATCTCCATCAATTCTTCCATCTTCTTATTGGATTTAACCGCTACCTTTAAACCTGATATATTATTACAGATAAATCTGGCAAGTATATCCGCATTTTTCTCGGGAGTGATCTGTCCTAATACTTGACCCTTTACAATTGCGGTTTTAATGGTAGATTCCACTTTTTCCATGTGCTGATTTACGATCATTTTTATCTCTTCATCGTGTACTGCTAATTCGATTCCCGTGTTGACCATAAAACATCCTCTTGGAATTTTCAGGGAATAATCATGCAAAATGACTTCTTTGAGAATAGTAGTAATCGTTTCAGGAATGTCATCAGATTGTCCAATCACCTCTAATACTTCTTCAATGGTTAGTTGACTATATCGCTCTAGTGTCTTTATGAATAAAGTTCTCTTGTCTTTAAATGTAGAATAGATACTGGATCTACTTAATCCTAGTTCGCTAACAAGGTCACTGGCAGAGGTGGCATGGTAGCCTTTAAGCCAAAACAAATCCAATGCTTTGTCCAATACTTCAGCTTCGTTGAATGCTCTTACTCTTGCCATATATTATGCTAAGTTATAGAAGTGTTCTTCATTTGAATATGATTCTATTTCTCATCACCGCCTGCCTTTAAGTTTTGATTTGGACGAAGTTCTTTTTGGGTCATGGTATTTTTAGTGAAATTGATGATGTCCATTTGATGTAAGAGTTCTCCCTCTGCAAGAAGATTAGACCCAACGGGTAATTTAGTAAAGTGACGATATTGAGGTTATAAAAGACCATTGTGATTCAAAATTCTACTACTTATTGGTTTGTGCATTGAGCAACTGGTGATGTTTTAGTCTATGAAGGACAAAAGGAATGCGATTAAATGTTTCAATTTGTTGAATGTCCCTAGAGCTATCAAGGGTTAATGAAATTAGTAAAAGGAACGATTGTTCCACAAATATACTCTAAAGGAACGTCCGTTCCAATTAAAAGTTCTAGTAAGACGGATTTTTACGAAAATGCCTTGAAAGGACCTAAATCATTGACTTCTTAGTCTCGATTCTATTTTAGAAACTGGTATGGTGTCTTAGATTTTTCATTTTTTACTATATACCTGCAACGTTTTTCTTCCATATTGCTAATAAGAGAATAGTAATAACTTTGTATTAAGTAACGAGGGCTAATTATCTGATTCAGACCTTAGCTCTTAAAAAAATAATTAAAATGAGAATATTCTACTTTTTTGGATTGCTTTTGATAACCTGCTTAGAGGCTAATGCCCAAAACTTCCTCTATTCGTCTGATCAAAATATAGATACTGTATTAGTTGCTGATGACGAATTTAGTTCTGTCATTTTCGTACTCTCTTTTTTAGAAGAAGATGTTACCGAAGATGTAACCTATCATTATAATGTACTAGAAAGAACCATCCCGAAAGAAACAGAATTTCCTTTTTACACCTGGTATAATCAGTTGTGCGACCCTACTTTGTGTTATGCTGACGATGAATCACCTGATTATACAGTTGAGTACCATAGAAGTCCTGAGCAGTTGCAAAATCAAGATTGGGGATATATTCAGTTAACACTCCACCCATGGGGTCAGCCAGGAATAGGCAAGTATGAATTTGAATTATACAAAAACAATGATCCTTCAGTCAAAGATACATTAACGTGGATCTTTCATGTTGAGGAAGAAAATACCACATCAGTTTTTGATGCGCAAAGCGAATTAGCTGGACAAGTAAATGTTTTTCCTAATCCATCTATAGAAAATGCATTTGTAGAAAATGCAGCTAATATTAACTGGAATGCTAAGTTAGTTACTGTTAGTGGTCAGATACTCAAAGAATTTGAAATATCTGCACTCCAAACACTACAACTTCCAAATGTTGCTAACACGACTGAAAACAACTACTATCTTATTCTGGAAGATGACCAAGGCAGGAAAGTGATAAAAGAGATTGTCAAGTTTTAAAACTTCAGTTAGAGTTCTTTTGAAATTTAGCTAAGAAGTGAATTGCTATGGTGCTATTACTATTATGAGTGATTGATTTTGGAAATAGTAAAGCAGAATGAGGTTCTTATCTTTACTGCTTTTAAAATTAATCACTCCACCATACTTAAACTATTTTTAAAGAGGTAGCACCTTGTGGTTGTTTGTCATGGTTCATCTTATCAATAACCCGATAGCAATTTGTCCCGTACGTTATCGTTTGTACTACTCGAGGTATCTATCTGCTCAGTTATAGGGCCAGGACAAAAAGACGGATTACTTGTAACACTAATAAGCTTGGCATATCCGCAGTTTCAATATTTAATCCTTATTTAATAGCGTTCGTATTGATTATTAGGTGATGAGCTATCATTGTCCGAGTACCCCAACAAATAACGCCATCACAGTCCCCCTGTAAAACCAAGTCTTCAGGAATGCAAGATCAGATACAGGACAACATTCAGTTTGTATAACTATCCCCTAGCTGTAACTCCATCACCTGATGGAGGTCAATCAAGAAGACTTCAGGCATCAAAGTGAAGGTGAAGTCAGAAATGGAAGGTCTTTGATGGGTTTCAGAATTTACAAAGAAGTTAATTTATGCTTCAATTGACCTTCTAAGTTCACATCACATGATTGTATTCCCATTTCAAAAGGGCCATTGCTCCTAAAATAGTGTCTCTGAAAGCTATTCTAACCTAAAACTGCACAAGCGACTTCTAGACTAAAATCTAGACAAACCTCATATTTAGTGGTAAAAAACATATTATAATAATTTATAATATATTTGCTAAACCATTCCATCGTACAGTTCTTTCTCCTGTAATCACTCATTATATAGGGAGAGAGATAGGCTTATTTATCATACATAATTTGATTTTACCTGCTTTATTTGGAGCTCGAAAGAATCATAAAGCAAATTGCATTAATCTAAGTACTTCTCATGAAAACTATATCGATTAACTTAGCTAGAGTCTTATTCGTTTTACTAGCTTGCTTATTATACTCAACCTTCACCACTGCACAATGTACCATTCCAGTAAACTTCAATTGCCAATTTAACATCGATAATGAAGGCTGGAATAATGATGCTGACTGTGCCATTGACCTCTGTGTCGGCCAGAGGCTTGGCATGAGAGTTAGGCAAAATTCCGCGAACTACACTTATCAGTGGACCACTTCTTCTGGTGAGATTCTGACAGATTCACGGATTCTTCTCCTACCAGGAATATTTGCAGAAAATACAGATACCTATACTATCCTTATCACAGATAATGTTACAGGTTGCACGGCGGAAGTGACGTTTGATGTGAATGTGCTGGATGCTACTATTGTAAGTACTATCCCTTCTTGCCCAGGAAGCAATGATGGGACTATAACAGTAAACCCAATAAACTCAAGTGGCGCTGTAAGTTATTCTATAGATGGAGTGAATTTCCAATCGTCCAACACCTTTACTAATTTACCCCAAGGATCTTATGATATCTATATCATGGATGCCAATATAACTGAGCCTTGCTTTATAAATGCAGTTGATTTGACTTCTATCACATCAAAAGCATTTGCCATTTCACCAAGCTGTAGTGATGGCATTCCTAATGACAATGGTTTCTTACAGATAAGCTTGACCAATGGTGATCGATTTGACTTTGTGGAAGGCAGTACCTATACAGGTAGCGGTGACTATGCTACAGCCACTCCTATCAGCTCCATCCCAGTCACTAGTCCATCCACACTTCCTAATCCCACTGTCCCGACAGATTACACAATCAGGATTTATAATGGATCAGGAACCTGTTTTCAGGATGTAGTGGTCACCATGATGCCACAGAATTGTGATAATGCTTGCAATTGTGAAGAATATCTATATCTAAATGAAACCACTAATGGTGGAAGAGTCCATAAATATGACATAAATGAAAATTTTGATCCGTCCAATCCCTCTCTTGAGAGCTTAGAATCAGAAATCGGAATGCCTTGGTATGACAACTTAGTTTTAAGAGGAGATCTTACTTTTCCTCATGGCTTAGGTATAGATGAATTTGGTAACCTTTATATAGGTGAGGCTGGTTCGATTAATGCACCGAATAATGACATCAGAAGATTGAACTGTGAAGCTGAATTAGTCCCCGAGTCAGAATTCGTCATACCAGATGCTACGGGCACAAATTTTGGAAGCCTAGATGGTAAATTGTATGTCAATCACAATGACCAGAATAATCCTGCCACACTATCCTATGTCACTGTATATGACTTATGTGATGGCAGCTTACTTGGATTCTTCTGTTTAGATGGTTTAGGTCCTTCAGATTGGGGCCTCTCTCTCAATGATGATGGGACCATTTATGTCAGTTCAGACAGAGATAACGCTACAACCAATCACATATTTGTATTTGATGTGAATACAGAAACCCTTAATCCGCCCAACGATCCCAATCCAGTTTGCATAGATCCATTTCTTACTGCTGATGGATCATCTCCTACGATAGGGTCTACAAATTTGACTTCTAACTTTATCTGGGGTGTGACTTATGACCCTGATGGAAATATTTATGTAGTGGAGGAGATCAGGTCTGGTCCTGATTTGCCTGCTGGAGCATCCAGAGCATACAGGATATTCAAATATGATAGTAATGGCGTGCTGGTTACCACGTCGGTTTTTGATACTGTAAATGGTGACGGTGGTTTCTACACCGCATATGGCATAATCTATAGCGAAGAGCTGGATATGCTATTGGTATCTACAGGATCTCCAGTGGATGATTGTGTTTCTTTATTCGACCTTGATCTCAACTATCTAGGACCAGCAGTTCCCGCAACAGGTACAAATGATACGCAAGCCAAGGGTTTTAACTTGACAAAAGAATGTTGTCCTTCATCTAACAACATAGTGATAGATACAATAATCTGTGATGCAGGCGCTCTGGATGAGTTGTTTCTAAGTGATCTATTTACTTGTGACGGTAGTATTTGTGAAGGAGACTGGATTGAGGGTACTAGTAATACTGGATTGACTTATGATCCTTGTGATGAATCAATATCGATTGATTCGCCAGATGCATGCGGCAGCTTTATGTTAGAATCCGATGGAGTAAGTGATAATTCGATCTGTGGAGCATTTAGAATCCAAATAAACATTACTCTGGCAGAAAACTTGAATCCCATGATAAGTGGAGACCAGCTTCTCTGTCCGACAGACTCGCCAACTGAACTTACTTCCACCTTAGGTCCTAATAGTACGAGCTCAGTTGATTATCAGTGGCAGATGAGTACTACTAACTGTAATGATGGATTTACGGATATAGCCGGCGCTACTTCTAGCACTTATACACCCAGTCCTATTACAGCTACTACTTATTACAGATTAGTGACAAGTACTTCGTCATGTCCAGAGTCCATCTGCGAAGAACCTAGTAATTGTGTGACGTTGACACTTGACACTAATTGTTGTCCAGAAGAAAATTGTCTTACATTCTCAATTACTAGAAATTAGTCTATGCCAAAATTTAAGTAAATAGATGGGGCAGTAAAACATTTAAGTGGTAAGTTTCAATATTTAGTACTACTTAATGCTTGCTTTTGTTTTGATAGTGAAGGTTTACCTCATGTGCTCCAACGTATAATATAATACACCAGATCATCAAGGCACTCAAGGCGAATGAAAATGTCGCCACAAGATCGAAGAGATTAGTCGCGAACTTTAGGTCACTTAGAGTAGGGACTCGGGTCTTGATGGGGGTGGTCGAGATGAAGGGAAAAACAATCATCTACTTCAGATTCTTTATAGGAATAAATTTGATCTGGAGTTGCACTTTAAACAAAACCTATAAGTAAGTGACGAACTAATACCATCTTCAGGAGAATCACAGGGATATGTTGCTATTTAATTGATAGTGATCTTGGACAAATTTCAATGTTAGGCACCTACAGATTATGATTAGAAACTTAGTCAAACATATTATATTATTTTTTAATATGTTTGTTATTGGTATTTATGCCTTTTCGAAATAAATTAGGTTCTAAAGTAGATTTTTATTTAATCTAAGGAAGAATAATTATGAGTAAGAAAATGAAATATCGTTTGCTTCTTACGACAATAGTCTCATTGACAAGTTTATGCATTTATGGATTAGAATTACCTGCCTATAGCACAAACAGTTTTGTCGGAGATTGTGATTTTATACCAGAAAATGTTGCCCTGACAGGTAGTGCAACCTCTAGTTCTTCGACGCCTGCTAGTCCTCCAGAACGGGCCATAGATGGAGATCCTAATGGTACTATTTTTCACTCTGCAACGGAAACTGATCCGTGGTGGCAAGTAGATCTAGCAGTGCCTTGCCCTATTAGTAGCATTGTTTTTTATAACAGACCCGGACAGACAGCAAGAGCAAATGGTCTTATAATAGAAGTACTAGATGCCGGTGGAGCAGTCTTGTTTACAGAAAATTATCCGGTTGCCACCAATGTAATTACAGTACCTGTTACTGGAATTACTGCTAGTGCCGTCAGATTGCGCCTAGTCGGTGACAATAGGATTCTCAATTTTAATGAGCTGGAAGTATATGACGGAACCAGTCCTGTGGTGACTGCCTTTCAAGCGACCTGCACTGACGGTATACCCGATGACAATGCATACTTACAGCTAGGTGGCATTACCTTCGGTGATCGATTTCATTTTTCACAAGGAACAAGTTTTGATGATAACGGAGGTACGCTTACATATGCTAATGGCCAAATAATTAATGGCTCTTCTGTGCAAACAGCTAACAACTTACCTAATCCAAATGTACCAACTACATACACCGTGAGACTCTATAATGGAAGCAATACTTGCTTTCAGGATATCCAAGTGACTCTACTACCTCAAGATTGTCTTATAAGTTGTCAATGTACTGACTATGTGTATCTCAATGAAACAACGAGTAACGGCGCCGTTCATAAGTATGAAGTCAATCCGGATGGCACCCTGACAGAAGTTCCAGGTAGTTTGGGATTGCCATTTTATTCCAGTAATAATTTTCCTGCTTCAGAAAGATTGCCAAGACCGCATGGCGTAACTACAGATGTAAATGGAAATTTATTTGTAGGGCAAAATTTTAATGGTGATATATTGAAACTGAATTGTCTGGGTGATATTACGCCATCCTCAGAGTTTAGCATACCAGACGGTGGATTTAATCTTGGCTCAATTGATGGAAAAGTATATGTGAATTCTTCTCCTAATCCTGGTATACAGGCTTATGATTTGTGCACAGGCGAGAGTGAAGGCTATGTGGATATAATAAGCGATGCAGCTGATTGGGGTTTTTATGTGGATGATAATGGCACGTTCTATTCCACAGATGGATTTGGCGTATTTGGCGCCAACCATGTGACGATTTTTACTCCTACAGAGGCAGATTTCCAAGCTAATACACTATTCCCACCTACCTGGGTTAGTGATAGTAGCAACCCTGATCCTTCTGTAGGTGATATAGGAGTGGCACCTTTAGGAAATTTGGGAGGAATAACAACAGACCCAATGGGCAACATATATCTAGTACTTGAGATTGCACAGACCGGTTTTCCTGCTACAAGATGTTCCAGAATTTATAAGTATTCACCTTCAGGCGAGATTTTGGCGATATCTGCTGATGATTGCATTGGAGACGGTACAGGTTGGAATCTGGCTAAGGGTTTAGTTTATTCTGATGCATGTGATTGTATATTCGTATCTACAGAATCTGCAATAGATGATTGTGTCTATGTTTTCGATACAAACCTCAACCCTATAGGAACAGGAGTTCCACCAGTAGCAGATACGCAAGCGAAAGGTATAGGCATAACTACAGAATGTTGTCCTATAAATAATAATGTAACTATAGATACCCTTCTATGCGCAAACATATTAAATGAAAGTATCGATCTCCAAGACTTACTACAATGTGAAGGAATAATATGTGAAGGAATTTGGGAAGAGGGGTCAAGCAATAATGGATTGGTATTTGATGAATGCTCTAATAATGTCATGATATCAACGCTTCCAGCATGTGGCAGTTTCACATTTAATTCTGATGGTTTGGCTACTAATAACAACTGCGGAGCTTTTATCTACACAATAAATGTTTCTGTTGACTTTATTACTCCACCAGTTATAACTGGTGCACAAGAATTATGTCCTGAAGATGATCCAACCCCTCTGACCATAGTGACTCCTGCAACATCTGCAAGTGGTAGTACTGTCACTTATCAATGGCAAATGAGCACCGAGAGTTGTACTAGCGGATTTACTGATATAGTAGGACAAACTACAACCACCTATGACCCACCAGTTGGGCTGACACAAACAACATATTATAGACTAGTAACTTCCGCTCCAGATTCATGTAGTGGAGAATCATGTACTGCTATGAGTAATTGTATTACACTTACAGCTGCAACAAATTGTTGTCCCACAGAAAATTGTTTTGGAATTATGGTAACAAGGAATTAGGGCTTACGTTTATAATTGTCCTATTCCTTCGAGATGTTATTTGGTAAAAAATAAATATAGCCTGCTCTATCAGTTATATCTTTTCCCACTGCCAACATGGCTTTGCTCATTAGGTCTGACTATGAAGAGCCTTGTGAGTTGAGAGAATTAAGCTTGGTTCTGTGAGAGGTTTAGGGCTGAGAGTCCTCTTTGTTTACCGATTTTTATCTTTAAAATTTCGGAAATAAATTTTTTAATTTATCCGCAACATTTTAGATCACCTATTTTAACCTACAATAAATAGTTGATTTTTATAACCTCCATTTTTTGTAATTAATTGTAAAAGATATTTTCCTGGAACTAGATTTATTGGTAAGCCAATAGTATGAGATCCTTCATTGTAATCTATCCAATTATACTCTTCAATTAATGTTCCGTTAATCGAAAATATTTTAACTTTTATTTGCTCCTTTGCTTTTAATTTGATTTTTAGATTTATTTGATTTTTAGCAGGCTGTGGAAAAAGCCTTGAAACTTCTA